>NZ_JBIRHU010000027.1:0-107188 GCF_044328675.1 Streptomyces sp. NPDC017890
CGGACCGCCGTCCAGCAGCGCGGTTCGAACCGCGCGCGGTGGGGGAGCTGTACACCACGTCGGCCCCCGCCACCGTGACCCACACCTGGTAACCCCCCCCCCCCCCCCCCCCCCCCCCCCCCCCACACCCCCCCCCCCCCCCCCCCCCCCCCCCCCCCCCCCCCCCCCCCCCCCCCGCCGTTGTGCCGGGCGGGGGCCGGCCTGTCAGCTCCGTTCCAGGAAGGGAGCGAGCAGCCCCGGGACCGCCTCGTCGGCGAAGGCCAGGCCGTCGGTGAGGTCCACGTCGCGGACGGGGAAGGCGCCGCTCTTGCAGGCCGCGGTGGTGACCCGGATCGTGGCCAGACCGGACCGGCGCTGGGCGGGTGACTGCACGATCACCCAGCCGATCACGCTGTCCCGCCGCAGCGCCACGGTCCGCCGGATCAGCGTGCCGTAGCGCGTCAGCAGGTGCGAGCCGTGCAGGGAGTGGCCGAGCGCGCGGTACCCGCTGTGTGCGAACAGCCCGCCCGCGGGCAGCAGCACCGCGGCCGAGATCCACGCGATGTGCAGCAGGACGGGGGTGAGGAGCGTGCCGAGCAGCGCCAGCAGCGCACACGGGGTGAGCACCGTGAGCGCGGCCCTGACGTGCCGGCGGCGCAGCGCGGCCCGCGGGTGGGGGCGCAGTGCGGCGAGGGTCGGGGACGGGTGCTCCGCGACGACGGCGGCGGCGATCTCGTGCGCGCGGGCGCGCGGTACGGCGGGGCTGAGGGTGCGCATCCTGCTGGCCTCCAGGCCTTCGGACTTCTGCAGGCCCGTGGCGACGGCCGCCACGGACGCGCCGCCGCCCAGGCGCAGTGCCAGCGGTTCGGTGACCTCGACGCCGCGCAGCCGGCGCGCGTCGATCGAGAGGGAACGGGTGGTCAGCAGACCCCGGTGGACGGCGAAGTTGTCGCTGTCGTCCCGTTCCAGGCGGTAGCCCCACCACTCCTCCGCGGCGAGGGCGACGGCGGTGACCGATCCCACGAGGAGCAGGGCGAGGGAGCCGAGGACGATGCCCTCCCACAGCCCGGTGGCACCGAGGAACCCGAGGACCGCCCGCAGGGCCCGTTCCGGGTGGATGCCGAAGCCCTCCAGGATGCGCACGGTGGAGCCGCCGACGACGAGGACGGCGAGCAGACCCCAGGAGTTCAGCGGCATGTAGCGCAGCCAGGCCCAGTCCATGCGGGCCACGGTCCGGTCGGCGCCGGCCGTGTCCGGTGCCGCTTCGGCCCGGCGCAGCAGCGTCTGGCGCAGTTGCTCCGCGTCCGCCCTGCGCAGGGCTTCGAGGCTGGTGTCGCCCTGCTCGCCGCCGCCCTGAGCGGTGGTGATCTTCACGGTGGCCAGGCCGAGGACCCGCAGGACGGGGTCCGCGGTGAGGTCGACGCCGCGGATCCGGTCGCAGGGGACCGTGCGCCGGCGGCGGCCGAGGAGGCCGGTGCGCACGTCGAGGATGTCGCCGACGACGCGGTAGCGGGTGGTGAGGAGTTCCACCAGCCGCCACAGCATGATCAGCAGGAAGACGCCGGTGAGCAGGCCGAGGCGGATGTACGCCTCGCGGTCGAGCCGGCCGAGGGTGACGAGGGCGTAGAGCCCGGTCGACAGGGCGGGCGGGACGAGCCACTTGAGCTGGACGAGCAGCAGCCGGTTGTCGAGCCGCCGCCAGGGCTCGCCGCCGGGCTGCCGGCTCCCGTCGGCGGGCACCGGGGCGGGCGCGTCGCCGGCGGCCTGGGCCCGGCCGGGGGCGCCCGGGGCCCGGCGCGTGTTGGGCGGGCTGTTCACGTCGCGTCCCCGTCCGCCGCCTGGGTGGCCTGGGTGGTCGCCGCGAGATGGTCCGCGACCGCCTTGGCCCGCTCGTGGTCCAGCCCGTGGATGCGTACGGGCCCCGCGGCGGAGGCGGTGGTGACGACGACGGTGGCGAGGCCCAGCAGCTGTTGCAGCGGGCCGCGGGCGGTGTCGACGGTCTGGATGCGTGACATCGGGGCGATCCGGGCGATCCGCCACAGCCAGCCGGACGAGGTGTAGACGGCCTCGTCCGTGGTCTCCCAGCGGTGCACGCGGTACCGCCGGCGCGGCGCGATCACGACGTACAAGACCGAGAGCAGCACGGACAGTGCGGCGATCGCGACGCCGGCGGCCGGCGGCAGCCGGTGCCACAGCCAGACGAGCAGTCCCGCCACGACGGCCAGCGCGCCCAGGGCGCTCAGTACCGCCTGCCAGGTCCACCACGCCACCGCTCGCGGATCCACCCGGTGGGCCGGCGGTCGCAGCCGCAGGGCCGTGGGGGCCCGGCCGGGCGCGGGGGGCCTGCCGGGTGCCGGGCCGGCCGCGGGCGGATCGCCCGCGGCCGTGTGCTGCGAGCCCGTGTCGGGCGTCGTGTGCTGCATCGCTGCGGCCTTTCACTCCATGTCAACAGCGCGCTGCACGCCGCCGGAGCAGGTCCGGCGGCGTGCAGCGCGAATGCGGTCGGGGCCCCGGTCCGGGGGAGTCCCGGGGCCCGACCCGTCAGGCACCGTGCTCGGCCGCGGCCTTCTTGGGCTTCGCCTTGTCCAGCGCGAAGATCCCGACGACGGCGGCGACGGCGACGATGCTCGCGACGATCATCGACGCGGGGTCCGACAGGTGCAGGGGCAGGAAGGCGCCCTTGGTGTCATTGCCGATGATCTTGAGGATGATCGGGATGATGCCGCACCAGGACCCGATCACCAAGGTGGCGAACTGCAAGTACTCAACGGTCTTCTGCTGCATCTTGGACGGCCTTTCACCAGGATCTGCGTCGCGATCTCAAGGAATCGGTCCGGACGGCGACACCGCAACGGGGGATGTGCGGTGTTCCCCGCCGTCCGGACCTGAGGAAATCCTCCCGCCGCCGCGGGAGCCGGACCAGCCTCATAAGGTCGTGACCGCAGCCGACCAAAGTTCGGCGGACCAACACTTTCGTCAGGCCCCCCGTCCGCCCCCTATGGGCCCCTGAACCCGTGTTCACGGGGGCTGCGCCGGCCGACACCGCCCCTACGCTCGGCCTGCAGACACCGGGCGCACCAGCCGGATTCGGCCACGTCCTCCAACTGATCCGACTTCGCCGGCCGGCGCCCCGGGCAGACCGCTTCGGGGAGGACTCCGTGACCACGACGACCCAACCATCGGGAAAACCGTTTCCCACGGCCGGGAGCGGCGGCGGGCCGTCCTCCACGACGGCCGCCGCCCCAGAGCTGCCCGGCCTCGCCTGGAAGCCGGTGACCGCCGTCGCAGCCGTGCTCGGGTTGCTGCTGCTGGTCACCAGCGGCCGCTGGGGCTACCAGGGCGACGAACTGTACTTCCTGGGTGCCGGACAGCGCCTGAGCTGGTCGTATGCCGACAATCCACCGCTGATGCCGCTGCTGGCCACGGCGATGGACGCGCTGTTCGACGGCTCGCTGGTGGGCCTGCGCCTGCCGTCGACGCTCCTCTCCGCGGCCGGCACGCTCTTCGCCGCGCTGATCGCCCGTGAGCTGGGCGGCGGGACGCGGGCGCAGCTGCGTACCGCGGCCGTGTGGGCGTCGGTCCCGCTCGTCATGATCGTCGGGCACGCGCTCTCCGCCTCCACCGTCGACATCGTCGCGTGGACCGCGGTCAGCTGGCTCCTGGTGGCCTGGGTGCGCCGCCGGGACGACAGGATGCTGCTCGTCGCGGCGCTGGTCACCGCGGTCGCCATGCAGGCCAAGTACTCCATCTTCTTCCTCTGGCTCGCGGTGGCCGTCAGCGTCCTGTTCGTGGGGCCGCGTCCGCTGCTGCGCCGCCCGCTGCTGTGGGCGGGCGCGGCCGTCGTCGTCGTGTCGGCCGTACCGGGCCTGCTCTGGCAGGCGGACCACGGCTGGCCGCAGCTGGAGATGGCTGACGTGTTCCGGCGGGAGAGTTCCGGAGCGGTCGCCTACGTGGGTGTCGCCTTCTTCCTGGCCGGCGTACTGCTCGCGGCCCTGCTGGGGTACGGCCTGTGGCAGCTGCTGCGCTCGCCCGAGCTGCGCCCGTACCGGTTCCTCGGGTGGAGTTTCACCGGCCTGTTCCTGCTGTTCCTGGTGAGCGGCGGCCGGCCGACCTACGCGGCGGGGCTGTTCCCCGTGCTGTGGGCCGCCGGTGCCGTGCGGATGGAGCAGGGCGCGCCTTCCAAGTGGTGGCGGTGGGCGGTGAGCTGGCCGGTGATCGGACTGCTCTTCGTCTTCTCGGCCTTGACCTCGCTGCCGGTGCTGCCCCGCGCGGAAGAGGAGGCGGTGGCGGGTACGAAGAACAATCCGCAGGCCGCCGAGACGGTCGGCTGGGACGACCTGGTGGACGCGGTGGAGAAGACCGCGCGGTCGCTCCCGGCCGGGGAACGGGACCGCGCCGTGATCGTCACCGAGTACTACACGGAGGCCGGCGCGCTCGACCATCTCGGCTCCGGGTCCGGCCTGCCCGAGGTCCACAGCGCCCATCGCGGCTACTGGTACTTCGGGGCTCCGGCGGACTCCGCCACCACGACGATCTTCGTCGGCTCCGACCGCGAGCAGCTGCTCGAACGTTTCACCGACGTCCGCGAGGCCGCGACGGTCGCGGGCAAGGGCAACCAGGTGGCGGGCACGAAGGTGTGGATCTGCACCGGCAACAAGGAGCCGTGGTCGAAGGCGTGGCCCGGCCTGGGCCACCTGTACTGACCTCGACGCACACGGCGGGAGGGCGGCGGGCGGCACGCGCCGGGGCCGCCCTCCCCGTACGAACGCCGGCCCGGCCCCGTAGCGGGTCCTGGAACACTCTCCAGGGCCTGGTACGGGGCCGGGCCGGCGTTCGTACGCGATCGGGCCGGGCGGCCGGTGCGCGGCCTACCGGGCCGCGAAGTGCTCCTTCAGGACGGCCAGCACGTCGGTTGCCCGCTCGGAGAGGAAGAAGTGACCGCCGGGGAAGACCTTGAGGTCGAAGCCGCCGGTGGTGTGCTGCTCCCAGGCCCGTGCGTCGTCCAGGGAGGTGCGGGGGTCCGCGTCGCCCGTCAGGACGGTGAGCGGGGCGCCGATCGTGGCGCCGGGCTCGGCCCGGTACTTCTCGATGGCGCGGTAGTCGCTGCGGATCGCGGGCAGCACCATGCGCAGCAGTTCCTCGTCGCCCAGGACCCGTGAGTCGGTGCCGCTGAGGGCCTTCATCTCGGCGACGATGCCGTCGTCGTCGCGCTGGTGCACGTTCTCCGGGCGGAACACCGAGGGTGCGCGGCGCCCGGACGCGAAGACGTGGACGGGGCCCCGGCCGTCGCGCTCGAAGCGGCGGGCCACCTCGAAGGCGATGACGGCGCCCATGCTGTGGCCGAAGAACGTCAGCGGCCGGTCCGTGAAGGGCACCAGGGCCGCCGCGGCCCGGTCGGCCATGGTGGCGATGTCCTCGATGCCCGGTTCCGCGCGCCGGTCCTGACGGCCCGGGTACATCACCGCGGCCACGTCCACGCCGGGGCTCAGGGCCGCCGAGACGGGGAAGTAGAAGCTGGCGGAGCCGCCCGCGTGCGGGAAGCACACCAGGCGGGGCGAGGTGTCGGGGGCCGGGTGGTAGCGGCGCACCCACTGGTCGGCGTCCCGCCCCGGGGACAGGGTTGAGGTCATGGCTGTGTTCCGTCCGTGGTCGTGGGAGAGGGTGGGCGAAGGGGACTGGAGGTCGGCGGGAAGGCGTGGGCGAGAGGTCGGCGGGAACGGGAGTGACCGAGAACGGAGACGTCCCGTCCTCGGTCACGCCGCGGCGGCGCGGCGGCACTGCGCGGCACGGCGGCCGGCCGCGTACGGTCGTGCCGGGGACGGCGGAGCCGAGGTATCCGGCCCACCGGACACCCCCTAGGCGAGGGGGAATCGCACCTCGCCGGCCACGATCGGGTTGGCGTAGTTCTCCGTGGAGATCTTGATCCGGTTCATCGCGAGGCCGGTGAGGGCTTCGAAGACGGCCCGGCGGGCGTTCATCGCGGTGGTGTAGCCGGGGTCCAGGTGCGGGGCGACCTCGACGACGTCCATGCCGATCAGGTTGGTCTCGTGCGCGAGGCGCCGCAGCCCGGTGAAGAGTTCACGCGTGGTGAGACCCGCGGGTTCGGGCGTGCCGGTGCCGGGCGCGTACGCCGGGTCGAGGACGTCGATGTCCAGGGACAGGTAGACGTGGTCGGCGACCGCCTTGACCTCTTCGACGACCTTGTCCACGACGGCGGCGAAGCCGATGCGCTCGACCTCGGCCATGAAGTGGGAGCGCATACCGGCCCGGCGCATCCAGTTGAAGAGCTGGTCGTCGGGACCGGTGGCGGTGCGCAGGCCCACCTGGATGAGGTTGGGCCCGGGCAGCCGCTCGTCGGTCAGCAGTCGCCGGATCGGCGTGGTGTGGGTGGCCTTGTGGCCGAAGATCTCGTCGTGGCAGTCAGGGTGGGCGTCGAAGTGGACGACGGCGATGCTGCCGTGTCCGTGTACGTCGGACAGCCCGCCGACGCTCGGCCACAGCAGCGAGTGGTCGCCGCCGAGGACCACCGGTACCGCACCGACCTCGGCGATCTCCCGGACCAGGCCGCGGATGGGCTCCATGGAGCGGGCGACGTCGAACGGGTCGGTGGCCGCGTCACCGTAGTCGACGACCTTGAGGATGTTGAACGGGTTGATCCGCGTGGCCGAGTGGATGTATCCCTCGGGCGTGCTGTACATGTACCGTTCGTCGGCCCGGATCGCGCGGGGTCCGAACGCGGCGCCGCGGTGTCCCGTGGAGGAGTCCACCGGGCAGCCCACCACGGCGACGTCGACCTTGCCGGCGCGCAGGTCCTCCTGTGTCAGGGCCAGCGGCACACCCATGAACGTGGGCAGGCCCGCGTAGGCCGGCTGCACGTAGTAGCGGCGCAGGTCGATCGGCCCGGGGTCCCGGCGTGGCGAGAAGGAACGGTCGACCTTCAGGCGCCAGGTCTCGGACTCGGGTGTTTCGCTCATCTCTCTCCTCGTTCGCGACCGGTGCCACTGCGGGTGCACGCCGACCGTAGGCAGGCGGTGCCGGCGGGGGAACCCCTAAGCTGCCCCGATCACGTCCTGTTCCCGTCAGGCGTCGGGCAGTTCGACCGGGGCCAGTTCGTGGAAGAGGTCGCCGGGCCCGGGGTTGCCGGGCGGCGTGCCGCCGCCCAGGTGGTTGACGACGCCCCACACGGCGTTGAGGCCGGTGGTGACGGCCCCCTCGGCGAAGCCCGCCGTCCAGGAGACGTCGTCGCCCGCGAGGAAGAGGCCCCGGTGGTGGCGGGGCATCTCGTCCTGCATGAAGTGAGTGAACAGGCGGCGCTGGTAGCGGTAGTGGCCGGGCAGGTTGGACTTGAAGGCCCCCATGAAGCGGGGCTCGGTCTCCCAGGTGATGGTGCGCGGTGGTGCGATGATCCGGGACCGGATGTCCACGTCGGGGTAGATGTCGGCCAGCGCCTCCAGGACGGCGTCCAGCCGTTCCTCGGCGGTGAGCGGCGCCATCTTGAGGGAGTCGTCGTTCCACGTGTACGACAGGCACATGACACCTGGACGGTCGGGGCCGTCGTCGAAGAGGTAGACGCCGCGCGGCATGCGGTCGGTGAGCGTGGTGCTCATCACCTCGCGTCCGGTCCTCTCGTCCCGCGCGCGCCAGAAGGGGCGGTCGACGAGGACGAACAGCTTGGAGGAGCCCATGTAGTGGCTGCGTTCCACCGCCGACCACACGGGCCCGGGCAGCAGGTGGCCGGCGCACCGGACGTTGGTGATCAGCGTGCGCTTGTGCGGGGTGAACACGGCCGCGGGATAGGTGCGGGCGCCGCCCTTGGACTCGTGCACGGTGATGCCGCGGGCGGCGCGTTCGATCCGGGCGACCGAACCGCGCGGGGCACCGCCGTGCAGCGCCTCCAGGGAGGTGCCCGCCGGCCAGTGGGCGATGTCGTCGGGGGCGAGGCGCCACAGCCGCTCGGGCAGCTGCTGGGAACCGCCGACGATGAGCTGGTGGTCGTCCTCGGCGCCGGTGTAGATGACGCGCAGGATCTCCAGCATCGAGTTGGGGAAGTCGGTGTCCCAGCCGCCCGCTCCGAAACCGACCTGCCCGAAGATCTCCCGGTGGCGGAACGACTGGAAGTACGGTGATCCGGCGATGAACCCGTAGAAGGACTGGTCGTCCAGCGCGCGTACGAGCGGGTTCCAGATGGCCTTGATGGCGGTGGTGTCCCGGCGGCGGATGGCGTCGTTCATGGCGTAGAACTCGGCGCTCTCCTGCACCGCCTTGTCCCAGGCCATCCCGACTTCCTGGTAGACGTCGGGGAGGTCCCCGGCGTCGCGGGCGTAGGTCTGGAGCCCGCCCACGTCGATGACGGTGCTGCCGCTCGCGGCTGTCAGGGGGTTGGGGAAGGGCCGTGTCTCGAGCCCGACGAGGTTCACGTAGTGGTGGAGCGTGGTCGCCGAGCTCGGGAAGCGCATGGCGCCCAGCTCGGCCGTGACGTCGGGCCGGTTCTCGAACGGAGCCGAGCGCATCCGGCCGCCGATCTGCTCCGCCTCGTAGAGCACCGGCCGCAGTCCGAGACGCATGAGTTCGTAGGCGGCCACGAGGCCCGACACGCCCCCGCCGATCACCGCGACCGGCGTGCCCAGCGCGTCCTTCGGCAGGCGTCCGACGCCTGCCGGGTGGGTTATCCAGTCGTCGTACATGAAGGGGAAGTCCGGTCCCAGCATGGTGACGGATGCGGTGGGGAAAGAGCGCAAACCCCCGTTGACGGCAACCAACGGATACTCCTCTGACCGTGGTGGGGGCCGGCCCGGCGTTTTCCTGTTCGAACGGCCGCGAAGGGCCGGGATCCGGCGACGGCAAGAGGGACCGCGATCGGCCCGTCTCCAGCACACGGCGCGTTCTCGCTGCACTTCCGATTATGGCCGTGGCACGGTGGGGCAGGTGAACCCCTGACCACCCCCTCATCGCTCCTGCCGACGGGGGCCGTCACGGGCGTCCTGGCACACGAGGAGACCGGGCCGGGGGGGGGGGGGGGCGGGGGGCGGGGGCCCCCCCCCCCCCCCCCCCCCCCCCCCCCCCCCCCGGCCCGGTCTCCTCGTACCCCGCGCGGTCGGATGTGGTTCGCGCGTTCGCCCGGGTCAGCAGGCGGTGTCGGCCAGCAGGTCGTGCGGCAGGTCCCTGCGTCGTGACACGTTGAGTTTCCGGTAGACCCGGGTGAGATGCTGTTCGACGGTACTGACGGTGATGAACAGCTTCCTGGCGATCTCGCGGTTGCTGTGCCCGAAGGACGCGAGGCTCGCCACGCGGCGCTCCGCGTCGGTCAGTTCGGTCGCGCTGCTCTCCCCCGCCGCGGCCTGCTGCTCGGGGCCGTTCTCACCGCCGTACGGGAGGAGCTGCGAGCACAGCGCTTCCGCCTGGGTGTCGCGGGCGATGTGCCAGGCCCTGCGGGCCATCATGCGGGCCTGCCCGAGTTCGCCCAGCGCGTGGTGGGAACGGCTGAGCGCCCCCAGGACACGCACCAGTTCGAGTCGGTCCTCACAGGGTTCGAGCGCCTCGACGGCCTCGCGCAGCAGGTGGTGGTGGCGCCGCAGCCCAGCCGCCTCGGCCATGACCCGCAGGGACTGCGCCCGGGTGCGGGACTGTCCGGGGCCGCACTTGGCCAGCTGCTCCTGGGCCAGCTTCTCGGCCTCTGCCTTTCCGCCGGTACGCAGGTGCATCTCGGCGGCCGCGGAGCGCCACGGCACCAGGGACGGCTGGTCGACGCCCCATCGCTGCATGCGCTCCCCGCAGGTGAGGAAGTCGTCCAGGGCGGGATGCGGGCGGTTGGTGGCCGCGTAGTACTGGCCACGCGCGTAGACCAGCTCCAGGCCGTGGCACGTGTCGTGGACCAGGTCCGGAACGTGTCCGTCCAGATATGCCTCGGCCTTCTCGTACTCGCCCATCGCGGTGTGCGCGGCAACCAGGGTGGCCAGCAGCGAGCCGAGGGCGACACCCCAGTGGTGCGCGGGCATCCAGCCCAGGGCGTCCGTGGCGTACCGGATGGCGTCGGCCGGGTTGCCCTGCCGCAGCGCGATCCTGGCCCGGGACTCGGAGAGCTGTGCCTGCCAGCCGGGGCCGCCCAGGCGGGTCGCCTCCCCCAGCAGGGCGTCGCACCAGTGCGCCGCCACCGCCAGCCGGTCCGCGTAGACCAGCACGGACAGCGCGCCGAGCAGCGGCTCCAGGGTGACGTCGCTCAGGCGGGTGCCCTGCAACAGGTGCTCGGCGCGGTCGGCGGCACCCGCGTCGCAGCCCTTGGTCAGGATGACCTGCAGGGCGGTGCCGGCCTTGACGGCGGGGTCGGCGCCACGGGCCGCGATGGCATCGTTGCCAAGGACCGGTGGCGGCGTGGAACTGTCGTCGGGCAGGAAGTGCTCGCGCAGGGCGGGATAGGTGGTGCGTACGGCGCCGCTGGCCAGGTAGGTCTCCGCCGTCGACCGACTGCCGTAGACACCGCGTGACTTGTGGGCGACGTCCGCGGCGTCCTGGAAGTTCCCCTGCCACAGCAGACCCTTGATGAGCAGGGGCGTCTCCTGGTCGGCGAGCCAGCCCTCGTCGAAGGCGGTGCGCATCGCGGTGAAGCAGGAGCCGGCCGTCGTCGGGCTCAGCCGTTCCACGAGCCGGGTGAGCTGTCCGAGGATGGCGCTGCGGCGTGGCCCGTTGCCGCAGGCCCGGTCGGCCAGTTGCAGGCACGCGACGGCGAAGGAGGCGTCCTCCGCACCTCGGGCCCGGCGCGCGGCCTCGCACAGCACGTCGACGGTCTGGGCGTCATCGACGTGCCCGGAGGCCACGATGTGCCGTGCCACGACCTGCGGTTCGGCACAGAGCCGGCGCAGGCGGTCGGCGGCGCGGCGGTGCAGCGAGACGCGTTCGGCGGGCTCCATGTCGCTGAGGACGGCGTCCCGCGCGGCCGGGTGGCGGAAGGACCGGCGTTCCCCCTCCCGTTCGACGAGACCGGTCGCCTCGAGTTCGCGCAGGCTGGGCACCACCATGTCGGGGGCGAGGTCGAGCAGGTCCGCCAGGAGGCCTTCGGTCGCGGCCCGGTCCAGGACCGCGAGGCCGCGGGCGGCGGCGAGCACCTCCGGCTCGCTGCGGTACAGGCAGCCGAGTACGGCCTGCTGATACGCGTGACCGGTCACCGGTGTGCCGCTGGTCCGAGGGCCGTCCCGCCCGTCTCCGTCGTCGGTGCGCAGATCGTGGACGAGGGCGCGGACGAGCAGCGGATTGCCGCCGGTGGCCCGGTGGGCGGCCGGGGCGAGGCCCCGCGCGGCCGCGTCGCACAGGCTGTCCTCCAGGATCCCGGCCACGGCCCGCTCGCTGAGCGTGCTGGTGCGCAGCTCGGTGAGGCGGGGGTGGCGCAGCAGTTCCGCGCCGAACAGCGGCCGGGCGGGGCGCGGTCCCGTGCTCGCCGCGAGGACGATCAGGACGGGCTTGGTACGCAGGTCGCGCATCGCGTACTGCAGGCACTGCAGGGACGGGATGTCCGCGTACTGGGTGTCGTCCACGATGACGGCCAGCGGCCGCTCCTGCGCCAGGCTCGCCAGCGTCGAGGTCAGCGACCGCATCACGTGGGTCTTGACGTGCTCTTCCCGCTCCGAGTCGCAGTCCCGCAGCATCGCGGTGAAACGGGCGTCGTCGAGCAGCTTCTCCACTCGTTCCGTTTCCCGCTGCGGAAGTCGGCCGCCGAGCAGCAGTTGCGCGAACACCGCCATGGGCGTGCGTCGTTCCGCACGCAGGCCCGTCGCCGCGAGGACCATGACGCCGGCGGTCTCCGCCTCCTCGGCGACGTGATTCAGCAGCTCACTTTTTCCGGTGGCCACCGGGCCTCTGACGAGGACGACTCGAGAAGGCTTGTCGGCGTTCTCTCTCGCCATCTCACCAAGAAGCGTTAAAGAATCGGTTCGCTCAACCAAGCTCATATCAAGATTACCTCCCCGTTCAAGGCATTAAAGCCTGCCTCAGGCATCTCTTCCGACTCCGGACCACCCAATGAACCTGCTCAGGTGGTCTTCTTGGTGAAGTTCACCACAACGCCCGGCGACCGGGCTCTCTCAATGAACATCCCTTCGGGGCTACCCGGAGCACAATAGCATTAACTATGACTCATTCCGGTTGCCAAGGTAGCCCCGAAAGACGTGACGGGGCCGACTAAATCTTGCGCAGCTCGGAACGTTCAGCCCTTCCCTGTTCGGCACCTGATGTGATAGTCGAGGCACCCGCCCGGCCTCTAAGGGTCGAACGGAGAATTCCGCTTATGTCCGCCAGGTAGCGTCACACGTCGGCGTGCCATGCCGACTCTCGCGTCAATGCAGCAGGTCAGAGGCTTGCCAAGGGCAGACTTCCAAGAGCGCGGGCTGACCCCGAGGAGCGTTCGGCGGCCCGAAACGGAACGTCCGCCAATTCGGAATAGATCATTCCGTCTAGCCTCTCCCCCAGCGACGCGCTCTCACCGCGCCCCGGCCGTCACGCCCCTCCGCGCGGTCCACTCCGCCTGCAATCACGCTGCGCGATTACCATTTGAAATGGCCTGTTTTCGCGGGACCCGATATCCGCGTCTCTCCCTCGGCCTGCGTGTACCCACTCGCAGTCACTACCGAACGCAGCCGAACGCGGTGCGGCAACAGAGCTGCGACAGCAGACCCACCCCGGGCAAATCAACGCATGCCCGAGCAACCTTCGACTCAATGGATCAGCAGGCTCTCAAGGGGACTGCCCGGGCAATTCCGGCGGGTCGTCGACCCGAAGTTCCCCCGCGCGCCCTCGGATAATGTCTTGCCACCGCTCGCCCCGTCGGGAACGATCGCTGCCGGGCGGCCGCGGGGTGGCGCGACCCGGTCCCGAAATGACTGAAGCACCGGGCCGGTGCCCGCCGTACGCTCCGGGTGGTCGAGGGCGGCGGCCCCGGACTCCGGCGGCCGGCGTCGGGCTTCGTCGCCGGGCGGGCCCGGACGTGGTCCGCGTCCGTGGGCCGCCGTTCGCCCACGGACGTACTGCCGCGCCGCCGGTACCGGGTTCCGCTTCGCCCCGCGGCACCGAGCCGATCGGGCGGAAGCGCCCGCAGGCCGCACCGCGCGGCACTGTAGGTTCCCCTTCGAGGTGTGCTCCGTGTGGAGCCCCTCCGCTGTAGTGGTTCTGATGTCGGAGGTGTGTGCTGTGTTGATGACAGGCAAGGTTGTGCGGTTCGACGAGGTCCGCGGCTACGGGTTCATCGCGCCCGCGGAGGCGGGTGAGGACGTCTTCATGCACGCGAACGACCTGCTCGACGAGAAGTACCTCTACCAGGAAGGCCGCGAGGTCGAGTTCTTCCTCGAGCAGGGGGACAAGGGACCCAAGGCCTCACAGATCCGCCTCGTCCACCAGCCGACGGCGATTCGGCTGCCCTCCCGTCCGGCCGGCTCTCCGGACGACCGGCAGGACGTCCGGGAAGCCGGTGGAAACGACGCGACGGACGCCGCGCTGTTCCGCGCCGAACTCACGGAAGCCCTGCTCGGCTCGTCGGGCACCCTCACGGCGGACCAGATCAAGCAGGTCCGCGAGTGTGTCGTCGCACTGGCGCGGAACCGGGGTTGGATCGCCCGCTGATAAGGGATCGGTAGGGGTACTCGAGCCCCCTCCCCCGCCCTAGCCTGAAGTGGTGACCGGCCGATCGGCCGGTCACGGCAGCCGGAACCCGGAACGTTGGATCCCCTTCCTGACGCCACCGTTCCGGTCTGCCTGCCTCGTCCTTGCGCGGGATGTGAAGCCGCACCGTGCCACGGCGTCGAGGGATGGGGAAAACACCATGCGCGGTCATGAACTCTGGGAGCAGTCACGGCCCGGAACAACCGGCGGACTCGTTCTCGCCGTCGACATGCCGTCCGGCGGGAACGCGCCCGGGTTCCGGCAGCTCATTCCGCTGCTCAACACCGCGCACACCGTCTGGCATGCCGTGGAACAGGCCGGCGCGCCCCTCGGGGACGGTGGTCTCGCCGCTTACGTCGAGCCCTGGGCTCAGGCGGTGCGCGGCAGCGGACTCACGGTGCGCGCGGTACTGGGCCACCGGGTGGGATCCGTACTGACCGGCGCGCTCGCCGAGGCCCTCGGCGGCCCGGGGCAGCCTCCTCCGTCCGTGCTGCTCCTCGATCCGGAACTGGTCGACACGGACCTGGTCGTGAGCGAGTTCCACCGCATGGTGGCCGACGACCCGCAACTGCGGAGCGCCGAGGAAGTCACTCGGCTCGAACAGGCTCTGGACGTCGAGGCGGAGCGGTACTACGACGACCCGGCGGCCCTGGCCGTCCGGTTGCGGTCGGTCTTCCTGCGCGCGGCGGACCGGTCCGGAGCCCGGGCCCGCGCGGCGGCCGAGAGCCTCAACCGGGCCGCGGACCGGCTGTCCGTGCTGGCCCTCGCCGAAGCGTACGACGTGACCCCGGTGTGGTCCCACTGCACCGCGCTGTGTTCGTCGAGCCCCGGAAAGGGACTCAACCGCACCCGAGCCGCTCTGCTGCTCCCGGAAGCCGGGCTCGTGGCGCGGGAGATCTCTGTCGGGGACCGGCACACGGAGATGCTCACCAGCCCGGTCGTCGCCCGGACCGTGTCGGAACTGCTCACCGTCTCCGAGCGGTAGCCTCCTCCCTCCCCGACCGCCACCGTCACCGGCGCCGTGTCCGCGCCGCCCGGGAGAGCGGACACACGGCTGCGGGGAGGCCCCGTCCGGGCGCCTGTCCCCGCTCGTGCGTGTTTCGCCCGGCTCCCCTAGGTGGTCTCCCGCTGCCGCGCCGCCGCCGGCCGGTCCTGCCGGCCTCTGCCACGTCGGGGCAGGTAGACCAGTAGTTCCGTACCGAGGAAACGCAGGACGAACGTCGCCAGCAGGGCGAGAGCCGTGGCGGGCAGCACCCCCATGTGCGCGCCGCCGACCAGAAGCGCGATCAGCGGGACGCGCAGCACCAGGTCCGTGTTGGCCAGCAGCGCGAAGCGGCCCAGGCGGTTGCCCAAGGACCGGTGTCCGCGGCGGTCGCCGAAGAGGAGCAGGTCGATGAGGACGAAGTTCCACAGGACCCCGAACTGGTTCGCCACGATCTCGGCCGGCAGATAGTGCATGCCCAGCGCGGTCAGCGCGGCGAGGACCCCCAGGTTGGGCAGGAAGCCGGTCAGGCCGATCAGCCCGAAGGCCAGCATGCGCGTTCCGTGCGTGGCGGTGCGCAGCGAGACCAGATGTGCCAGGAAACGGATGCCCTCGCGCACGGTGGACTTGGACGCGCCGCCGAAGCGCTCCTGGAAGGTGAACGGGACTTCGGCGACGTTTCGCGGGCGGCAGCGGACCGCCAGCTCGAGGAGGATCTTGTAGCCGAGGGGCCGCAGGACGTCCGCCCTGGAGTGCACCACGCTGCGGCGGATGGCGAAGAAGCCGCTCATGGGGTCGCTGATGCCGCGCAACGCGGAAGGGAACAGCCCCTTGGCCAGGAGCGTCGAGCCGCGTGACACGGCGATCCGATAGCGGCCGGACAGCCCAGAGTTGCTGCCGCCGCCCGCGTAGCGGCTGGCGACGACGAGGTCGGCTCCGGTCCGCCGCCCGGTGGCGACGAGGTCGGGTACCAGGGACGGCGGGTGCTGCAGGTCGGCGTCCATGACCACGATCCAGTCGGACGTCGCGGCCTTCATGCCCTCGACGACAGCGCCGCTCAGGCCGCCTTCCGCGACGTCCCTGTGCATGACGGTGACCGGAAACGGACAAGCTCTCGAGGCCCGCTCGATGACGGCCGGGGTGTCGTCGGTGCTGTCGTCGACGAACAGCACGTCGTACCGGTCCTGCGCCGGCAGACAGGCCGCGAGCCGCGCGAGCAACTCCCCCACGTTCTCCGCTTCGTTGAACGTCGGAATGATCAGCGTGGCGGAACTGCCCCCGCCACTCGGCCGATGGCCGCCGTCGGTGATCTCGGCACCAGGATGGAGAGCGGCTTCGGGATGTCTCGCCATGGTCGTCCTCTGCGGTCTGCGCGGGTCGGTCACGTCGGCGCGGCTGCGGACGACGGTTTTCCCGGGGAGGATGAGGAGCGCTGCGGGAAGAAGACATTCATTGCCACAGCGGTACGTCCGATCAGTTACGCTATCGGCGGCGGTGGCTCTCCTCCACCCCTAGCCATCCCCTAAACGTCACGCCGCCGCACGGGCGCCGCGAAATGCCTCCCGGGGTTTCCATTCACCGATAAGCGTGCGGTCCCTTTGCTGCTGTTTCCCAGCCCGCTTCTTGGATTTTTGCGTTACGGCGTGGGCAACAAAAGGAACGGCGTGCGCGGCCCGGGCCGGCTCGCGCACGCCGCCGGCATCGCACGATTTCGGAAACGCGGTGCCGGAGCCGCCGGACCGGCCACGGTCCGGCGCGACGGCTGGACCCGGCCGGCCACCGCCGCCCCGGTGGGCGGCGTCGTCGCGCGGCGGGCTGCGGGGCCGGCGTCCACGGTGTCCGTGCGTGACCGATCTTCATGATCGCGTCTTGCTCGCACCAGGTGGTCCGGCCGTCGACGGTGCGGGGATCGACGTGTTGTGGCGTGCTATTTCATCGCGTTCGACGTCCGTTTGATCTCGTGCGCCCGCAACCGGAATTGCTTACTCCTTGCCAGCGGGCACGGATCTGCCCGCTCATATCACACCGGCCGCATCAGCAGGTAGGGCTGAACGGTGCGCGGAGAGCTGCACTTGGTGGACGCCGAGGCTTCTTTCGGGGCTACCTGGCCAGCAGGATTCGGCCATAGTTGATGTACGCACTTGCTACGGAGGGAGCTCTGTGGGGGAATTGTTCGGGCCGCCCAGGCCTGACGAAATACGATTTCACTTGCGTCTCGTTGATTCGCCATCGAGGACCCGGCGCATTGACCCAGGCAGGCTCATACGGGGAGGAAATTGAGCTATGAGATTCGTCGAGAGGGCCGGCGAATTCGCTCTTCTGGGAGAGGCCGTGTCGGGAACCGGAGTCGGGCCCTGTCAAGTGATCGCCGTCACGGGCCCCGTGGCGTCGGGGAAGAGCACGCTGCTCAACTTCGCCGTCGAGCGGTCCGTGGCCAAGGGCCTCACGGTGCTCAGAGCCCGCGGTCTGCGCAGCGAGCGCCGCACCCCCATGGCGCTGTTCGAGCAACTGCTCGTCGGTGCCGAAAAGCTCCCCGGGCTGCCCGAGACCGTCGCCCGCCAGCTCGATGCCGCGCGGTTCACAGCGTTGCTCCATGACCCGGATTCCGAGCGGGAAGAGCACGTGCGGGCCGGCACCAGGCGGTCGCTGACCAGTGCCCTGATGAGCCTGATCCAGGAGCGTCCCGTCGTCATCGCGGTCGACGACGTGCAGTACGCGGACCTCCCGTCCCTGGAGTGCCTGCGGCACGTGATGGAGGAGCTGCACACAGGACCGGCGACCGTGGTGCTGGCCTGGCGGACCGGACTGCGGCTGAACAGGCCGGTGTTCGGTGCCGGCGTGCTGGGCCTGCCCGGTCTGGTCCGGCTGCCGCTTCGCGCTCTGAACGGTCAGGCCGTGGCCGGTGTGCTGCGCGAGCACCTCGACGAGGCCACCGCCCGGCGTGTCGCCCCGGAGGTCCACCGCATCAGCGGCGGCAGTCCGCTGCTGGTGCGTGCCGTCGTCCAGGACATCCTGCGCGCCGGCATGGAGGGCGGCGGCAGGCCACGGGCTGCCGTCGGCACGGTGGCCGGTCACGCGTTCCGGTGGTCGGTGCTGAGCTGTCTGAGCCGGGTGGAGCCCCCGGTCCTGGCCGTCGCCAGAGGCCTGGCGATCCTCGACGGGACCACCGCGGAGGCCACGCTCGGCCGTCTCGTCGGCATCTCCCCCGGGACGGTCGCGTTGAGCCTGCGCGAGTTGCGGGCGATCGGGCTGGTCGACCGGGGAGGGTTCCGCAGTCCGGCCGCCCGGGACGCCGTTCTCGCCGGCATACCGCGTGAGGAGCGCAGAAGCCTGCACCTGCGGGCCGTCGCTCTCCTGCGGCAGGCGGACACCGGGCTCTCCGTCACCGCGGGTCCCATCGCGGCGGGGCCGTCGGCTGTCGCTTCTCTCAGGCCGGCCGGCCGCGGCGAAATCCCCCTGGAGCGGGTCTGCCGAAGCGACGACTGCGCCTGACGACCGTGGCACACGGCCGGCACGGTCAGCTCCGGGGAGAGGGGAAGGAATCCACCACCTGGTCGTCATGGACCAGGAGCACATGGTCGGCGATCCGTTCCACGACGTCGGTCGATCCGGTGGAGAACACCACCGTGCCCGTGGAGACCGCGAAGCGGCTGATGGCACGGCTGATGATCGCTTCGGAGGCGGCGTCCACCCCGTCGAGCGGATCACACAGCAGCAGCAGCCTGGGCAGGGGAAGCAGAGCACAACCCAGCGCGACGCGCGAACGCTGGCCCGGCGCCAGCCGGTTGGTCGGGACGAACTCGGTGTCGCGCAGTTCGAAGGCGTCCAGCACCTCCGCCGTGCGCTCCGCGGCGGTGTCCCGGTCCAGGCCCCTGCCGACGCCCGCCTCCACCAGGGCGTCCCGCACCGTCGTCTCCCGCAGCGGCATCCCCTCGGGCACGAGGCCCACAAGACGTTCGGCGGACACGGGGTCCGCCTGCGTGTCCACGCCGTACACCTGTACGCGTTCCAGCGGGCGGGCCCGGTGGAGCAGACCGGCCACGAAGGAAGCCGCCGATCCACCCGCCGACACGGCGGCCGCACGGGAATGCTGCGGAACCCGGAAGCTGCGCGCCTCCCCCCGACCCCCCTGAGCACCGCTTCCCCCGCTCCTGCTCACCTCCAGGGCAGCCACCGGTTCCGAGTCGGCCTTCCCCAGAATGCCGCCAGGACGGTTGTCATGTACCGGAAACCACGGGTTGTCCGCCCCTGGCTGCATAGATTCTCCCGGTGGTGAGTAGGGGTCCCGCTCTTCCAAGTGGGTGTCGGCCCTGGGCACCCGGCTGCGGCGGCCGGCGAGCCTGCTCTCCTAATCTTTTCAGGTTTCTCCTGGATTTCGTACGGTCTTCGGGATCGAAACGGCGCTACTAAAGTATCCGTTGAGCCGGCAATGGATATCCATGGCAACCATCACGCCGCCCACCTCACCGCCGCCGTCGCACAGCCTTGCGGACCGGGTGTGCGGGATAGTACACAATTGCGGTCCGGTGGTCCCGACCGAGTCCGGCCAGGCCGGTGAGCCGCGCCGAGGGAGCCGCTGTGCGGATCATCGTGCGAATACCGTCGGTCGCGGTACCCGTACGGACCGATATGGCAGGCGTAAGGGGACAATCAAGGGTCGCACGCGCCCCGGCCCGGGCAGGGCGGCTCCCGCACGGGACTCCCGGCACTTCGGCCGGTTTCCACTGCCCTGACCGGAATACGGCGGGCACGACCGCCGTGCCGCCCGGACACCCTCGCCTCGCGGGCCAACTCCCCGGCACAGCGGGCGGGATGGTTGCAGAGGCGATCGACGCTGCGCGCACTCCCCGGGCCGGCCTCCCGCGTCGCGGCCCCGGTATCGGCAGCGCCGCCGGTATGCGGTCACTGGTCCCGGAAGTCACTTCCCACTACCGAGAACACTTCCGCAATTTCCCGCTCCGCCGTATCACCAGTACGCAAGGGACGGGACGACGAATTCATTCCCCTTTGAACGAGGACGGGGAAATCCGACAAGAAAATCCCGGTGGCCGATTACGGGGGAGACCGACCACCGGGATACGAGGGCCCGCGCGGGAGGCGGCGGTTTCGCCCGCCACCCCGTTGCGGCGCCAACACCATGAAACCTCCTCAGACTCCTCACCCAGCAGCGGGGAACGTCGGTACGGCCACCGAGGAAAGTCGCACCGCGATGTGGCATCTCCCTACTCGTGGGCCTTGCGACATGCGGCGGTTGCTGGATGGGTCCGGCGGCGAACGCGGCGATCCGTGTGATCTCGTGGCGGGATCCGGAGGGTGCGACCACCGGCCGCCACGCTGCCGGGCGTCACCGGGGAGTACGTTCCGCCCTTCGGCCTCCGCCCTCGGCCGTCGGGCCGCACCAGCGGCCGGCACCGCACGCTCACGTCCGGGAGCCGGACCCCCTTCCGCTCCACCGAACCCCGTCCGACCAGCCAGCTCGGCGTCAGGCGCACCCCGCAGCGGTGACACCCGGCGCCCTCGCCGTGGCCCTCGTCCCTGCGGTCCGACCGGCGTCCGGGCCCCCACAGCAGGTGCACCCGGCCGGTGCGCGACGGAGCTCACGAGCGGCCGAGCGTAATCAGGGACAATCGCGCGAGCGCGGCCTGGATAGACTGCGCGACATGGGGAACAAATTAATCCAGGTCTTGGTCGTCGATGACGAACCCATGGTCTGTGCGCACTTGCGCACGATTCTCGGGTCCGCCGAAGATATCGAAGTCGTCGACGAGGCCCATGACGGTGCGGCCGCGGTGGAGGCCGTGGTACGGCATCGCCCCGACATCGTCCTCATGGATCTCCGTATGCCCGGCGTCGACGGTCTGACCGCCATCGACCGCATTTCCAAACTCGAACAGCCGCCGAAAGTTGTGGCACTCACCACGTTTGACGCGGACCAGTACGTGATGCGGGCACTGCGCAGCGGCGCAAGTGGATTTCTTGTGAAGTCGACGCCGCCCGAGGATCTGATCAGTCTGGTAAGGGTCGCGGCGGACGGTCACGCGGTCCTCTCTCCCGTGGCCGCCCGCAGGCTGATCGCCGCCTCCTCCGAGGAACAGGCCACCCGGGAGCGCGCAAAGCTTCTGGCGAGCAAACTCACCGACCGTGAGACGGAGGTGCTCACCTGCCTCGGCGAGGGACTCTCGAACGCCCAGATCGCCTCGAAGCTGTTCCTGAGCGAGGCCACGGTCAAGGGCTACGTCTCGCGCATGCTCGTCAAACTGGGGTGCAGCAACAGAACCCAGGCGGGCCTGCTCGCCTACGACGCCGGGCTCGTCAGCCGCTGAGGCGGCGACCCCGGCGGGCCGCGGGACGGCGGCCCGGGGGACCGGGCGGGCCGGCGCCCCGGGCCTCGGTCAGCCGTCGAAGTCCCGGAGCCCGGGGGCAGGGTGATCGTCGGCCCTGATCCACGTCCTCGTGGTGGGCACGTAGATCGGCAGGACGGCTTCCACCGCGAAGCCACCGCCGGGAAGAGGGCCCGACGCGAAGGTGCCGCCGACGAGGTCGACCCGCCGGAGCAGCCACTCCAGCCCACCTCCCGGGACGCCCGCCGCGGGACCGGCGACGACCGGCCTCGTCGGCGCGGTGTTGCGCACCAGCAGCCGCACCCGGTCCACCTCGTAGCGCACGTCCACCCGCGCCGAGGCTCCCGGAGCGTGCCGGCGGACGTTCGCCAACGCCTCCTGAACGACCCGGTACGCCGTCCTCGCCACCACCGGCGCCGGCACGGACCCGTCCCCCTCCTCGTTGAACTCCACGTCCGTGCCCGCGGCCCGGGCCTGTGCCACCAGCACCGCCAGGTCCAGGTCCGACCCGCTCACATCCCCCTCCGCGTTCTCCACCACCGTCGCGGCGCTCCACGGTGATTTCAGCACCCCGACCAGGTCCCGTAACTCCTCCAGTGTCTGGCACCCCGTCGCCCGCAAGGCCTCCGCCTCGGCCCGCACCCGCGCGTCGGTCGTCGTCATGCGCAGCGCGCCCGTCTGCAGGACCATCAGACTCACCCGGTGCGTCACGACGTCGTGCATCTCCCCCGCCAGCCGCACCCGCTCCTCCGCACGGGCCCGCTCCGCCACGAGGAGCTGCTCCCGCTCCGCCCGCTCGGCCCGCTCCGTCAGCGCCTCGACCAGTCCGCGCCGGGCTCCCACGTAGATGCCCAGCAGCGCCGGAACAGCGGTCAGTACCAGTCCGCTCGCGGTGACCGCGAACGACAACGCCCACAACCGCGTGGCCAGCAGCGTCAGCACACCCGTCAGCACCCACGCCGCACGTGGGCGCGCCGAGTAGATCACCGCACCGTACGTGGCGAAGGGCGCGGCAGAGGGCACCCACACCCCCGCGCCGTCCGCCGACGCCAGACACCACCCCGGAGCCAGCCACATCGACAACGACATGACGAACGAGGCCACCGTGACCACGCCGAGCACGGCCAACGGCCGCGTCCTGCGCAACAGCAGGGTCGAGGCCACCACGACCTGAAGAGCGAGCCCGGCCCACGGACCGCGCCCGGGGCTCCCCTCCCCCGGCAGACCACTCCACACGGCCACGTACACGTTGAACACCACAAGCACGACGACGAGAAGGATGTCCAGAACGGCACCGTGGCCCAACCACCGAATCGGGCACTTCACGCCAGTCACCGTACTGTGGCCGGGACCCCACGGGGACACATGTGTTCTGGTGACGGCCAGAGCGCGTACGAAAGTGGGTACTGGGCCGGGCAGGTTGCGACCTTAGTCGCTTCCGTCGCCGCTCCGGAGCCGTGGCGGACCCCGGGCCTACGCGTTCAGTGCGGGGATGACCTCCGCGCCGTACGCGTCGATCGTCGCCTCCTTCGCGTCGTGCATGGCGTAGACGGCGAACTGGTCGACACCCAGGTCGCCGAGGGCCCGGAGCCGGTCGATGTGCGCCCGGGGCGGGCCCAGCAGGCAGAAGCGGTCGACGATCTCGTCGGGGACGAAGTCGGTGGACGGGTTACCGGCACGGCCGTGGTGTCCGTAGTCGTAGCCGTGCCGCTCCTTGACGTACGCGGTCAGTGCCTCGGGGACGATGCCGGAGTGCTCGCCGTAGCGGGAGACCAGGTCGGCGACGTGGTTGCCGACCATGCCGCCGAACCAGCGGCACTGCTCGCGGGCGTGGGCCAGGTCGTCACCGACGTAGGCGGGTGCCGCCACGCAGACGGTGACGGAGTCCGGGTCCCGGCCGGCGTCCGCGGCGGCGGTGCGCACCGCCTTCACCATCCACTGAGTCAGGTACGGGTCGGCGAGCTGGAGGATGAAGCCGTCGGCCTTCTGCCCGGCGAGGGCGAGGGCCTTCGGCCCGTACGCGGCCATCCAGACCGGCAGCCTGCCGTTCCTCACCCATGGGATCCGCAGCGGCTGCCCCTCGATCTCGGTCTCGCGTCCCTCGGCGAGGTCGCGGATGACGTCGATCGCCCGGCCGAGCGCGGCCAGGGTGTGGGGCCGGCGGCCCGCGACCCGCATCGCGGAGTCGCCGCGGCCGATGCCGCAGACGGTGCGGTTGCCGTACATGTCGTTGAGGGTGGCGAAGGTGGAGGCGGTGACCTCCCAGGTCCGGGTGCCCGGGTTGGTGACCATGGGCCCGACGGTCAGCTTCCGCGTGTGCTCCAGGATGCGGCTGTGGATGACGAACGGCTCCTGCCAGAGCACGGCGGAGTCGAAGGTCCAGCCGTAGCGGAAGCCGTTGCGTTCCGCGCGGCGCATCAGAGCGACGACCGCCGACGCGGGCGGGTCGGTCTGCAGGACGATGCCGAAGTCCACGGCGGCCTCCCTAGCGGTCGAGGTACTGGCAGGTGGAGCGGGGGGTGTACATGCCGTGGCCGGCGCGGCCGGTGAAGGTCCGCCGGTCCACGACGACCTCGCCGCGCGACAGGACGGTCTCCACCCGGCCGGTGACGCGCCGGCCCTCGTAGGCCGAGTAGTCGACGTTCATGTGATGGGTGTCGGCGGAGATGACCTGCTCGGCGTGCGGGTCGTAGACGACCACGTCGGCGTCGGCGCCCGGCGCGATGGTGCCCTTCTTCGGGTAGAGGCCGAACATGCGGGCCGGGGTGGCGCAGGCGATCTCGATCCAGCGGCGGCGGGTGAGGTGTCCGTCGACGACGGCCTGGTGGAGGAGGTCCATGCGGTTCTCCACGCCCGGCATGCCGTTGGGGATCCTGGAGAAGTCGCCGCGGCCCAGCTCCTTCTGACCGGTGAAGCAGAAGGGGCAGTGGTCGGTGGAGACGACCTGGAGGTCGTTGGTCCGCAGTCCCCTCCACAGGGCCGCCTGGTGCTCGCGCGGGCGCAGGGGCGTGCTGCACACGTACTTGGCGCCCTCGAAGTCCGGCTCGGCGAGGTTGTCCGTGGACAGGAACAGGTACTGCGGGCAGGTCTCCCCGAAGACGTTCAGCCCGTCGTCGCGCGCCCGGGCCAGCTCGGCCAGCGCCTCCGCCGCCGAGACGTGCACGACGTACAGCGGGGCCCCGGCCACCTGGGCGAGTTTGATGGCGCGATGGGTGGCCTCGGCCTCCAGGAGCGCCTTGCGGACCTCGCCGTGGTAGCGCGGGTCCGTCTCCCCGCGGGCCAGGGCCTGCTCGACCAGGACGTCGATCGCGATGCCGTTCTCGGCGTGCATCATGATCAGGCCGCCGTTCCCGGCGGCGCGCTGCATGGCGCGCAGGATCTGGCCGTCGTCCGAGTAGAAGACGCCGGGGTAGGCCATGAACTGCTTGAAGGAGGTGACGCCCTCTTCCACGAGCAGGTCCATCTCCTTGAGCGTCTCCTGGTTCACGTCGGAGACGATCATGTGGAAGGCGTAGTCGATGGCGCAGTTGCCCTCGGCCTTCGCGTGCCAGGCGTCCAGGCCCTCACGCAGGGAGTGGCCGACGCTCTGGACGGCGAAGTCGACGATCGTGGTCGTGCCGCCCCAGGCGGCGGCCCGGGTGCCGGTCTCGAAGGTGTCCGCGGCACAGGTGCCGCCGAAGGGCATCTCCATGTGGGTGTGTCCGTCGACCCCGCCCGGGATCACGTACTTGCCGGTGGCGTCGACGACCCTCCCCCACCCTCCGGGCGGGCCGCCCACCAGGTCGCTCCGCCCGGCCGTGAAGGCCGCCGCGGCCTGCGTGCCGGTCGCGGCGAGCGCCACGACGCGGCCGTCCTCGATCAGGACGTCGGCGTGGATCTCGTCCGACGCGGTGATGACGAGGCCACCGCGGATGACGGTACGGCTGCTCATGCTGTTCCCTCCTGTCAGGGCCCACTTCGTCGGTCGCGGGCCGCGCACGGTGCGAGGAACGGACCACCCGGCCTGCTCGTCGGCGTCGCCGCTGCGCGGTGCCCCGGTGGTGAGGGCCGTCGCGCCACCGCAGGGCACCGGGCCGGTTGCGGCCCCTCCCGTCGTTCAGTGCACGGTGGTCACAGGCTCCGCAGAGCGCGTTCCAGGATCGCCGCGCCCTCCTCCGCCTCCGCGACGGTGAGGGACATCGGCGGGGCGATGCGCAGGACGCTGGTGTCGTGGCCGCCGCCCTTGCCGATGAGCAGCCCGCCCGCGCGGGCCTCCTCCAGCACGGCGGACGCGGCTTCGGGGTCGGCCCGGTCGGTGCCGGGCCGGGTCACCTCCACGCCGATCATCAGCCCGCGTCCCCGTACCTCCCGTACGTGCGGAACCTGGGCGGCGACGGCCCGCAACCGCTCGATGAGCAGTCCGCCGACGCGCCGGGCGTTGCCCTGGAGGTCGTGCTCCAGGAGGTGGTTGAGGTTGGCCAGGCCGGCCGCCATGGTGACCTGGGTGCCGCCGAAGGTGGAGATGCTGTTGGCGTCCAGGCAGTTCATGATCTCGGCGCGGGCGATGACGCCGCCGATGGACATGCCGTTGCCGATGCCCTTGGCGAAGGTCACGATGTCCGGCGGTCCACCGCGCCCGTGGGCCTGCCAGCCCCAGAAGTGGTCGCCGGTACGGCCCCAGCCGGTCTGCACCTCGTCGGCGATCCACAGGATGCCCCGCTCGTGCAGCACGTCCCGGAAGGCGGCGTACAGGCCGTCCGGCGGGGAGGTGAAGCCGCCGACGCCCTGGACCGGCTCGGCGATCAGCGCGGCGGGCGGGCGGGTGTGGCCGAGGAGGTCCTCGAGGTCCGCGACGCAGGCGTCGATGAACTCACGGTCGTCCAGGTGGGCGTAGGGGCCTCGGGTGCGCACGCCGCCGTGGACGTAGAGCGTCTGGAGCGGGGACAGCGAGGTCGGGGACCAGCTCCGGTTGCCGGTGATGCCGACCGCGCCGAAGGAGCGGCCGTGGTAGCTGTTGCGCATCGCCAGGACCGTGTTGGAGCGCCGGTGGGTGGTGGCGAGCAGCAGGGCGGTGTCGTTGGCCTCGGTGCCGGAGGTGGTGAAGAAGACGCGTGCGTCCGGGATGGCGGACACCTGGGCGACGCGTTCGGCGAGTTCGACCATCGGCCGGTTGAGGTAGAGGGTCGAGGAGTGGTTGATCCGCCCGGCCTGCTCGCTGATCGCCTTGGTCACCTCGGGCAGGGCGTGCGCGGTCATCGTGGTGAGGATGCCGCCGAAGAAGTCGAGGTACTTGTTGCCGGCGGCGTCCCAGACGTGCCGGCCCTCGCCGTGCGTGATCTCCAGCGGGTCCTCGTAGTAGAGGGAGAGCCAGTCGGGCAGGACGGACCGGTGGCGGGCGAACAGGTCGCGGGTCACGGGCGCACCAGTCCCTGGTAGGCGTCGGGGCGGCGGTCGCGGTAGAAGGCCCACTGCTGCCGCACCTCCTCGATGAGGCCGAAGTCCAGGTCCCGGACGAGGAGTTCCTCCTTGGTGTCGCTGGCGGTCTCCCCGACGAACTGGCCGCGCGGGTCGACGAAGTACGAGGTCCCGTAGAAGTCGTTGTCGCCGTACTCCTCCTGCCCGACGCGGTTGATCGCGGCGATGAAGTACTCGTTGGCGACGGCCGCCGCGGGCTGTTCGAGCCGCCACAGGTGGGCGGAGAGGCCGCGGTGGGTGGCGGAGGGGTTGTAGACGAGCTGGGCGCCACCGAGGCCGAGTTGCCGCCAGCCCTCCGGGAAGTGGCGGTCGTAGCAGATGTAGACGCCGACCTTGCCGACGGCGGTCTCGAAGACGGGCCAGCCGGCGTTGCCGGGACGGAAGTAGAACTTCTCCCAGAATCCCTTGACCTGCGGGATGTGGTGCTTGCGGTACGTCCCGAGGACGGTGCCGTCGGCGTCGATCACCGCCGCCGTGTTGTAGTAGAAGCCCGACTGCTCGACCTCGAAGACGGGGACGACGATCACCATGCCGGTCTCGCGTGCGAGTGCCTGCATGCGGCGGGTGGTCGGCCCGTCGGGCACGGGCTCGGCCCAGCGGTAGTGCGCGGGGTCCTGGACCTGGCAGAAGTATGGGGCGTTGAAGACTTCCTGGAAGCCGATGACCCTGGCCCCCTGCCGGGCCGCCTCGCGGGCGTGCTCCTCGTGTTTCGCCACCATGGACTCGGTGTCGCCGGTCCAGGTGGCCTGGACGAGAGCGGCACGAACGACGTTGGCCATGAGCTGCTCCTTCGACACGACGTCAGAGCCTCTACGCCCGTAGAACAGGCCGTAGAGGGACGAACGTAAGCCCGTCCGGGCGGGCTTGCCAAGACCATCGTCGTCAGGGCGCGGCGTCGAGCGGTTTTCGCACTCCTGTGGGTGAGTGAGGGGGCCGGTGGGGCGGCTGAGGCGGTCTCAGACTCCCGCGAGCGAGCACCGCCCGGCCAGCTCGTCCATGGACAGCCCGAGTGCGCGGGCCAGCGCGACGACCGTGAAGAACGCCGGGGTGGGCGCCCGGCCGGTCTCGATCTTGCGCAGCGTCTCGGCGGAGAGGCCGGCCTCGGCAGCGACCTCCGTCATGCTCCGGTCTCCGCGGGCCGCGCGGAGCAGCCTGCCGAGCCGCTCGCCGCGTTCGCGCTCTTCGGGGGTGAGAGGGGTGCGCACCATGCCGTCATTGTAATACCGGTCCCCCGAGATGGACCCAATTCAAATACCGGTATAGTAATTGGCATGGTGGAACTGAAGACAGACACATCGATCGACGCCATGCACGCCGCCGGCCAGGTGGTCGCACGCGCCCTGACCGCCGTACGGCAGGCCGCGGACGTGGGCGTGTCCCTGCTGGAGCTGGACGCGGTGGCCCGCGAGGTGCTGCGGGAGGCGGGCGCCGGTTCGCCGTTCCTCGGCTACCGCCCCTCCTTCGCGCAGACCCCGTTCCCGGCCGTCGTCTGCGCGTCGGTGAACGACGCGATCGTGCACGGCATCCCGGACGGCTACCGGCTGCGCGACGGCGACCTCGTCTCCATCGACTGCGGCGCGACCCTCGACGGCTGGGCGGGCGACTCGGCGGTCAGTTTCGTCGTGGGTACCCCGCGCGCGGCGGACGTGACGCTGATCGAGACCGCCGAGCGGGCCCTCGCGGCGGGCATCGGGGCGGCCGTCGTCGGCAACCGCGTCGGCGACATCGCGCACGCCATCGGCACGGTGTGCCGAGGGGGCGGCTACGGCATCATGGAGGACTTCGGCGGCCACGGCATCGGCCGGCACATGCACGAGGACCCGGGGGTGCCCAACGAGGGCCGGCCGGGGCGCGGGCTCCCCCTGCGCCACGGCATGGTCATCGCCATCGAGCCCATGCTGATCGGCGGCGGCCGGGACGACTACCACTGCGCACCCGACGGCTGGACCCTGCGCACGAACGACGGCTCCCGGGCGGCGCACGTGGAACACACGGTGGCCGTCACGGACACCGGTCCGCGGGTGCTGACCTCGCGCGACGGCCTCTGAGGCGGGCCGGGGGCGGGGTTCTCGGACATGCCCGCCGGAACAGAACGTGTCATGTTGGGCATGAGCGCACCCCGACCGGGTTACCCGGCCCCGGCACGTCGATCAGCGAGGCAGCGGAGGACCGGAAACGATGACCAGCGGCTTCATGGGCCCGGAAGGTGACCCGTTCGCGGAATTCCTGGCACGCTTCTTCGGCGGGCCCAGGCCGAGGCAGATCGACATCGGCCGGCTGCTCAGCCAGCCCGCCCGGGAGCTGGTGCGCGGCGCCGCCCAGTACGCCGCCGAGCACGGCAGCCGGGACCTGGACACCGAGCACCTGCTGCGGGCCGCGCTCTCCGCCGAGCCGACCCGGGGCCTGCTCAGCCGGGCCGGTGCCGACCCCGACGCCATGGCGTCGCAGATCGACGAGCGGACCGGTCCTGTGCAGCACCCGCCGGGTGAGGTCCCGCCGCCGACCTCCCTCTCCCTCACCCCGGCCGTCAAGCGCGCCCTGCTGGACGCACACGAACTCGCCCGGTCGACCGGCACCGGGTACATCGGCCCGGAGCACGTGCTCAGCGCCCTGGCCGCCAACCCGGACTCGGCCGCCGGGCACATCCTGAACGCGGCCCGGTTCGCCCCCTCGGGCCTGCCGACGGAGACGCCGGACACCGCGATGGCCGGCCGCTCGGAGGGGCCGCGGTCCACGAACACGCCGACCCTGGACAAGTACGGCCGCGACCTCACCGACCTGGCCCAGCAGGGCCGGATCGACCCGGTGATCGGACGCGAGGAGGAGATCGAGCAGACCGTCGAGGTGCTCTCCCGTCGCGGCAAGAACAACCCGGTGCTCATCGGTGACGCGGGCGTCGGCAAGACCGCCGTGGTGGAAGGGCTGGCGCAGCGCATCACGGACGGCGACGTGCCCGACGTGCTGGTCGGGCGCCGGGTGGTCGCGCTGGATCTGACCGGCGTGGTCGCCGGCACCCGCTACCGGGGCGACTTCGAGGAACGGATGAACAACATCGTGGGCGAGATCCGCGCCCACTCCGACCAGCTGATCATCTTCATCGACGAGCTGCACACCGTCGTCGGCGCGGGCGGTGGCGGCGAGGGCGGCTCGATGGACGCCGGGAACATCCTCAAGCCGGCCCTGGCCCGCGGCGAGCTGCACATCGTGGGCGCCACCACGCTGGAGGAGTACCGTCGGATCGAGAAGGACGCGGCCCTCGCCCGCCGCTTCCAGCCGATCCTGGTCCCGGAGCCGACCCCGGCCGACGCCATCGAGATCCTGCGCGGCCTGCGCGACCGCTACGAGGCCCACCACCAGGTCCGCTACACCGACGAGGCACTGGTGGCGGCCGTGGAGATGTCCGACCGCTACCTCACCGACCGCAGGCTTCCGGACAAGGCGATCGACCTGATCGACCAGGCCGGCGCCCGGGTGCGGCTGCGGGCCCGCACCAAGGGCACGGACGTGCGGGCCATGGAGCGCGAGGTCGACCAGCTGATCCGGGACAAGGACCAGGCGGTCACGGCCGAGCAGTACGAGCAGGCCCTGCAGCTGCGCGACCGGATCACCGAACTGAAGCAGCGGATCACCGAGGCCGACGGCGGTGGCGAGGCCGACGAGGGCCTGAACCTGGTCGTCGGCACCGAGTCCATCGCCGAGGTGGTGTCCCGGCAGACCGGCATCCCGGTCAGCAGCCTCACCCAGGAGGAGAAGGACCGTCTGCTGGGCCTGGAGTCCCACCTGCACGAGCGGGTGGTCGGCCAGGAAGAGGCCGTACGGGTCGTCTCCGACGCCGTACTGCGCTCCCGCGCCGGGCTCTCCAGCCCCGACCGGCCCATCGGCAGCTTCCTCTTCCTCGGCCCGACCGGCGTCGGCAAGACCGAACTGGCGCGGGCACTGGCCGAGGCGCTGTTCGGCAGCGAGGACCGGATGGTCCGGCTCGACATGAGCGAGTACCAGGAACGGCACACCGTCAGCCGCCTGGTCGGCGCCCCGCCCGGCTACGTCGGGCACGAGGAGGCCGGCCAGCTCACCGAGGTGGTGCGCCGGCACCCGTACTCGCTGCTCCTGCTCGACGAGGTGGAAAAGGCGCACCCGGACGTCTTCAACATCCTCCTCCAGGTCCTGGACGACGGCCGGCTGACCGACTCCCAGGGCCGGACGGTGGACTTCAGCAACGCGGTCGTCGTGATGACCAGCAACCTGGGCTCCGACGTGATCACCCGGCGCGGCGCGGGCATCGGCTTCGGCGCCGGCGGCTCGGAGGCGGACGAGGAGGCGCGCCGTGAGCAGGTGCTGCGCCCGCTGCGCGAGCACTTCCGGCCCGAGTTCCTCAACCGCATCGACGAGATCGTCGTCTTCCGCCAGCTCAGCGGTGAGCAGCTGCGGCAGATCACCAGCCTGCTCCTGGAACAGACCCGCCGCATGGTGCACGCGCAGGGCATCACCGTCGACTTCACCGACGCGGCCGTGGACTGGCTCGCCGAGCGCGGCTACCAGCCCGAGTACGGCGCCCGTCCGCTGCGCCGCACCATCCAGCGCGAGGTCGACAACGAGCTGTCCCGGCTGCTGCTGGACGGCCGCATCGCGGAGGGCGGCCGGGTGACGGTCGACGTCGAGGACGGGCGGCTGGCGTTCCGGACGCCCGAGCGGCCCGTCCCCGAGCTGTGACCCGCGCTACCGTGCGGGCCTGACCACCATCGCCGAGCCGCCGCCGCGTCGTTCCTTCTCGGCGGCGGCCAGCCACTTGCCGTTCGGCAGCCGCTGCACACCGGTCGCCGCGCCGATCTCCGGGTTGGACCTGAACGAGTGCCCGAGCGCCTCCAGCTCGCCCCGCAGTCCGCTGTCGTAGAGCCCGGGTTCGAGCTCCGTCTGCGCGGCGTTGCGCTGGCTGGCGCGCGGGGCGGCGATCGCGTCGACGAGCGGGAGCCCGCGGTCGATGAAGCCGGTGAGGGTCTGGAGCACGGTGGTGATGATGGTGGCGCCGCCGGGCGAACCGACCGCCACGACCGGCTTGTGGTGCTGGTCCAGGACGATCGTCGGCGCGATCGACGAGCGCGGGCGCTTGCCAGGTCCCGGCAGGTTCGGGTCGTGGACGGCCGGGTTGGCGGGGGCGAACGAGAAGTCCGTCAGCTCGTTGTTGAGCAGGAAGCCCCGGCCGGGCACGGTGATGCCGCTGCCGCCGGTCTGCTCGATGGTGAGCGTGTACGCGACGACGTTCCCCCACTTGTCGGCCACCGTCAGGTGCGTCGTGTTCTCACCCTCGTACGTCGTCGGCGCCGCTGTGCCGCCACCCGCGCAGGGGGCGGGGTGCCGGGGGTCGCCGGGCGCGAGGGGGCTGGTGAGCGCCGCGTCGTCGCGGATCAGGCACTCGCGCGAGTCGGCGTACCGCTGCGACAGCAATTCCCTCGTCGGTACGACCTCGAAGGCCGGGTCGCCGACCCAGCGCCCCCGGTCGGCGAACGCGATGCGACTCGCCTCGATGAAACGGTGCAGGTAGCGGGCCTTGCTCGCCTCGGAGAGGTCGGTGCGCTCAAGGATGTTGAGGGCCTCGCCGACCGTGGTGCCGCCGGAGGAGGAGGGCGCGACGGAGTAGACGTTCAGGCCGCGGTACGACGTCCTGGTGGGCGCCTGGAACTCGGCCTCGTAGGCCGCGAGGTCCTTGGCGGTCAGGTCGCCGGGGCGGGCGTTCCAGCCGGTGTCCGGGTCGACGGGCGGCTCGTTGACGGTGGCGACGATGTCCTCGCCGAGCTCACCGTGGTAGATCGCGCCGGCGCCCTCGCGGGCGAGTTCCTTGTAGGTGCGGGCGAGGTCCGGGTTCTTGAACGTGGCACCGACGACGGGGAGTTCACCGCCCGGCAGGAACAGCTCGGCGGTGTCCGGGAAGTAGCGGAACCGCTGCTCGTTGGCGGCTGTCTGGGAGCGGAAGGTGGCGTCGACCGTGAAGCCGTGCCGGGCCAGGCGCTCGGCCGGTTCGAGCACGGAGCCGAGCTTCCGGCTGCCCCACTTGTCGAGGGCGGCCTGCCAGGTGGCGGGCGTGCCCGGGGTGCCGACGGCGAGGCCGCTGCTGACGGCCTCGGCGAAGGCGATCGGCTCGCCGTTCTCCGTGAAGAGGTCCTCGTCGGCGGTCAGCGGCGCGGTCTCCCGGCCGTCGATGGTGCGCACGGTACGGGACCTGGCGTCGTAGTAGACGAAGTAGCCGCCCCCGCCGACGCCGGCCGAGTAGGGCTCGGTGACGCCGAGGGCGGCCGCGGTGGCCACCGCCGCGTCGACGGCGTTGCCGCCCTTGCGCAGCACCTCGATGCCGGCGGCGGAGGCGTCCGGGTCGACGCTGGCGACCGCGCCGCCGTACCCGACGGCGACCGGTGTCTTCGGGGCGGCGGGTCTGCTCCGGTCGGTGGGCGGCGCTGCCGCCCCCGCCGACATCACGGCGGCAGAGACCGCCAGGACCGTCAGTTTCCGTGCGACAGGGCGACGCATCCGCACCTCCAGGGAAGGGCCGTTCGGGCAGCTTAGTTGATCGTCATGGCCGCGTCAGGAGCGTCCCGGGGGAACACCTGCAGCGCGGCCCGTCGAACACCGGTACGCACACGCCCGCTAGCATGCGCGCCCATGACTGACGACGTACGCAACATCGTCCTCGGCGTGGTCGCGGCCGGCATCAGCGCCGCGCTGGGCTGGTTCGCCCGTACCTACCTGTGGAAGCGCAGACTCCGTCGCAAGCAGGCGTTCTTCGGACTGCCGGACAGTTCCGAGTCGCTGCTGGTGGTCAACCGGGACCCCGCCGCCTCCGAACCCGCGGTCCACCGTTTCGACGTCTTCGCGCTGCTGGAACTGTCCGCCCTGGTCAAGGACTGCGGCGCGCACATCCAGGTGGTCACGCAGGACATGGTCCATCAGGGCTTCGGCGAGCGCACGGAGTTCTGCGTGGGCGGTCCCGGGTCGAACCGCCGGATGGCGGCCCACATGGCGGCCATGCTGCCCGGGGTGCGGGTCAACATCGATCCGGAGCCGGGACCGGACCGGGGCGCCTTCCAGATCGGCGGCGAGCGGTACCGCATGGACGCGGGCATCACGGAGTACGTCCTGCTGGCCCGTCTCACCGCCGGGGACCGGCGCGAGGCCCGGCCCGCGTTCCTGTTCTGCGGCCAGCGCGCGATCACCAACCAGGCTGCCACCCGCTACCTCGCGCGTCACCACGAGAAGCTGGCCCGCAAGCACGGCAACGACTCCTTCGTACTGCTGCTGAAGGTGGTCAACTCGCAGGCGTACGGCCCGGACGTCGTCGAACTCGTCGGGGACGTGACCCGGGCGGCGACGAGCCCCCTGCCCGCACCGGCAGCGGCTCCCCGCAACTCCCACCGGGCTTGAGCCCGGTGTGCACCTGCCTCCGACACGCACCTTTCGGGCATCAGCCTTGTTCAAGGCGGCCGTGGGCCGGAGGTTCACGCTTCCGCGATTTCCCCGCAGAGCTGCGAGAGCTCGGGTACGCCGTCCTCAGCCCACCCGTGGCCGGACGGTGACCGTCGGCCTCGACGGGGTGCTGATGATCACGCACATGGACAGTAACGCTGACTGCTGCTCGGACGAGCGGTCGGCCAGGGCGGTGACAGCGACGCCGGTGGGACTTCCAAGGCGCATCGGGAGGCCGGCGTGGGCTCCTGGGGTGTCTGCCCGTCAACTCGGAGGATGAACGCGGCCGTTCAGTCGGTCAGCCGTGCGACGTAGGTGGATCCGTCCGGGGAGCGATGCGTACGCACCCTGCCGGGTGCGAGCTTCATGGTGGGCGGGACGACCCGGCCCGCGAACGGAGGGTATGCAGATGTTCCTGGCCAAGTCGCCGACACCAGACACCGGGACGGCCCCCGCACCGGCACTCGGGCCCCGTCGCCGGGATGCCCTGCGGCGCGGGTGGCGGGCGGCTCACGAGCCCGCCGCGGGAGTGCCCCGCTGGGCGCGACGGGTCGCCTACGCTGTGCCGCTCGTGGTGCTCCCGTCCGGGATCTGGCGACTGGGGGTACTGTTCACCGCCGACAAACGCGGCGGCACGCTCCCCGAGTGGGCGATGAACGGCTATGTTCAATGACATCGCCGCAGCCCTGCGACGCAACAGCCGCGACGCCACCCCACCTTGTCCACGCACGGCCTTGCACAGTCACGACCCGGGCATCACGCGAGAACGACGAGGCCCTGGGCACGGACGTGTTCCGAACACTCTCTCGGGCGAGCCGTCTCCTGGCTGGTACGAAGTCGGCGGCGGGCACAGTCTGATGGAGGAGCTCGAGGAATCGGCTCAGGACCACGCGTCATCTCCCCGCCGTCGAGGTCACCGGGATCGGTTTCTCGGCGGAGACGCTGAATCACGCCATGAGGAAGCTTCGGGTATTGGCTTTGTCCGAGGCGGCCGTGGGGCCAGGGGTCACGCTTCCGCGACTTCCCCGTAGAGCTGCGAGAGCTCGGGTACGCCGTCCTCCGCCCACGCGTGGCCGGACGCCACCACGTCGAACTCCCTGCCGGAGGCGAGCCGGACGACGGGCTGCCCGTCGGACCGGATGGACCAGGCGGCGCCGGGCACGGTACGCACGATCACGGTGCCGAGGTACAGACCGGCGTCGTTGCCGAGCCAGGCGAGGATCTCCTCATCGCTCCGCCAGCGCGGCAGCACCTGGTCGAGCTGTTCCAGCGAGACCTCGGAGTCGTCGAGCCGGACCCCCTCCCGCAACGCCCGCGAACGCAGCAGGTCGCAATCGGCGAGCAGGTCACCGATGCCCTCGGCGTCGTGAGCCCGGGGACCTTCGCGCCGCTTGCCCAGGAACGGGAAATTCATACCTCCAGACTGTCATTCATACCGCCATGTGCACCACAGGGCACGCAGGAGCGGCGAGCGGCGAGCGGGGCGAGCGGAAAGCCGGAGGGGTGCGGGAGCGGCACGGGGGGCCAGCCCGAGAGAGGGCGAGGAGGTACGCCGGGGGGCGGGGGGACGGGGCCGGGGCGAGGTCGGGCCGGGGCCGGGCGCCTACACGTCCAGGTCCACCACGACCGGCGCGTGGTCCGAGGCGCCCTTGCCCTTGCGCTCCTCACGGTCGACGTAGGAGTCGGTGACCGCCTTGGCGAAGGTCTCGTTGCCGTACACCAGGTCGATGCGCATGCCTCGGTTCTTGGGGAAGCAGAGCTGGCGGTAGTCCCAGTAGGTGAAGGGGTGGTCGTACTTCAGCGGGCGCGGGACCACGTCGGACAGGCCGGCGCCGCGCAGGGAGGCGAGGGCGGCACGCTCGGCGGGGGTGACGTGGGTGGAGCCTTCGAAGGCGGCGGGGTCGTGGACGTCGTCGTCCGTCGGGGCGACGTTGTAGTCGCCCATCACGGCGAACGGGCGGCCGCCGGCCGCGTCGCCCTCGACGGCCGCACGCAGCGCCTCGAACCACTGGAGCTTGTAGGCGTAGTGGGGGTGCTCCACCTCGCGGCCGTTGGGCACGTACACCGACCAGACTCGGACCGGGCCGCAGGTGGCGGAGATCGCGCGGGGCTCCTGGACGCCGTCGTAGCCGGGGTCGCCGGGGAGGCCCTTGACCACGTCGTCGAGGCCGACGCGGGAGAGCACCGCCACGCCGTTCCACCGGCCGGTGGCGTGCACCGCAGCCTCGTAGCCCTTCTCGCGCAGCTCGTCGAAGGGGAACTGCTCCTCGGCGACCTTGGCCTCCTGGAGGCAGAGCACGTCGGTGCCGCTGCTCTCCAGCCAGGCGAGGAGCCTCGGCAGGCGGGCGGTGATCGAGTTCACGTTCCAGGTCGCGATGCGCATGTCCCACAACCTACCCGGCGGCACTGACAACCCGGCCACGGTCCCCGTCCCGCCGGGGCGCCGGGTCGCGCCTCACACCCGCGCGGAGTCCCCGGGGCTCAGGCGCAGGTGCTCCGAGCCGCCCAGCTGCCCGATCTGGCGGTCGTAGATCGGGCGGGCGAGGTCGGTGAGCAGGGCGTCGTGGATGTCGTAGGCGCGCTGCGGTTTCACTTCCCGGACGTAGTCGATGACCTCGGAGATCTTGTTCCACGGCGCCATGACGGGGAGCATCAGCGTCTCGACCGGGTGGCCGGGGACGGTGAGGGCGTCGCCGGGGTGGAAGACCTTGCCGCCGTCGACGAGGAAGCCGACGTTGGTGACGCGCGGGATGTCCGGGTGGATCACCGCGTGCAGCTCGCCGTGGACCTGCACGTCGAAGCCGGCGGCGGTGAAGGTGTCGCCGTGGCCGACGGTGTGCACGCGGCCCGGGAAAGCCGCCGAGATCTTCTCCGCGACCGACTTCAGCGTCCAGATCTCGGCGGTCGGGTTGTTCTCCATCGCGGCGCGCAGCCGCAGCTCGTCGAAGTGGTCGGGGTGCTCGTGGGTGACGAGGATCGCGTCCGCGCCCAGGGCGGCGTCCTCCTCACTGAACGCGCCGGGGTCCAGGACGAGCGTCCGCCCGTCCTTTTCGAGGCGGACGCAGGCGTGCGACTTCTTGGTGAGCTTCATGACTCCATCCTGCCGCCGCGGGCCGGCCCACGGCGGGGCGGGACTCACTCCGGCGGGGTGGTCTCCTCGCGGATGACCTGCTGCGCCACCCGGAAGGCGCCGTTCGCGGCCGGTACACCGCAGTAGACGGCCGCCTGGAGCAGCACCTCCTTGATCTCGCCCGGAGTGAGGCCGTTGCGCAGGGCGGCCCTGAGGTGGGGTGCGAGTTCGTCCAGATGGCCGCCGGTGACGAGGGCGGCGAGGGTGACGCAGCTGCGGGTGCGCCGGTCCAGGCCCGGCCGGTCCCAGATCTCGCCCCACTCGTACCGGGTGAGGAACTCCTGGAAGTCCCCGGAGAACTCGTCCGCCTGCTCCAGCGCATGGTCGACGTGCGCGTCGCCGAGCACTTCGCGGCGCACCTTGATCCCCGCCTCGTACGGGTCGGGCCGCCCGTGAGCCGGTGCCTGCGGTGGTACGGCGGCCGCGGCGATCTCAGCGACGGGCGACGCGGCCTGCGGCGGAGCCAGGGCCGGTTGGACGGGGGCGGTGGAGGCCACGGGGGCCGTGGGAACCGCGGGCACCATGGCGTGGGCGGACGGGACGGCGATCTGCCCGGTGGACGCGTCGTGGGCGATCTGCCAGGCGGTGGAGAAGTGCCGCACCAGCAGGTCGGTGACGGCCGCGGGCTGCTCGACCGGGACGAGGTGGGAGGCGCCGGGGACGACGGCGAGACGGGCGTCGGGGATGCCGGCGACCAGGGTGCGGGCCTCGGCGGGGCCGGTGACCTGGTCGTCGGAGCCGACGAGGACCAGGGTCGGGACGCCGACACGGCCGAGTTCGGCCCGGACGTCGAACGCGGCGAGCGCCTCGCAGGCGGCGATGTAGCAGCCGGGATCGGTGGTACGCACCATCTGTACGGCCCACTCGGTGATGGCGGGCTGGGCGGCGGCGAACCCTCCGGTGAACCACCTCTCCGGCGAGCTGCGGGCGATGGGGTCGAGCCCGTTGGTGCGGACGATCACGCCGCGCTGACGGAACTCGTCGGCCGTACCGAAGCGCGGCGAGGTGGCGATCAACGCGAGGGAGGCGAGGCGTTCGGGGTGGCGCAGGGCCAGTTCGACACCGACGGCGCCGCCGAACGCGCAGCCCGCGTAGCCGAAACGCTGCACGCCGAGTCCGTCCAGTGTCGCCAGCAGACGCGTGGTGAGCTCGGCGACGGAACCCGCCGGGTAGGCGGGAGCGCCCCCGTGCCCCGGCAGGTCGAAACGGAAGACCCGCCACTGCTGAGCCAGCTCGGGCACCTGCCGGTCCCACATGTGCCAGGTGGTACCCAGTGAGGGACCGAGGATCAGGACCGGGGCCTCTTCTGGCCCGTCAAAGCGGTATTGCAGGGTGTTCGACGGTGTCTCACTCACGCCCCAGACCCTCTCACGTCTCACGGACGCCCCTATAACGCGGGGGTGTGGGAGACCGGTCTGACCAGGTTGAAGACTTCGCGGGCGACGGCCGCACCGCCTCGATGCTGGCCGACGGCAAGACCACCTCGTACACCTGGGACCCGGCCAGCAACCTCACCAAGTCCGCGCTGCCCAACACCGAGACCGAGGCCCGCGCCTACGACCGGGCCGGCCGCCTCACCGCCGTCACCTCCGCCAAGGCCGGCACCACGGTCACCAAGACCGCGCACACCCTCTCCCCCGCCGGCCTGCCCACCCACGTCGACATCACCCGCGCCAATGTCGGCACGACCGGCTACGACCTCACCTACGACACCGCAGGCCGCCTCACCTCCGGCTGCTTCCCCCAGCCCTGGCCGCGGTCACCACCGCCGACGCCTGGGCGTCGGCCGTCACCGACGGAGACCGACTCGCCAAGAGTGACCTCGTCACCTCGGCTCTGCAGGGCCGCGCCGCCCACTGAGGGTCACACCGCCCTCCACGGGGTGAGAGCGCCTCGCGGGAACGACCCCGTGGCGTTCTCGCCCCGGCGGGCCTGTGGCGACAACGAGGCTGCGACCGCCCTGACACGGTCCCACTGGCCGACAGGCCGTGAAGGGCGCCCGCTCCGAGAACGCCCGCAGGGTCCCAGCGGGGAACGGCGTCACCCCCGCCGTCTTGCCGGAGGCACCGCCCGGCTCCGTCAGTTTCCCGGCCGGGTGTTCGTCTCCTCAGGCTGGGGCCCGTCCTGTTCTGTGGCCGGGCGGGCGCTGAGGGTGGTGAGGGCGAGGAGGCCGGCGGCGAGGAGGATGCCTGCGGCGACGGTCAGGGCCGTGCCGTACCCCGCGACCAGCGCTTCGCCGGTGCCCAGCGCGGCCTTCTCCGGCTGCGCGGTGACGTGGCGGCGACCCCGGCGAGTACGGCCAGGCCGAGAGCGACCCCGATCTGCTGCGCGGAGTTGAGCAGGGCCGAGGCGATCCCGGCCTTGTAGTCAGCGCAGCACGGCGGCAGCGGGAGGACTCCCGCGCGGAACCAAATTCCGAGGGTGCCCGCCGCCCCGCTGGCACCGTCCTGATCTCCGCGGCCTCCAGCAGCGTCGGCCTCGCCGCCATCCAGGTCGCCCACAAGGCCGGCGCCCGCGCCGTCGCCCTGACCCGCACCGGCGCCAAGCGCCAGCAGCTCCTGGACGCCGGCGCGGACGAGGTCATCGCCACCGCCGAGGAGGACGTCCCCGCCCGGGTGCGGGCGCTGACCGACGGCCAGGGCGCCCGCGTCATCTTCGACCCCGTCGGCGGCACGGCCCTGGCCGACCTCGTCACCGCCGCCGCCCACGAGGCCCACCTCGTCCTCTACGGCGTCCTCGACCGCACCCCCACCCCGCTCAACGTGGTGAGCTCTCGGGAGAGTGCCCCGCGCCAGGGCGCCACGCTTCTGCCTGCGGTTACGCGGGGTCTTCGCCACTCCCGGGAGCTGTTTCCGTCGCGGGCGTCTCCCACCCGGTGCGCATGAGGGAAACGAGCGCGTCGGGCGACGACTCGTCGGCCATGGCGGCACCGCGGGCCCAGGCGGTGGCCAGCGTGCTGAGGAACAGGTCACGTCCCCGCACCCAGGGCTTGGCACCGCCGTCGCGCTGTGCCGCGCGGAGGAAGTCCTCGGTGGTCGTGACGAAGCCCTGACAGGTGATCGCCAGAGGGGACGTGCCTTCCGTCAGTGCGGCCCGCAGGGGCTCGGGCAGACCGTCGAAGGCGGTCACCCATTCATCCAGTGCCTGAAGCCACTGTGCGAGCGCGGCGCGGGAGTCGGTCACCTCGCGCCGGATGGCGACGCGTCGGGCTTCCAGCTCTTCGTCGCGGGCCTGCAGCAAGGCAGCCAGCAGTGCCTCCCGGTTGGGGAAGTGCCGGTAGAGGGTGCCCGGACCGACACCGGCCCGCTTGGCGATGGCGTCCATGGAGCCGGTGATGCCCCGCTCGGCGAAGAACTCTTCAGCGACCTCGAGGATGTGCGTGCGGTTGCGCTGCTTGTCCGTCCGCTGCCGGCGCTCGCCGGTGGCTGCCTCACCCATGTCGTTGCACCTCCCGTTGACAATGCGGAGACTGTCTCCGTATCGTCTTCCGCGAAACGGAGACTATCTCCTTATCAGTTCCGATGCTACCGCCGGTCTCGGCAGGCATCCGCTGTTCCCAGGGCAGCCCGGTGCGACAACCAGGCGTTCCGCGCCGACGGCCGCCGGGGAACCGACCGCCGCGCAGGCGGCATCGGACGCGACGGCTCCCGGCCGAGGCCGCACCGGCCCGGGCGCGTACCGCCGGACCCCACCGGTGTGCACCGACGGCATGGAACCCGCACGGCCCTTCGCACACCCTCCCCAGCGACACGGAAGAGATCACATGTCCCCCGCCGAGAATCCGGCGCAGGCCGCCGCAGACGCACCGCCACCGACCCGCAACGATGACGAACTGGCCCCCGGAGACGTCCTCGTCATCGGGATCCTGATGGTCTCCGCGTTCACCGTCCTGCTGAACGAGATGCTGCTGGGAGTCGCGCTTCCCACCCTGATCAGCGATCTCGACATCACTCCCACCACGGGACAGTGGCTCACGACGGGTTATCTGCTGACCCTGGCGATCCTCGTCCCGGCCACCGGGTTCCTCCTGCGAAGGTTCACCCTCCGCACGATCTTCCTCGGCTCGCTGTCCCTGTTCACCCTGGGCACGGCGATCGCCGCCGTCGCCCCGGGGTTCGGCGTGCTGTTCACCGGCCGCGTCATCCAGGCGGCGGGCACTGCCGCCCTGATGCCCCTGCTGATGGCCACGACGATGCGCCTGGTTCCCCCGCATCGGCGAGGCCGGACGATGGCGCTGGTCACCGGTCTGACCGCGGTGGCACCCGCGGTCGGCCCTGCGGTGTCCGGCGTGGTGATCTCCCAGCTCAGCTGGCGGTGGCTGTTCATCCTGGTCCTGCCCGTCGTCCTGGCCGGGCTGGCCCTGGGCGCCGCCAGGCTGCGCAACATCACCACTCCGGAACCGGTCAGGCTGGACGTGCCGTCCCTCGTCCTGTCCGCCATCGGGTTCGGCGCCCTCGTCTACGGCCTGTCCACGATCGGCGAGTCGGCCTCCGGCCACGCACCGGTCGCCCCCTACATCCCGGTCATCATCGGGCTTCTCGCCCTGGCGGTCTTCGTACGCCGCCAGACCGTGCTGCAGCGCAGCGACAACGCCTTCCTCGACATGAGGATCTTCCGCACCCGGTCGTTCACCGTGCCGCTGCTGGTCATGCTCGTCGTCGCGCTGGTCGGGTTCGGCACCACGATGATCCTGCCCCTGGTCCTCACCAACGTCACGGGCCTGACGACGCTCCAGATCGGTCTCTTCCTGGTCCCCGGCGGAGCCCTGATCGCCCTCGTCTCGGCCCTCGGCGGACGCGTCTACGACCGCTACGGACCGCGCCCCCTGGCCATCCCCGGATCGGTCATCTGGACGGGTGCCCTGTGGTTCCTGAGCCGAGCGGACGAGAACACCGGCGTCCCCGCGCTCCTGGCCGCCTACCTCGTCCTGTCGGCCTCGCAGGCCCTCATGTGGGCACCGATGACGACGGCCGCACTGTCCTCCCTGCGCGCCGAGCTCTACCCGCACGGCACCGCGGCGTTCAACACCGCCCAACAGCTGGCCGGCGGCGCAGGCGGCGCCGTCCTGATCTCGGCCTACACCATCGGATCCCACGCCAAGGACGCGGGAGCACTGAACCTGGCCCAGTCCGTCTCGGCGTCACAAGCCGCCTTCACCACGGCGGCAGTCATCGGCTGCCTCGCGATCATCGGCACCCTCTGCGTCCGCAGAACCGCAGCCACCCCCCAGCCGCCGGCGTCTCCACCGAGCAACGCTCCCATCAACGCCACCGCAGTGCCGACAGCTTCGTCGGCAACGGACTGACAACCCCGGCGCAGACACGGGCACACCGGCGAGGAGCCGCCACTTGAAGCGGGTGGCTCCTGGCGCCGGCAGCCGATGAAACCCGCGTACTGCACCGAGCCGACCCTCCAGGACCTGGGAGCCGCTTGTGCCGCGGCCTACCGCAACGAGGCCCGGCGCAAGCGGAACCGCCAGGCGGCACGCTTCGCCGCTCTCACCTCCATGCCCACGCGCGAGGAGACCGTGGAACCAACCGCTCCCCCCGTCACTGACACGCCCGCCCCTCCGGCCACCCCGAGCCGCCCTCTGGAAAGGAACCTCTTGTCCACCACTGCCTCCCTGTTCACCGAACTCGTACGCGCCAGGCACTCCCCGCGGCAGTTCCGGCCGACGCCGCTGTCACCTGCGGACATCCGCAGCGTCCTGGAGGACGCGCAGACCGCCCCCTCGAACAGCAACACCCAGCCCTGGACGGTGCACATAGTCTCGGGTGCCGCCCGGGACGCCTTGAGCGAGGAACTGCTCAAGGCGTACGAGGACGGCCGGGACTCGGCGGACTTCACCGGCGACTACGGCGACGGCGTCTACCTCGAGCGTTCTTATCAGCACGGCGCCCGTGTCTACGGGGCGCGGGGCATAGCGCGCTCCGACATGGAGGGCAGGCACGAAGTGATCCGCGAGAACCTGCGTTTCTACGACGCGCCCCACGTCGCCCTGCTCTTCATGCCACAACTCGGCGACGGGGTCCGGACGGCCGGTGACATCGGCATGTACGCCCAGAACTTCCTGCTCTCGCTGACCGCGCGGGGCTTCCACGGCATCCCGCAGGCCGTCCTCGGCGTGTACGCCGACACGGTCCGTACGTCGCTGGGCGTCCGAGACGACCTCAAGCTGCTCTTCGGCATCTCCTTCGGCATCGGCGACAAGACGTCACCGATGTACGACATCGGCATGGGACGTATCCCGGTGCAGCAGAGTGTGGTCCTGCACGACACCCCCGGAGTCCTCGACGAGCAATAGCTGATTCCCTCACGAGGCGGGCCCGGGGCGGGGAAGCAGTTGGTGTCTGCTGGGGCGTAGGCCGCTGCCACGGGAGGTGGACGGCAGGCAGCCTTCCCGGACGCCCCTATGACGCGGGGGTGCGGGACACCGGTCCGACTGGGTTGAAGACCTCGCGGGCGGCATACCGCTCGAGGCATCGGATGATCTCGCGCCGGGTCTTGCCCTCCTGGGTACGGCGTTCGTCGCGTACCGCTCGCGCAAGCACAGAGCCACAGCGCACACAGACCGCGGGGCCCGACAGCTTCGCGCGGGGCTCCGGCCTCTGTGCTCACGCAACCGGGGGCTCGTCCTCGACGCGGACCAGATCGATGTCGTGCGTGGGGCAGCGCGGAGAGGTCTCGCCGACAAAGCGGCGGTATCAGACAAGGGTTCCCGGGGGGGGCAGCGGAACACGGCCGAGGGCGCTACGGGCTGGGCATCGCCGGCGAGCGGGCCGTACGCGCGCAGCTTCGAGGCCGTGGCGTCGAGGTAGTCGGCCAGCCAGTAACCGACGGCGGGCGCCGCCTCGGCCAGCCGTACGATCGCGTCGTCGTCGGCTGCATCCAGCGCGGCACGCAGCTTCTGCGCTGCGGCCGCGTCGAGGAGTTCGTCGACCCCAAGGCTGCGAACCTGCCAGGCCAGATCTCGGCTCTGATGCCCTGGTAGAAGACCAGCCACTCCTCCTCGACGCCGGCCGACGGGATGACCCTGTCGTAGAACTCCTCGACGATCGAGAAGATGACCGCGCTCGGATCGGCGAGCGCTTTTTACAGCTCGCTCCGGCAGGTGTACAGCGCCTCGTTCGTACGCCACCTCCAGCATCTCCCGGATCTGCTGGACCGTCGGGCCCAGCTGGTACGGGAAGGGCATCGCGGGAGTGTCGGCGTGCAGACCGTCCAGGCAGGTTCGTAACCGGTGCTGGAGCATGCCCCGGTAGGAGAGCTGGAAGTCGGCCAGCAGTTGTAGCGCGTACCGGATCTCGCTTCCGCCGTCCTCCCGCACCCGCGGAACTCGTGCGGCGACTTGGAGCAGGAACTCCCGCCCGTCCTGAGCTGCGCTGAGCCCACCAAGGGTGCCCGGCCCGCGCAGCACGTCCGCGACGCGCTGCCGCATCTCGGCGGTACGGGTGTGCAGGGCCACGTCGCACTCCAGGAAGCGTCTCGACAGCCGGCTGGGCGCCGATGCAGCACGCCCGTCGCTTCCTGTACCGAAGCGGCAGCATCCGCCTCTCCCCGCAGCCAGGCCCTGCGCTCGACGACCGGCGGGCAGGGCCCGGCTCAGGGCAAACTCATCGCCAACGAGACAGGGCGGGGTCGGCGCATGGCCCCGCCCGCGGGGTTCCCAACTGTCTCTCTGGCCGGGCTCTCACCTCGTCCCGGCCTCGAGTGGTCCACAAGCTCCTCACGGTGTGGACTTTCCGACGCGGAGGGGGCCATGGACACATCACTCGTCGCAGAGAGTTGGTGAGGCGCCCTGACTTCAGAAGAAGTGCTTGCGTCCACCGACCGCGCGACCGGTCGCACCCAGGATCCACAGGATGGCGCCAACCAGAATGAGGATGCCACCGATCGTCGTCAGCAGACCCATGCCGACAAGCAGGCCGATGACCAGCAGAATAAGCCCAAGAATGATCATTTTAAATCCCATCGTCAATTCCGGCTCAGGCGCGTGTGCGTATGAGCTTCACAAGGGCCTGAGTTCGTCCCTTGGCGGGTAGATCCCGACCAGCTCCGAATGCCAGGACCTCGGTGCGATAGCCCTTGTGCCCGGCGACACGGTGTTCACGCCCTCCTTCGAAACTTCATTCAGTACGCCATCTCCGCGACCGTCCTCTGCTCCGGAAGGTCCTTCCACCCCGGACGGTTCGGACGTTCGTGACGGAGACACCGGGCAGCGGCGCCTACGGGCAGGTCCTCAGGTCCAAGGGCTTCTTCACCCTCGCCGGCCGGTCCTGGGTGACGGGACTGTGGCGCAGGCCGGTTCGGTGGCTCGCTTCGAGCCTTCCTCTGCTCGTGACACCGCCGGCTCTTACGCGCGAGAATTCGTCCTCATCGGCATCCAGATGGACGCGGAGCTGCTGCGGGCCGACCTGAACGGCTGCCGCATGGGAGCCGAACGCGTCCTGAGCGCCGGCGCGTTCGACCTCACGGCGAAGCCGCACCGGAGCGCTCCGGTGCGGCTTCGCCGTCTCATGGATCCGCGCAGCGATCCCGCCCGGACGGACCTCGGCGGGGTCTCGCCATATCACCCGCATGTCACAGACGCCCCTATAACGCGGGGGTACGGGAAACCGGTCTGACCAGGTTGAACACCTCGCGGGCCGCGTATCGCTTGAGGCATCGGATGATCTCACGTCGGGCCTTGCCCTCCCGCGTGTGACGTTCGCCCGCTGACCGAGTTGCACGGCCCCGGTGCGCACCGCATCGACCACGTTCCGCGAGGTGAAGGTTGCCTTCACGGCCAGGACCGCACCGGGTGGGAGGTGACTGAAGTCGCGGATGAGCGTGGTGAGCGGTTCGGCCGCCTGGGCGGGCATCGAGGCCACGTCAAGGCGTCTGGTGCGCAGTTCGTGGACGGGGCGACGCTCGCGCGGGCGCTCTCCCGGCTGCGGACGGCCGCGCGGGCCGGTTCGATCAGCGCTTTGCCCGCCTCGGTGCGTACGGCGCGCCGCCCGATCCGGTGGAAGAGCTCGGAGCCCAGGTCGTCTTCCCGTGCGCGGACGGCCTGGGACAGCGAGGGCTGGGAGACGTGGAGGGCGGCGGCAGCCCGGTCGTAGCCGCCGCGGTCGACGATCGCCAGGAAGTACTCCAGCTGACGGACGTCCATCGGCGCCTCAGCCCGTGCGGGCGCCTTCGCGGTCCTCCAGGGCGCTGATGGCGGTGGCGGTGAGGCTGTGGGTGATGTGGTCGCGCATCAGCTGAGCGGCCTCGGCGGCCCGGCCGTCCTCGACCAGGTCGACGAGCTGGTGGTGTTCCTGGAGGTCGCGGGTGCGGGGCTCGTCGCCGGGCGGGAGTTCGAGGCCGAGGCGCCGGTAGCGGTCGGACTTGTCCCACAGGTCGTCCAGCAGGCGGATGAGGACGTCGTTGTGCGAGGCGCGGTAGAGCGCCTGGTGGAAGGCGCGGTGGGCCGCGAGTGCCTCCTCGCCCCACTGGCGGGTGACGGGCAGCAGCCGCGCGACGGCGGACCGCATGACGGCGATGTCCTCGGCGGTGCGCCGCCGGGCGGCGAGTTCCGCGGCCGTGGGATCCAGGGACAGGCGGACCTCGAACAGTTGCCGGGCCTCGTCCGAGCTCATGGTGGACACGCGCACGTCGCGGTGGGTTTCGACGGTGACCAGGCCCTCGCTGCTGAGGCGGCGGATCGCCTCACGCAGCGGTGTGATGCTCATGTTCAGCGACTCGGCGAGGTCGTACTGCGCAAGCCGCGCCCCGGCGGGAAGTGTCCCCGACAGGATCTGTCCGCGCAGCTCCGCGTAGGCGTAGTCACTCTTGCTGACGAAGAGGTTCGTGTCGGCCATCGCCCCCCGAAAATCCTTCCCGGGTGCTGGCACCCCTCTTGACAGTCCCCGTGATGTCACCCCAGCCTAACACCGACGCAACTTATAAGATATGAGAGAGGGCCGTCGTGAAGATCACCAACGTGTACGAGGGCGTCGTCCCGATCAGCTCCTCGATCCGCAACGCCTGGATCGACTTCAGCTCCATGGACTGCTCGATCGTGGCGATCGAGAGCGACGTCATCCGCGACGGCAAACCCGTCGTCGGCTACGGCTTCAACTCCAACGGCCGCTACAGCGCCGGTGAGATCCTGCGCCGCCGGATCCTGCCCCGCCTGACGTCCGCCGAGCCCGGCAGCCTCCTGGACGAGCAGGGCCGCTTCGACCACGCCAAAGCGTGGGACGTGATGATGAACAACGAGAAGCCCGGCGGCCACGGCGAGCGCTCGGTCGCCGTCGGCGTCGTCGACATGGCGCTGTTCGACCTCGCGTCCAAGATCGAGGGCAAGCCTCTGTACCGGTACCTGTCCGAGCGCTACGGCGACGGGCAGCCCGACGACTCGGTCTTCGTCTACGCCGCCGGCGGCTACTACGCCCCGGGCAAGTCCCTGTCCGACCTCCAGGACGAGATGCGCGGCTTCCTCGACCTGGGCTACGACGTCGTCAAGATGAAGATCGGCGGAGCCGACCTGGCCGAGGACCTGCGCCGCATCGAGGCCGTCATCGACGTCCTGGGCGGCGACGGCTCCCGCCTCGCCGTGGACGTCAACGGCCGCTTCGACCTCGACACGGCGCTGGAGTACGGCCGGGCCATCGAGCCGTACGGCCTGTTCTGGTACGAGGAGATCGGCGACCCGCTGGACTACCACCTCAACGCCACCGTCGCCGAGCACTACGCCGGTGCCATCGCCACCGGTGAGAACCTCTTCTCCCTCCAGGACGCCCGCAACCTGATCCGCTACGGCGGCATGCGCCCCGACCGCGACACCCTCCAGTTCGACCCGGCCCTCTCCTACGGCCTGGTGGAGTACCTGCGCATCCAGGACATGCTCAAGCAGCACGGCTGGTCCTCCCGGCGCTGCATCCCGCACGGCGGGCACCAGTTCTCCCTGCACATCGCCGCCGCCCTCAAGCTCGGCGGCAACGAGTCCTACCCGGGCGAGTTCCAGCCCACCGGGGGCTTCGCCGACGACGCCGTGGTGGAGAAGAGCCGCGTCGGCCTGACCGACATCCCCGGCATCGGCTTCGAGGGCAAGGCCGCCTTCTACAAGGTGCTGCGCGACCTGCACAGCTGACCGTCACCGCACTCACCGCACCCTGACGCGCCCGCCGTCGGCGGGCGCCGTCCGCCGGCGCAGCTCCATCAAGGCGCCACGTACGACCCCGGGGGACGCGAGCCGCTTCGCGTCCCCCGCGCACACCCCCACGTGGGACAGGGCCAGACACGATCGTCGTGCAAGGGAGCACCCTCGATGACATCCACTACTACTGCCGCCGGCCGTCCGCAGCGGTCACGGCTGAACCGTCTGATACGTGAGCTGTGGTTCCAGGTCGTGCTGGGCGCGGTCCTCGGCATCGCCATCGGCATCCTCGCCCCCGGGCTCGGCAAGGAACTCAAGCCGCTCAACGACTGGTTCATCGACCTGGTCAAGATGATCGTCGTCCCGGTCGTCTTCTGCGTGGTCACCACCGGCATCGCCTCCATGGACAACCTGCGCAAGGCGGGCCGGATCGGTGTGAAGGCGATCGGCTACTTCCTGGTGCTGTCGCTGCTGTCCATGCTCATCGGGCTGGTGGTCGCCAACATCTTCCAGCCCGGCTCCGGCCTCCAGGTCGATCCCTCCTCGCTCAACGCGGACGACGTGCCCGAGACCGCCAACGAGCACGCCACCTTCACCGGCTTCATCTCCTCTCTGATCCCCACCTCGCTGCTGGGCGCGATCACCGGTGACGCCATCCTGGCCGCGCTCATGGTCTCCATCGTCTTCGGTGTGGCCCTGAACATGGCCGGCGAGGACGGTGCGCCGCTGATCCGCGGTATCAAGGCCCTCTCGGACGTCGTGTTCCGCATCGTGGGCTGGGTGATGTGGCTGGCACCGCTGGGCACCTTCGGCGCCCTGGCCACCGTGGTCTCCACCTACGGCGCCGAGAGCCTCAAGCAGCTCGGCTACCTGATCATCCTGTTCACCGCGACCTGTGTCGTGTACGTCCTGGTCGTGCTCGGGGCCATCATGCGGGCCTGCCGCCTGAGCCTGTTCGGCCTGATGCGTTTCCTCAAGGCCGAACTCCTCGTCGCCCTGAGCACCTGCTCCAGCGAAGCCGTCCTGCCGCAACTGGTGCGCAAGCTGGAGACCCTCGGCATCGGTCGCCCGGTGGTGGGAATCGTCATCCCCTCCGGGTTCTCCTTCAACCTGGACGGTTCCGCGGTCTACCTCACCATGGCCTCCCTCTTCCTGGCCCAGGCCATGGGCATCGACCTGTCCTGGCAGCAACAGCTGATCATGGTCGGCGTCATGATGCTCACCAGCAAGGGCACCGCGGGCATCGCGGGCGGCGCGTTCATCGTCCTCGCCAGCACCGTTACCGCCGTCGGCCACGTCCCCCTGGCTGCCCTCTCGCTGATCGTCGGCATCGACCGCATCCTCAACGAGGGCCGCGTCTTCATCAACGTCCTCGGCAACGCCGTCGCCACCATCGTGATCGGCAAATGGGAGAAGGACCTCGACATCGACAAGGCCCGCTCGATCCTGCAGTCCCGCACCCCAAAGACGACCGCACCCGCCGACACCGAAGCCGACACCGACACCACCAAGGTGGGCGCCGACACCTGACCTCCTCCATCGCCCACGTCCGCCGGCGGTGCACGTGACGGACAGCTCGGCGGTGCTGGGCCTCGGCAACATCGGGCTGAAGGCCGCGCTGCCGGTCATGGAGGGCAAGGCGGCCCTGTTCAAGTGGTTCGCCGGCATCGACGCCGCCCGCCTCGATCGTCTCCGGGCCCCGCGAATTGGCCGCCTTCACCTCGTGCCCAGCCTCGCCCAACCGCCTGATCAACGTCTTGCCGATGTTCCCGGTGCCGAGGATGCCGATCCTCATGGTGCTGCGGACTCGAGAGCCGCGTCGGGTGACTCAGCGATGGGCGGCGCGGTTCATCTCGACGACGTCGTCGACGGTGGGGTTGTCCGGGAGGGCAGCGAAGCGTTCCGGCAGGCTGTCGCGAACGGCCACGTCCTTGACGCGGTCGGCCGCGGCCAGGGCCGCGGGCAGCTCTTCCAGGGTCAGCTCGGTGCAGTAGGCGGGGCTGTTGGGCTGCTGGCGCCAGGAGTCGGCCAGTACACCGGCGTCGTAGGGGTCGAAACCGGTGTCATCCACGAGCCGCATAGCCACACGCCGCGCCTCCTCGGAGTCGCCGGCCACGGGGATGGCGAGGCGGCCGGGCGTTCCGGCCGGCACACCCTTGGCTCGCTGCGTCTCGGCCAAGGCGGCGTTCCACGCCTTGACCACGGGTCGGCCCAGCTGCTCGGCGTTCCACACGCTCTCCACCGCCCCGTCGTCCACGGCCTCGATCTGCCCGCTGAGGTTCGGGTAGTAGTTCGAGGTGTCGACCACCACCGTCTCGTCGGGGACCGGGGCGAACAGATCGGCCAGCTTCCCCGCCACGCCGAAGGGGACCGCCAGGACGATGACGTCCCGGCCCTGGACCGAGTCGGCGAGGTCCGCTGCGCGAGCCCCGGACTCCAGCACCTCGGCCGCCACGGCCTCGGGGCCGCGAGCGCCGGCCACCTGGACGTCGTGACCGGCCAGGGCGAGCTTGGCGGCCAGGTTCCCACCGATGGCGCCGGCACCTATAACAGTGATTTTCATGATTCGTCCCTTGAAAGGTTGCACTGCGCCTGAGAGCAGCGTCGAGTGATGGCTGTGGGGCGACCGCCCCTGGGTGTTTGTGCGGGGGGCGGGGTGAGGGTGTGGCGGTCTACGCCCGGACGTCCCGCTCGCGGTAGCCGCTCGCGATGAGGGTACGGAGACGATCGAGCGATTCCTCCTCCATGCCGGTGCCCTTGATCCAGGCAACGGAACAGGCCGCGAGGAACAGGTCGTGACCCCGCACCGACGCGCTTACGTGCCCCGCGTTCCGCGCCGCTTTCACGTACTGATCGGTGGCGGTGATGAGGATGCCGCAGGGGATCGTGAGCGGATTGTCCGGCTCCTGGGCCCTGGCCGCGGCCATGAGCGGGTCCGGCAGTCCGCTGAAGGCGCTGAAGTATTCCTCCATCGCGCGCAGCCACTGCTCCAGCGCCTCGGCCGGGTCGCCGAGCCGCTCGATGTCCGCCTGGCGGGCCACCAGCTCCTCGGAGCGCGTCTGCAACACAGCCGCCAGCAGCGCCTCCCGTGTGGGGAAGTGCCGGTACAGGGTGCCGGGCCCGACGCCCGCCTCCTTGGCCACCGCCTCGAGCGAGGTGCCGACCCCATGCTGCAGGAAGTGACGCTGCGCGGTCTCGAGAAGGGCCGCGCGGTTGCGCTGGACATCCGCGCGGGGCTTGCGACCCCGCTGCTCACTAACGCCCATGCGCCCTCGTACCTCCGGTGATCCTGCGGCCGGACCAAAAACGGATGCTGCCTCCGTACGGGTTCCAGCCTAAAGCGGAGGCAGCATCCGGTCAAATGGACCACGTGTGCCAGTAGGCCGGACCCTGCCTTCTGGAACACGAAGAACGGCGCGAGGCCGGACCCGGCGTGTACGACATCCACTCTCCGCGCGTCCCGAGCACCGACGAGGCCGCAAAACTCCCGGGCGGCGTGCACGGTTCCTGTCCTCCCGCCGGCTCTCCGTGCGTACGGTCAGGAGGCCGTACGCCGTCGCGGCGGTGTGATGGCGTACAGGTCGAGGATGTCCGGCCGGGGTGCGACGCCCGGTCCGCCGGCGCGTGCCCAGGCGGCGATGTCCTCGGTCGCGTCCGGGTCGTTGACCAGCCCGAGCCAGACGGGCCGGGCGCCTGCGGCCCGGCCCTCCGCGGAGGGCTGGACGACGATGACGTTGGCGTGTTCGCAGACGTCGAGGCAGGCGGACACCCGCACCGGCACCTGAGCACGCAGACGTGCCGTCTGGGCCGCGTGGTCGACGCCGGTCACCTTGGGGCTGCCGCAGCAGCAGTCGCGACACACGACGACGCGGCACGGCACGGGGCCGGTGGCCGTTGCGGGCCTCTTGTCGTCCGTCGTTCGTCCGCTGGGCGTGGCGGGCATGCGGTGCCGTCCCTCTCTCCGGGGAGATCCGCCCCGGTGGTCCGTCGAGGAGGCGACCGCGTGAGTCTCCTGGCTCTCGGGTCGATGCTCGTCCCGGCCTTCCCACCCCCTGCTGGGCAGTGGCCTGTCGGGAATCGCTCGCCGATCACAGTGGCGGGACCGCGCCGGATTCACACCGGCTTCCTCGTTCCGCCGTCGCCCTGTCGCCGGCCATCATCCCATCCCGGGACGCCGTCCCGCCCGACCGGTGCCGGCCAATCAGTCCGTTTCCTGGGCGTGCGGGGCCGTGGCCGGCGGATGGGTCGGACGGTCCCGTCCACCGTCACGGCCGGACACCACCACGATGACCAGCCCGACGACGACGGCTGCGGCAACAACCCGTCCCGCCGCCCGTACTGCCCAGGCCGAACGGGTCAAGCCCTCTTGCCCGCCGGGGGAGCCCAGCCGTTCGGCTCGCCGGGCCGGTCTCAGCAGGCGCAGCAACAGCAGTGCGGCGACCGGGAGTTGGAGCAGCCACAGAACGGTGCGGGGCCACTCGCCGTACCAGACGTTGGTTCCGTACAGCAGCGTGTGCCACACGCTCAGCACGTACACGACGATCACGAAACGGTGCAGCCGTCGCCAGGTGTTCGCTCCGATGCGGTGCCGGACGTAGAACAGCAGCCCCAGCGGGATCGCCAGGTACAGGGCCCCCTGTCCGATGGGGATGGCGATCCGGCCGGTGCCCGAGTCGTACCAGCCCGGCACGAAGGTGTCCGCGAAGGCCACCCACAGCCGCTCGGCCCACGCCACCTTCGTCTCGTAGCGGACGAGTTCCGCCGCGAACATCAGCGCGTGGGCGAACATCAGCGCCATGGTCGTCAGGCTCGTGGTGCGGTGCCAGCGCTCCAGTACCTGCCGGGAGACCGGCAGCCGGGTGGGACGCGGTCCCGACAGCAGCAGACCGAGCATGACCGTGCCCCAGGCCCACAGCAGCCCCGACCACCCGAACGCCTGGCTGAGCAGGTACATCCAGTAGGTGCCGGCATCGTCCATGAACGGCATGATCGCCACGGTGTCCGACGCACCCGATTCCATGCGCGCCCACAGGAGCGCGAACACGAGCGCCGTGACCACCACCGCCGCGCCGGCGTCGGGCAGGGCGGACCGCAGGTCGCCGCGCAGCGCGACGCGGTCACCGGGAGGCCGTCGCCGTCCGGGCGGGGTCACCGTCCCGTCCTCGTCCGGCCTCGCTTCTGACGTCATCAGGGGCCTCCCGGGCACGGGCCACCGCAGCAACGGTGCGCATGTGGCGTGAGGCAACAAGTCTGACTGACGGGGCAGTGATCCCCAGAGGCGTTATCCGGCCAGAGCCACCACGGGAACTGCCCGGAGCACACCTGCTTTCTGCCTCCCCTCCACATTCAAGACAACCGCCGAAGCCCCACTGTCGCAGGAATACGAGCGCCTCTACGCTGATACACGCAGTCGGTTCGCGCCTCCCGTCCGCCCGGACGCCCGGTGGCGCGACGCAAGAGGGAACCCGGTGCGAATCCGGGGCTGTCCCGCAGCGGTGAGTGGGAACGAAAGCCGTCGATGTCACTGGGTCCGCGTCAGGGCCGGGGAAGAGACGGCCGGTAGGTGTCCGTCCTTTCGGCGGACGTGCCCGCGAGTCCGAAGACCTGCCACTGCGTCCGCGTCCCACGCGGGCTGTGCACGTGACCTCGTGGACTGGGTCGGCGGTATGGGCGGTCGTACGTCGTGCGTGTGGCCGCGCCTCCTGCCCTGTCGGTGTTCAAGGCCCGGTACGGAGGAGGATGGTGTGCGGGACCCAGCCGCTTCGCGTCGGTCTTTCCGGCCCCGGATCGACGTGTCGTCCGGCGGACCGGGACAGTCGATCCTCGAACCCGTCGCGGGCGTCCTGCAGGAGCGGGACGTGTCCCGCGGCACGGTGTCCGGTGTCTGTCATGGCACTCTGGGCGAGCTGTACCAGGGCCCGTTGCGAGTGGGCACCGATCCTGAGATCGCGGTGGTGTCCTTTCCCGTGGACCGTCACTCCTGGGTGTACTTCACTCCGAGGACGGCGGCCGGTGCGCCGCCGCATACGCCGCCGCTCGGGGAGAAATCGGTGGAAGCGGCCCGGCTCTTCCTGGAGCATTACCGCCTCGTCATGCCCCCGGGCGAGTGGCGCACCCACTCCGAACTGCCGGTGGGCGTGGGGATGGCCAGTTCGACGGCGGACATCGTGGCGACGCTGCGCTGCCTGTTCCGCGTCTTCTCCCTGCCGTACGACACGGACGTGGTCCTCGGCATCCTGGCGGACATCGAGCGCGCCGACAGTGTCTTCCTCGACGAGTTCGCCCTGTATCTCAGCGGACGGCACCGGGTGGTGCGGCGACTGGGCACGGACATCGGCTTCCACACCGCCTACGTCACGGAACCCGGCACGGTGGACACCGCCGCCGTCACTCCCCTGCTCCTGGACCACTACCGGCGGCGCGGCGAGGAGTACCAGCGGTGTCTGACCGATCTGGTGAAGGGTTTCGACTCGGGCGACCCGGCCGCCATCGCCCGTGCCGCGACGGTCAGCGCCGTGCTGTCCCAGGAGGTGCTGCCCAAGGCGACCTTCGGCAGCCTGCAGGCCCATCGTGAGCGGTTCGGCGCCGACGGCGTCTTCGTCGCCCACACCGGCTGCCTGGCCGGCTACCTCTTCGCCTCGCGCCCACGGGCCGAGGTCAAGTCCGAACTCTCCGCGTTCTTCCACTCGCTCGGCCACCAGTGCACCTTCGCCCAAGGAGGCTACGGGTGATCCACCCCCACATCGCCGACGCCCTGAAAGTCCCGGACCTCGTCCGGCTCACCGACGGCCTGGTCCTGCTGCGGTTCGAGTCGATGAAGATCTACTCGGCCCTGGCCGCCGTCCGTCACCTGATGGAGCGGGGCACGGTCCGTCCGGGACAGACCCTGATCGACAGCTCCAGCGGCATCTACGCCTACGCCCTCGCACTGGCCTGCCACCGGTACGGCATGCGGTGCCACATCGTCGCGTCCACCACCGTCGACGCCACCACCCTCGCCCAGCTGGAGATCCTCGGCACCACGGTGGAACAGGTCAGACCGTCGCGGAACCTCAAACTCGACCAGGAACTGAGGGTGCGACGGGTACGCGAGATCCTCGCCGAGCGCCCCGGCCACCACTGGATGCGCCAGTACCACGACGACGTCCACTACCTCGGCTACCAAGAGGTCGCCGACCGGATCGCGGCCGAGTTCCCGGCCGCACCGCTGACCGTCGTCGGAGGGGTGGGTTCCGGAGCCTCGACCGGCGGCATCGTGGAACGCCTGCGCATGACGGACCCCTCGGTGCGTCTGGTCGGCGTCCAGCCCTTCGGCAGCGTCACCTTCGGCAGCCAGGACCACCACGATCCCGAGGCGATCATCGCCGGCATCGGCTCGTCGATCGTCTTCGACAACGTCCGCCACCATCTCTACGACACCGTGCACTGGCTGGACTTCACCCACGCCATGTCCGGCGCTGTCGCCCTGCTGCGCGAGCACGCCGTCTTCGCCGGACTGTCCACCGGTGCCGGCTACCTGACGGCGACGTACGAGACCCACCGCCACCCCGACCGACTGCACCTGGTGATAGGGGCCGACACCGGACACCGCTACGTGGAGCGCGTGTTCGCCCGGCACGCCGAGGCCCTGGATCCGGCCGCGCTGAAGCCCGTCGAGGTCCGCAGTCCGAAGGAGATGACCATGCCGTGGTCGAGGATGACATGGCAGCGCACTCCCTGTCCGGCCCACTGGAAGGAGCGGGCGGCATGACCGTGGCCTGCCTGGAGTCACTGACCTTCGGCCTCGGCCATCTGGTCCACGCCGCCGACCGGCTCGGCGAGCGCCTGCTGCTCCTCACCCGGGACCCCGCCCACTACGCCTACGAACTGGACCGGCTGCCCGCCGGCGCCCTCGACGTCGTCGTGACCGACACCTTCGACGTGGAGCGGATCGCCGCTCTGCTCCAGCGCACCCCGGGGCTGCGTGGCCTGATCAGTTCCACCGACACCTGGACTCTGACCGGCGCCGCCCTCGCCGAACGCCTCGGCCTGCCGGGGCTCGATCCAGCCGTCCTGCGGCTGACCCGGGACAAGGCCGCCGTACGCAACAGGCTGCACGACGCGGGTCTCACCCGCGCCCGGGCCGTCGAAAGCGCCGAGCCGGACCGCGAGGCACGTGGGCTGCTGCTCAAGGAGACGGGGCTGCCGCTCGTGCTCAAGGACACGGCGGGCACGGGGAGCCAGAACGTGTGGCTGGTCCGTGACGAGGGCGAACTCGACACGGCACTGGCGGAGGCGTCCGGCCGGGACCTGAAAGGACGGTTGTTCGCCGAGCCCTATTTCAGGGGCCCGGTGTACAGCGCCGAGACGCTCACCTGGGACGGTCGCACCAGGCTGCTGGGCGTCTCCAGCCGGCTCATGTCGCCGGAGCCGCACTTCCGGGAGGAGATCACCGCCTTCCCCGTCGCCTTCCCGGGCCCGCAGCAGACATCGCTGGAACGTTGGCTCGACCGGGTGCTCGCCGCCATCGGCTACACCGACCGGTTCGCACACGTGGAGTTCGTGCTGACCGCCGACGGCCCGGAGGTGGTGGAGGTCAATCCCCGGATCGGGGGCGCGCTGGTCGGGGAGGGCATGTGCCGGGCGCTCGGCGTCAACGTGTACGAGGCGGTGATCGAGGCCGCGCTCGGCCGTCGCCCCCGTCTCATGGAGGCGGACCTTCCCGGCGGTCCGGCCGTCGCCTTCGTTCTCGGCTATCCGGCCGCGCCCGGCGTGTTCGCCGGGGTCACCGGACTCGACCGGCTCACCGACATGCCGGGAACGCCCGCCTGGTACCCGGTCAAGCAGGTCGGCGACCTCATCGAGCACCTGGGCGACAGCCGTGGATACGCGGGCATCGTGTACGCCGAGGCGGAGACCGCCGAACTCGCCACCCACCGCGCGGTGGCCGCCGCGGGCTCCCTGCGGGTACTCACCGACCCGGCCGGCCGGGACACGCCCGGTGGGTGAGCGCACCCCCCGGGGACCGGGCCTGCGGGCCTCGCTGTTCCCACTGACCGGCCCGCTGCGGTTCCTCCTGCTCAGCTCGTTCCTCATTCCGCTCGGCAGCTTCATGGTCCTGCCGTTCATGTCGGTGTTCCTGCACGAACGGCTCGGGATGGGGCTCGGCACGGTCGGCGTAGTCCTGGCCGTGGCATCGCTCGTGCAGTTCTCCGGCGGCATCGTCGGCGGAGCCCTCGCGGACCGGATCGGGCTGCGCCGCACGATGCTGTGGGCGCTCGTCGTACGCACCGCCGGTTTCGCCGGGCTCCTGCTGGCCCTGCGCTGGCCGCCCCTCGCGATCTGGGCGCTGGTCCTGACGTGCTGCGGTGCCGCGCTCTACCTGCCCGCGAACAAGGCGTACCTGGTGCACGGCGTCGACGACGAGCGCCGCCCGGCGTTCCTGTCGGCGGGCAACGCGGCACTCAACGCCGGGATGGCGGTCGGCCCGCTCATCGCCGGACCTTTCGTCCTGTCCTCGCCCGGCTGGCTGTTCGCGGCCGTCACGGCGCTGTTCCTCGCTGTCACGGCGGGACACGCACGGCTGCCCGGAACCGACGGGACGCACCCCACCGCATCGGAGGAAACGGCCCGCTCGGGCCTTCTCGCCGGCGTGGCACTCCTGCCGTTCGCCGCCAACGCGCTGGCCTTCTACCTCTACTTCCACTTCCAGCACTTCCTGGCGGTGTACGCCGTCGAGCACGCCTCCAGCGCCTTCTACAGCATGGTGTTGCTGCTCTGCTTCACGCTGGTCATCGTCGTACAGCCGCTCGCGTCCGGCCTGATCCGGCGCATGCCGTACGCCCACGCCCTCGCGGTCGGGTTCACCGGCCTGGCGGCGGGACTGGCCGTGCTGGCGGCCGGCACCCGGACGGCACTGCTGGCGGGCGGCGCGCTGATCACCCTCGGCGACATCGTGCTGTTCCTCAAGAACGACCTGGAGGCACTGCGCCGCAGCCCCCGCTCCGACGCCGTGGTCTTCGGCCAGCAGCGGCTGGCCGCGGGCCTGGGCGCCTGCGCGAGCGGCGTACTGGGCGGGCAGTTGTACGGCCTCGGTGAACGGGACGGACACACTGGCTGGTTCTGGCTGCTGGCAGCCGCCCAGTGTCTGCTGCTCCCCCCTCTGCTGCTCACGCTGCGCCGTCGCACGGCGCGGTGCCCTGTCCCCGACGGCCACCATGAAGGAGCACTGACGCGCGATGACACGGACGGGCGGATTCCAGGACGATGACTTCTGGATCGAGTTCCACGACTTCCTCTTCTCCGAGCAGCGCTACGGGCAGGCCGAGGAACTGCTCGACACCTCCCCCCTGCTCGCCCTGCCCGACGGATCACGCGTGCTGGACCTGTGCTGCGGGCCGGGCGTCTTCTCCGTGCCCCTCGCCCGCCGCGGGCACCGCGTGACCGGAGTGGACCTGAGCGCGGCCATGCTGGACCGGGCACGCAAGCGGTCGGCCGACGCCGGTGCCGACGTGACGTACGTGCGGGCCGACGCACGCGAGTACGAGGCGCCGGGCGGCTTCGACGTCGTCCTCAACATGTTCACCTCCTTCGGGTACTTCGAGGACCCCGCCGACAACGCCCGCGTGCTGCGCACCATGCACACCTGCCTGGCCCCCGGCGGCACGCTCGTCCTGGACCTCGCCGGGAAGGAGCTCCTGGCCCGCAAGGTCACCCCGCCCAAGGTGGTGCGGCGGGGCGACGACCTGATGGTGCAGACCGACTCCGTGCTGGACGAGTGGGCGCGGCTGCGCAGCGAGTGGGTGCTGGTCCGGGGTGACCGGGTGACGCGTGCCACCTTGACGTGGTTCGTTTACAGCGCGGTGGAGCTTCGCCGGATGGCCGAGGAGGCAGGTTTCGGCCGCGTGGAGGTCTTCGGCGGGTTCGACGGACGCCCCTACGACGAGAACGCCGAGCGGCTCGTGCTGCGAGCGGTGCGCGAAGCGTGACAAAGGCGCGGGCGTGCGGCCGGGTCCGCACGCCCTTTGCCGCCGGCTCGGAGGAACGTAGGATCACCTGGTCATCGCCGCGACGGGAGACAGGAAGCCGGTGCGAATCCGGCACGGTCCCGCCACTGTGACCGGGGAGCGCCCCTCCGACATGCCACTGCGCGCCGCGCGGGAAGGCGGAGGGAACGTCGATCCGGGAGTCAGGACACTGGTCCGTCGCGGGCCCGATCCGAGGAGCGCGGACTCCAGGAGGCTTCACGTGTCCCCTTTGTTCACCCCTGCCCGCACGCGCGGGTTCCTTCGTGTCACGGTCACTGCCGTGGCTCTCTCGTCCGTGCTGCTGGCCACCGGCTGCGGTTCGTCCGACGAGGGCGGCGGCGACGCGAAGGCCACAGCTGCCGTGCCCGCGGGCTTCCCGGTCACCGTCGACAACTGCGGCGTGAAGACGACGTACGACAGGCCGCCGTCGCGGGTGGTCACCATTCACCAGCACCCGGCGGAACTCATGCTCGCCCTCGGCCTGAAGGACCGCATGGTCGGCACCGCCTTCCCCGACTCCGCCGTCCTGCCCGAGCTGAAGAAGGACTACGAGGCGCTCCCCGAACTGGCGGAGAGGGAACCGTCGTTCGAGAAGATCCTGGACGCCGGATCCGAGTTCGTCTACGGCGGCTACGGCAGCGCCTTCGCCGAGAACGAGGGCCGCTCCCGCAAGGCGTTCGCCGACGCCGGCATCGACACCTACCTCAACCGCGAGTACTGCGGCGAGCAGCGGGTGACGATGAAGGACACCTACGACGAGATCCGCACCATCGGCAGGATCTTCGGCGTGCCCGACCGGGCGGACGAACTGGTCGCCGACCTCCAGGCACGGGTCGGCAAGACCACCACCGCCGTCAAGGGCGAGCCCCAGGTGCCCGTCTTCGTCTACGACAGCGGCGACAAAAACGCCTTCACCGCGGGCGGCAAGAGCCTCGGCACCGAACTGATCCGGCTGGCCGGCGGCAAGAACGTCTTCGCCGACCTCGACGACGTCTTCGGCGACGTCTCCTGGGAGCAGGTCGTCGAGCGCAAACCGGAAGTCATCGCCGTCTACGACTACGACGGCGCCGGGAGCGTCGAGGAGAAGAAGAAGTTCCTGCTCTCCCAGCCCGCGCTCGCCGACGTACCCGCCGTCAGGAACAAGCGGTTCGTCGTCCTGCCGCTGACCGCCACCCTGGTCGGCATCCGCTCGGCCTACGCGGTCGAGGACCTGGCCCGCGGTCTGCACCCCGAGGGCTTCCGGTGACCCAGGCCGCCACCGACACGTCCACCGAGCGGACGGTTCGACGGCAAAAGGCCGACGAGTCAGGGGTGGGCCGTACAAAGTCGGCCGTCGCACTGCTCGTACTCACCGCCTTGCTCATGGTCTCCGCCACGGCGGGCCTCGCGATCGGCTCCGTACAGGTGCCGCCCGGCCAGGTATGGGGCATCGTGACACACGAGCTGGGTGCCGACTGGCAGGATCCGGAATGGTCGCGGGCCCGGGAGACCATCGTGGTGGACGTACGGGCGCCGCGGGTGCTGCTCGGTGCGGTCACCGGCGCCGGCCTCGCGGTGATCGGCACCGCCCTGCAGGCCCTGGTGCGCAACCCGCTCGCCGAGCCCTACCTGCTCGGCGTCTCCTCCGGTGCGTCCCTCGGCGCCGTCTCGGTGATCGTGTTCGGGGTCACCCTCTTCGGACCGGCCTCCCTGTCGGTGGCCGCCTTCGTGGGCGCGCTGGGCGCACTCCTGCTCGTGTACGCCACCGCCCGCACCGGCGGACGCATCACCTCGTCGCGGCTGGTGCTGTCCGGGGTGGCTGTCGCGGCGGTGCTCACGGCGGTCCTCGATCTGCTGCTGCTCACCACCGGCCGGGGCAACGAGGCACGCGCGGTCCTCGCCTGGACCCTCGGCGGCCTGGGCGGTGTCAACTGGGGCACGCTGTGGCTGCCGAGCACGGCCCTGCTGCTCGGTCTCGGCATCCTCCTGGCGCAGGCCCGCAACCTGAACCTGCTGCTGGCCGGCGAAGAAGCGGCGACCACCATGGGGCTGGACGTGGCCCGGTTCCGCGCCCGGCTGTTCGTGCTGCTCTCCCTCGTCACGGGCGTGCTGGTCGCGGCGGCCGGACCGATCGGCTTCGTCGGCCTGATGATGCCCCACATCGTGCGCCTGTTCGTCGGCGGCGACCACCGCCGGGTCCTGCCGACGGCAGCGCTCGGCGGAGCGGTCTTCCTCGTCTGGGCCGACATCGCCGCACGGACGGTCGCCGCACCGATGGAGATACCCGTCGGCGTACTCACGGCCCTGTGCGGCGGACCGTTCTTCCTGTGGCTGATGCGCCGCGACGCCCGGGGCGGCACCGACCGAGGAGTGGCATGACCGCGACCGAACTGGACGTCGACGGCGTCACGCTCACCGCCGGAGCCCGCCACCTGGTGCGCGACGTCTCCCTGACCGCCCGCCCGGGCGAGACCATCGGGCTCGTGGGCCCCAACGGCAGCGGGAAGTCCAGCCTCCTGCGCACCGTCTACCGCGTCCTGCGCCCCGACACCGGTCAGGTCCGCGTCGACGGAGGTGACGCCTGGTCGCTGCCGGTGCGGCAACTGGCCCGCACCGTGGCGGCGGTGGTCCAGGACTCGGCGGCCGACTTCGACCTCGCCGTCCGCGAAGTCGTCGCCATGGGCCGCACCCCGCACAAACGACTCCTCGCCGGCGACACCCCCCAGGACGCCGAGATCATCGACTCCGCGCTTTTGGCAGTAGACGCCGTCCACCTGGCCGACCGCCCCTTCGACCGGCTCTCCGGCGGCGAGCGTCAGCGCGTCCTCGTCGCGCGCGCCCTCGCCCAGCAGCCCACCCTCCTGGTCCTCGACGAGCCCACCAACCACCTCGACATCCGGCACCAACTGTCCGTGCTCGACGCCCTGCGCCGACTGCCCACCACCGTGTTGCTCGCCCTGCACGACCTCAATCTGGCCGCCTACTACTGCGACCGCCTCTACGTCCTGCACGACGGCGAGGTCACCGCCTCCGGACCGCCCGCCGAGATCCTCACCCCGCAGCTCCTGGCCGACGTCTACGGAGTGGCGGCGGAAGTCGCCGTCCATCCGCGCACGGGCGCCCCGCAGGTGACGTTCCTCCCCGAAGAGCTACGCGGCTGAAGGGCCCACCCGGTACTGCCCATGCCCATCCGCGCCACCTGGCCGGCCCGGCCCCGTCGCGGCCGAGCAGCGCGAGCATCGTGTCGGTGACGCCTGTTCCCGGTCGTATGCCTGTCGCTCCGTCCCCGTCTTGGCGGCCGCGGTCGGCCGCAGGGCTCAGCGACCGGTCGGATCATCGCCCCCGGGAGCCACGGGGGGCGCCCTGTGCGGTGCCGGGCGGCCAGGGTGTCCGGCGCGTGCGAGGCGGGCCGCCACATCGGCGACCAGGTCGGCCTGCCGAGGGACGAGGTAAAAGTGGTCGCCGGGGAACGCGCGCAGGTCGAAGGAGTGCGGGGTGGTGAGTTCGGACCAGGCGCGGACGCCGTCGAGGGCGCAGCTCGTGTCGTCCTGGCCGACGTAGGCGGTGAGGGGCGCCTTGACCGGAGCCAGTTGCGCGGGGCGGTAGCTCTCGACCAGCCGGTAGTCCGATCGGAGGGCGGGCAGCAGCAGCTCGCGCAACTCCGGGATGTCGTATGCCTCCGAGCACATGTCTCCCAGGCGTCGGACGTGAGCGATCAGCGTGGCGTCGTCGGCCCGGTGCAAGGCGGCGCGTTCGGCCCGTTGGGGCGCTTCGTGCGCGGAGACCATGAGGTGCGTGGGGATGATGCCGCGCGCCTCCAGACGCAGGGCCACTTCGTAGGCGACGCAGGCGCCCATGCTGTGCCCGAAGAGCGCCAGCGGCCGGTCGAGCCAGGGCCGCAGTGCCGTGACGATCGCGTCGGCCATGGCGGCCATCGACTCGATGCGGGGTTCCGTGAGCCGGTCCTGTCGGCCGGGGTAGCGCACGGCCAGCACCTCGATGTCCGCTGGGAGGAGTGCGGGCCAGTCGTGGAAGAGCTGGGCCGTGCCGCCGGCGTGCGGGAAGCAGAGCAGCCGGAGTCCGGGCTCGGCCGCACGCCGGTGGACACGGAACCACTTCTTCTCGTCGATGCCCCCCGCGGAAGTTCCGGTCATTGGCATCCGGTCGGTCTCCAGGAGGTGTTTCGGGGTCGTCTGCCCGTGGTGCGGATCAGTGTGCTTTAGCGGTGCTGCGGGGCTGGGCGGCGGGCTTGCTCCGTCCGCCGGTCTGTCCTGCGTCGGCCTGCGCGTCGACGCGCGCCGGCCCGCCGGCGGCCTCGGCCACGAGGCCGTGCATCTCCGCGCCGGCTTCGTGGACGGCCCGCTGTACTTCGAGTCCCAGGCCGACCGACGTTTTGACGATGCCTCGCACCAGAGGCTTGCCGACCCTCTTCACCAGGGACGCGGCGACCAGACCAATCAGGAAGGGAGGCAGTACAGGTGGCATGGCTCGACATCCTTTTCTTCCAGTGGAGATGAGGAAAGAAGACGCGGAAAATACACCGTATTGCCTCCGAGGGAGCTTAGTAGAAGTTAGTCTCCCTTTTCACCCGTTCGGGTGTAACGTGACACCTTGTCAATAATAGGAACGTCTGTCGGGTGGGATCGCTCGGACGAGGGGCATCGTCCGGCATGTCCCCATCGGTCCGCGAAAGGCCCCACCGCCGCCCTCACTCCCGGTGGCACGATGACCGCCATGCGCCGCCGACCCTTTTCGTCCCTCAAGGCCCGGTCTCTGGTGGCCTCGGCCGCCGTGTCGGCTCTGCTGGCCGGCTGTGGCGGTGACGTGTCGTCGACGCGCACTCCGGTGGTCGTAGACGGCACCGTCACGATCGCCGGCGCCTCCGAGACACCGAGTTTCCACCCGTATTCGCAGTTCGGCCTCTCTCTGGCTCCGTACGCCTACGACTCCTTGGCCTCGGTCGCGCCGGGCGGCCGGGTGGTGTCCGCACTGGCCGAGAAATGGCGGGCGGGGGCCACCTCGGCGCGTTTCACCCTCCGCGAGGGGGTGACCTGCTCCGACGGCACGGCCCTGACTGCCTCCGCGGTGGCGCGGTCCCTTCGCTACGCCGGCGACCCCCGCAACCGTCTCGTCGGCGCCCGGACCGCCCTGCCCGGCGTGCCGTTCACGGTGTCGGCCGACGACACGGCACGGGAGGTGTCGGTGCGGACGGCGTCGCCGTACAGCTTCATCGTGCGGACGATCGGTCTGCTGCCCGTCGTCTGCCCCGCCGGGCTGGCGGATCCGGCGGCGCTGGACAAGAGCACAGCGGGTACCGGCCCGTATGTGCTGAGCGGCCACACCTCCGGAGGCCCGTACGTCTTCACGCGACGCGAGGGGTATGCCTGGGGGCCGCGGGGAGCGGGCAACGCGGCCCCGGGGCAGCCGGCGCGGATCGTGGTGAAGGTGGTCCCGCAGGAGGCCACGGTGGCGAATCTGCTGCTGACAGGCGGGGTGAACATCGCCATGGTGACCGGTCCGGACCGGGAGCGGCTGGCCGGCCACGGCCTGTCGGCCGCCCAGGTCCCGACCGTGGTGGGCCTGACCTTCTTCAACGAGCGCTCCGCCCGGCCGCTGAGCGATCCCGTGCTGCGCCGGGCGCTGGTGGGCGCCCTGGACCGCAAGGGCCTGGCCAACGTGGCGATCGGGGGCGACGGTACGCCCGCGCGCCATCTCACCGCCCGCGACTCGCTCTGCCACGCCGACGTGGCCACCGGGAACGTGCCCTCTTACAGAGCCGTGGGGGAACTGCGCGCTGCGGGCTGGACGAACAACGAGCGGGGCGAACTGGTCAAGCAGGGCCGGCCCCTGCGGCTGCGCGTCCTCAGCAGCGGCGACTTCGGCTCCACTCTTCCGTCGGTCGCCGAGCTGATGGCCGTGACGTGGCGTGAGCTGGGCGTGGACGTCGACCTCGTCGGTGAGAGCGGCAACGCGGTGGTCCACGCCATGTACGGAAGCGGTGACTTCGACGTCGTGGTCGGAAGCTCGCCGGGGCCGCAGCTGCCCGCGCAGCTCGTCCCGTACTTCTCCGGCCCGCCGTCGTCGGGAGAGCTGAACTTCGCGCACGTCACCAATTCCGCGTACGACCGCCTCGTCGCCCGTGCCCTGCGCTCGCCCGGCGACACCGGCTGCGCGGACTGGAACAGGGCCGCCGCGGCGCTCCTGCGCTCCGCCGACGTGCTGCCCGTCGCCGACGGCACGAGCACGGTGTACGGCCACCGGACGACGTTCCGCCTCGCGCCGGGCGGCCGGATCGTGCCGACCAGCATTCGCCTGCACCGGTAACCGTGGCGGACGCGCCGCCCGGGCGCCCGCCGGTCGAGGAGGTTCGCATGACGACCGTGTCCGCACGGCTCGGCACCCGTCCCCCTGTCCACCCGTGGGTCGTGTTCTGCGGCCGGCGCGCGGTCCGGCTGGTGGTGTCGCTCTTCGTGGTCGTCACCGCCTCCTTCGCGATGATCCGGCTGGTCCCGGGGGACCCGGTGCGGGCCGCACTGGGCGTGGACGCGCCGCCGGACCTGGTGGCGGCGAAGCGGCACGAGCTGGGTCTGGACCAGAGCCTGTGGCAGCAGTACGGGGATCACCTCCCGCGCCTCGCCCGGGGCGACCTGGGGGTGTCGCTGGTCTCCGGGGAGCCGGTGGCCGAACTGGTCGGGGCGCGTCTGCCGGCCACGTTGCTGCTCGCGGTGCTGGCCTTCGTGTGCGTTCTCGTCGTCGCCCTCCCAGGGGGGCTGCTCGCCGCCGTGTGGACGCGCGGAGGGCGGCGTCCGCGGACGGAACTGGCGTTCACCGCGACCAACTCGGTCCTCGCGGGCGTGCCGGGCTTCGTCCTCGCGACGGGTCTGACCGCGGGGCTGTCGGTGGCGCTGCCCCTGTTCCCCGTCGCGGGTGACCTCGGCCCCCGGTCCTGGGTGCTGCCCGTGCTGGCGCTGGCGCTGGCTCCGACCGCGGTCCTGCTGCGGATCGTGCGGGTGGAGGCGCTGACGGTCCTGGCCACGGACTACTTCCGCGCCGCCCGCGCGAAACGGCTGTCCGTCGTCCGGCTCCACCTGTGCCACGTGGCGCCGAACGCGCTCACCGCCTCACTGACGTACGCCGGCAACCTGCTGCCGGCCCTGATCGCGGGGACCGTGCTGGTCGAGAAGGTGTTCGCCTGGCCGGGCATCGGTTCGGCGATGGCGCAGTCCGTGGCCGCGCAGGACTACGCGGTCGTCGAGGCGACCGTCCTGGTGCTGGGCTCCTCGGTCCTCGTGGTGAATTTTCTGGTCGACCTCGCGCTGGCGCTGCTCGATCCCCGATCGGTCATCCGGAAGACGTGATCCGATGGTGCTGTCCTCCGCTTTCCCGGCCTCCCCTGCGACCGTCCGCGGCCGGTCCCGCGCGTCCCGGTCGGGTTGGGCCACTCCGCTGGGCGTGACCACCCTGGTGATGCTCGCCTCGCTCGCCGTCCTGGCCGTCGCCGGGGAGGTGTTGTGGCGACAGCGGGCGGACCGGCCTGACCCGTCGGCGGTGCTGCGGGGTCCCAGCGCGGAGCACCTGCTCGGCACGGACCACCTCGGTCGCGACCAGCTCGCCCGGCTGCTCTCGGCGACCTGGCCCTCCCTGCTGCCGGCCGTCACGGCCACGCTCTTGGGGGCGGTCGCGGGCGTCGTCCTCGGCGCGCTCACCGTCGTGGTGGGCCGACGCGCCGCCCGCCTGCTGGGAGCCCTGATCAACCTCCTGCTGGCCTTCCCCGCGCTCCTCGTCGCGATGTTCCTCGCGGCCCTCTTCGGGGCGGGCGCGGGAGGCGCGGTGATCGCGCTCGCCGTCGCCTCCGCCCCGGGCTACGCCCGGATCACGCAGACCCTCGCCGCCCAGGTGGCCGGGACCGACTTCATGGCAGCGGCGCGCGTACTCGGGCTGCGCCGTCACCGGCTCCTGCTGCGCCATGTGCTGCCCCACATCGCCGAACCGCTGCTGCTCAACACCACGGTCGCCGCGGGCTCGGCACTCGTGGCGCTGTCGGGGCTGAGCTTCCTTGGTCTGGGGGTGCGGTCCCCGGCGTACGACTGGGGGCTCCTGCTCAACCAGGGGCTGGAGCGCATCTACACCGAACCGCTGCCGGCCGTGGCGCCGGGCATCGCGATCGTCCACGCCGCCGTCGCCTTCCAGTTGCTCGGCGAGATGCTGGCCGGAGCCGCCGCGCGACGAGCCCGCCCGCTCCCGGAGGAAGAGCCCGCGGCCCGGCCGGCCCGCGCCGACCGCCCGGCGTCCGCGGACCACGTTCTGGAGGTGGACGACCTGCGGGTCGACCTCCCCACCGCGGACGGGGTGGTCCGGCCCGTCCGCGGTGTGACCCTCGCCCTGCGGCGCGGGGAGATGGTCGGCCTGGTCGGCGAGTCCGGTTCCGGCAAGTCGATGACCGCGCTCGCGCTTGCCGACCTGCTGCCGGACGGCGCACGCGCGACCTGGAGCACCCACCGGTTCCTCGGCGCCGACGTCGGGTCGGCGACCCGCAAGGAGCGACGCGGGCAGCTGGCCACGGGCATCGCGTTGGTCTTCCAGAACCCGGCCTCCGCCTTCAACCCGTCGCTGCGCATCGGCACGCAGATGACGGAGGCCGTACGCACGCACCGGGGCCTTGGCCGCGCCGAGGCCGTCGACCTGGCGCTGGACCGGCTGCACCGGGTCGCCCTGCCCGCCGGACGCCGGTTGCTCCGGTCCCGCCCCTTCCAGCTCTCCGGCGGTCAACGCCAGCGCGTGGCGATCGCGACGGCGTCGATGATGCGTCCCGCCCTCCTCATCGCGGACGAACCGACGACGGCCCTGGACGTCACCGTGCAGCGGCAGATCATGGAACTGCTCCACCGGGTCCGGGACGGCGACGCCACGACGATCCTCCTCATCAGCCACGACATCGCCCTGGTCGCCGACGCCTGCGACCGGGTGCTGGTCATGTACGGGGGCACGATCGTGGAGACCCTCCCCGCCGGCGAACTGGCGGACGGGGCACGGCATCCGTACACGCGGATGCTCGTCGCCTCGGTTCCCGACGTGGACTCGGACCCCGGCCGCGCCCCGCACGCCATCGAAGGAGGCCCGCCCGATCCGCACGGCACGGCCGCGGGATGCGCGTTCCGCGACCGCTGTCCCAACCCGCTGGAGCGGTGCGCGGTGGAGGGCCCCGTGCTGTCCCCGCTGGGCCCGGTACACGACGTGGCCTGCTGGCAACCGCTGCCCGCGCCGCCGCCCCGTGCGCGGCAGGAGTCCGAGGAGGCGCAGAAGTGAGGACGGGACCGGGACTGGAGCTGAACGAGGTCACCGTCCGCCACCACGGTCCGCTGGGGCCGGTCACGGCGGTGGACCGCGTGTCGCTGGACGTTCCCGCGGGCACGACGGTCGGCCTGGTGGGCGAGTCCGGGTCGGGGAAGTCCACGCTGGCACGAGCCGTCGTCGGGCTGGACCCGTTGTCCGGCGGACGGATCACGGTCGGAGGACGGGAGTGCGGCGGGCGTCGGGCGGCCGACCGGCGCGGGCTGGGGCGCCGGGTCCAACTGGTGTTCCAGGACCCGGACACGGCATTGGACCCGCGCATGACGGTCCGGCAGTCGATCGCCGAAGCGGCCGGGGCGTTCGTCCGGCTGGACCGCCGCGACCGCGCACAGCGCGTGGCCGACCTCCTGGAACGGGTCGGTCTCGACGTCGGCTGCGCCGACCGGCTGCCGCAGCAGCTCTCGGGCGGCCAGCGTCAGCGGGTCGCCGTCGCCCGCGCGCTCGCCGTGGACCCGGCGGTGCTCATCGCCGACGAGGTCACCTCGTCACTCGACGTGTCGGTCCGGACGGCGCTGCTCACGACGCTCCGGGACCTCCAGCGGCGCATGGGCTTCGCCATGCTGTTCATCAGCCACGATCTCGCCGCCGTCCGCTACGTGTCGGACGCCGTCGCCGTGATGTACCTCGGCCGGATCGTCGAGACCGCCGCTACCGAGCACCTGCTGAGCGGCCCCCGGCATCCCTACACCCGGGCGCTGCTGTCCGCCGTGCCGCGTCTGCGCCCCGGCGGGCTCCCGGCCGGGGAGCCCGTTCCCGCCGGGGAGCCGCCCGATCCCGCGTCGCCGCCGGCCGGGTGCCGCTTCCATCCCCGCTGCCCCGTCGGGCCGGGCCGGCGCCCCGGGCGGGACGTCTGCGTCGTACGGGACCCGCAGGAGGACGCGACCGGCCGGCCGCATCGCGCCGCCTGCCACTTCCCGTATCTCGCCGACGACCACCTCTCCCGGGCGCGCCGCGTCCCCCGGGAAGGGGACGGTGCGGGGCCGGTGCCGTCCGGCGGTTGACATGCCGGACGGCACCCGTGCCGCGGCAGGCTCTACCGGCGGCCGCGGGCCGGTGCCGAGGCGAGCTTGGCGTTCAATGCCGACAGGAAGGTCGGGAGCTTTGCCACCAGAGACTCGGGAACGGGGGTGACCTGGACCGTGTCCCGCACCATGTCTCTCACCACGAGTTTGTAGGTGCCGTCCTCGCGGACGAGTTCGGCTGCGTAGAGCAGTGTTTCCACCAGAGGTCCTTCAGTCATGTCGTGCGACGGATCAGGCGCCGTCGAGCCAGGTGTGCCACGCCTCGGTGGCCGCCGCCTCGTCCGCGTCCTCGGCGAACAGGTGGTGGCCCAACCAGATCGGCCAGTTCCAGGAACTGCCGTTGAAGAAGCGGTACAGCGCGTCAGGGGCCCGCAGGCCGAGGAAGTCGGCGTCCAGCCAGTCCACGACCACATCCGTAGGGCCGCCGTTCGTGCCGGGCAGGTCGAGCGACAGCCGGTCACCGACAGCCGGCTCCTCGGCCAGGCCGAGACGTCGGCGCAGCGCGGCGAAGTCCGCCGGGTCGTCGGTGCGCTCGGTTTGCGAGGCCCTGACGTAGACGGCGGGGCGGCCGGCGAAGTGGGACAGGTACGCGGCGAGGGAGTGCTGGTAGAAGTCGACGTGCCGTTCGGCGGCGTCCGTCTTGGTGTCCCACTCCCAGGCTTCGTCGACGACCCCGGTGTGCACCCAGTGGATGCCCGTCCGCAGGCGGGTCGTGCCGCCGTCGGCGGGCTCGACGCGGTAGGTGAGCGTGCTCGAGAATCCTCCGTCCTGTTCCGCCCGGGCCGCGAAGGTGCGCGGCGGCTCCCACGCCACGACGGTGCTGTCGCCGCGCGTCACCTTCCCTCCGATCCGCGGTTCCACCTCCATGGGGTACAGCCAGCCGAGGTTGCCGGCGCCGGTGGCGACCGCTTCCCACACCCGTTCTGGCGGGGCGGGCAGGTCCTGTTCCCGGCGGACCTCGAACTCTCGCGCCATGGGTACGTCTCCTTCGTCGTTGTTCATGGTCGGTGGGTGAGGGGCAGGGCGGTGAGCCGCCGCTGCAAGGGGTTGGGCCGCCAGTCGAGGACCGCGCCGTCGGCGAGGCGCAGGTGCGGGAGCCTGCGGACCAGCGTGCCCACGGCGACCTCCGCCTGGAGCTTGGCCAGCGGTCCGCCGAGACAGAAGTGGGGACCGTGGCCGAAGCTGAGGGGCCGGCCGCCGGAGCGGGTCAGGTCGAGCGCGTCGGGGTCCTGGAAGCGCTCGGGGTCCCGGTTGGTCGCGGCGAGGAACAGGTACACCAGCTCGCCCTCGCGCAGTCTCCGCCCGCCGATCGTGAGGTCCTCGGCGACGACCCGGACGATCGCCTGGGTCGGCGTGTCGTAGCGGGCGAGTTCCTCGACGGCCGGGCTGGTGAGCGCCGGGTCGGCGCGCAGCCGGGCCAGTTGGCCGGGGTGGCTCATCAGGGCGAGCATGCCGTTGCCGATGAGGTGGGTGGTGGTCTCGTCTCCGGCGGTGATCAGGACGAAGCAGGTGGACAGCAGCTCGGAGTCGGTGAGCCGGTCGTCCTGGGCCTGGGTGGCGACCAGGGCGCTGATGAGGTCGTCACCAGGGTCGGAGCGGCGGCGGCGGACGAGCCGGGCCAGGTACTCCTCGTAACCGGCGATCGCCGTCTCGGACTTGTCGATGTCCTCGCTGAGCCGGCCGAAGCACTGGAACCAGGTCTTGACCTGCGGGAGGTCGTCGGGCGGGATGCCGAAGAGTTCGCAGGCGACCGACAGCGGCAGCGGCGAGGCGACGGCCTCGATCAGGTCCACGGTCGGGCCGGCCGCGACCGCCTCGTCGATGAGCCGGTCCACGATGCCCTGCACCCGGCCGCGCAGGGCTTCGACCCGCCGGGCGGTGAAGGCCCGGTTGGCCAGCTTGCGCAGCCGGGCGTGGTCCGGCGGGTCGGTGTTGCTCATGACCCGGCCGAGCCGGTCGGTGAGCCGGCTGAACGCCTTCAGGTCGCCGCCGAGCGCGGTGTACGCGCGGGTCATCCGGTCCCGGTCACTCGAGAACCGGGGATCACCCAGTGCCGCCTCGACGTCGGCGTACCGGGTGAGGTACCAGATGCCCTGGGCGCTGCGGTGGACGGGGTCCTCGCGTCGCATGCGGGCATAGAAGGGGTACGGGTCCCGGCGGGCCTCGTCCGTGAGCAGGGCCGCGGTGAGGTCGTCGGACCGGGCGGGGCCCGCGCCGTCGCGGCCCCCGCGTGTGGTTTCGGTCAGGTTCACTGCGGACCGCGCTACTGCTGAGCGTTCATGGCGTCGGCGAGGCTCTTGGGCCGCATGTCGGTCCACGAGCGCTCGACGTACTCCAGGCAGGCGGCGTGGGTGTCGGGGCCGTGGGCGACGGTCCACCCGTCGGGGACGTCGGCGAACTGGGGCCACAGCGAGTGCTGGTTCTCGTCGTTGACGAGCACGAGGAAGGTGCCGTCCTGGTCGTCGAACGGGTTGGTCATGGGTCAGTCCTCCTGGTGGGGGTTGGTGTCACCGGTGGCCTCGGCCAGGCGGGCGGCCAGGATCGGTCCGATCTGGGCCAGTGAGCCGGCCTCGGTCATCTTGTTGTGGCGGGTGGTGATCTCGTGGGACGTGATCCGGCCCGTGAGGTATGGGCGCCAGGTCGCGGGGCCTGCGTCGTTCCCGTCGCGGTCGATGGTCGAGTTGAACAACAGCAGGTCGCCGTCGAACACGGAGGGGACGAAGTCGACCGCCAGCTTCGCGTTGTTGATCATGATGTGGACGATGACTTCGATCTGCCGTTCCGTCAGGCCCTGCAGCGCGCTGCCCCGTCGGTTCAGGACCTCGGCGACCTCGGCGTAGGTCAGTTCCCGGTCGCCCAGCTCGTCGGGATCGACGTCGAGCACGCCGACGAGCACGTCCCGCTCGGTGGGCACGGGCGTCTCCTCGAACCGCACGTCCTTCACCGGGTAGGCGTCCAGGACGGCCAGCAGCGCGGTCCGCTCGCCGCGTGCCTGCAGCTCGCAGGCGAGGGCGTGGGCGATCAGTCCGCCGGCGGACCAGCCGAGCAGCAGGTAGGGGCCCTGTGGCTGGATCTTGCGGATCTGGTCGGCGTAGTCGGCCGCCATCTCCTCGAAGGAGGCGGGCAGGGTTTCGGGGCGGCCGAGACCGCGCGCCTGGATCGCGTAGACCGGGTGCTGGGGGCCGATGTGGTTGAGCAGTCCGCTGTACGACCAGCTGATGCCGCCGCCGGGGTGGATGCAGAAGAGCGGCGTGCCGGTCCCGCTCGACCGCAACGGCAGCACGACGTCCAGCGCGTCCTCGGGGTCGTCCATGACCAGGCGCTCGCTGAGACCGGCCACGGTCGGCGCCTCGAACAGCATGCGCAGGCCCAGCTCCAGACCGAGGGTCTCGCGGACGCGGGAGGCCAGACGTGCGGCGAGCAGCGAGTGCCCGCCCAGATCGAAGAAGTTGTCGTCGATGCGTACCTGTTCGCGGCCGAGGACCTCGGCGAAGAGATCGCACAGGAGCTGCTCCCGAGGCGTCCTCGGACCGCGTCCGGCACCGGTCGCCCCGTACTCGGGGGCGGGCAGGGCGGCCCGGTCGAGCTTGCCGTTGGCGGTCAGCGGCAGCGCGTCCAGGGTGACGAACGCCGCCGGCACCATGTAGTCGGGCAGGTCACGGCGCACGCGCCCGGCGAGCTCGGCCGTCTCGGGCACGCCCTCGGGCGCGGGCACCAGGTAGGCGACGAGCCGCTTGTCCCCGGGCCGGTCCTCGCGGGCGACGACCGCTGCCTGGGCGACGCCGGGGCAGTTCGCGAGGATGGCCTCGATCTCGCCGGGCTCGATGCGCAGCCCCCGGAGCTTGACCTGGTGGTCGGTGCGTCCGGCGAACTCGAGGGTGCCCTCGGACGTCCACCGGGCCAGGTCGCCGGTGCGGTACATCCGGCTGCCTGGCGGCCCGTACGGGTCGGCGATGAAGCACTCCGCCGTCAGGCCGGGCCGGCCGAGGTAGCCGCGGGCCACGCCGGTGCCCGCGAGGCAGAGCTCGCCGACCAGGCCGGCGGGCGCCGGGCGCAGGTGGGCGTCGAGGACGTAGGCGCGCATGTTCGCCATCGGCCGGCCGATCGGCACGGTCGCGGCGTTCTCGGGGAGGTCGCGCACCGGGTGGCAGGTGGCCAGGGTGGTCGCCTCGGTGGGCCCGTAGCCGTCGACCACCTCGATGCCGGGGCAGGCCCGGAGTACCTGGGCGACGGCGGCCGGGGAGACCACGTCGCCTCCCGTCCACACCTCCCGCACTCCCGCGAGGAGGTCCGGCCGCTCCTCGGCGACCAGGCGGAACAGGCCGGCCGTCAGCCACAGACCGGTGACCCCGTGCGTGGTGATGGTGTGCTGGAGCAGGTCGAGGTCGAGCCGCTCGGGCGGTGCGACCACGACCGTGCCACCGCTCAGCAGCGGCACCCACAGCTCGTAGGTCGAGAGGTCGAAGGCGGTCGGGGAGTGCATGAGCACCCGCTCGTGTCCGCCGCGATGCCACTCGGGCGAGAGAGCGAGGCCCACGACGTCCTGGTGGGTGACCGCCACGCCCTTCGGCCGCCCGGTCGAGCCGGAGGTGTACATCACGTACGCCAATTGCCGGCGGTCGCAGTGGGCTTCGACGTCGGACGAGTCGAGCTCACCGTCGATCAGTGCGGGCAGCACGTCCTCGGTGAGCATCAGCGCGGCCCCGGCTTCCTTGAGGATCAGCTCGATCCGGGTCTGCGGGAAGCGCGAGTCGAGGGGCACATAGGCGCCGCCCGCCTTGGTGATCGCCAGCAGCGCCACGACCAGGTCCGCCGAGCGGTCCAGCAGCACCGCGACCGGTGTCTCCGGTCGCACACCCTGGCGGACCAGTGCCCGCGCGAGACGGTTGGACCGCTGGTCGAGTTCCCGGTACGTCAGCTCGGTGGCGCCCGCTACGACGGCCACCGCGTCCGGAGTGGCGTTCGCCTGCCGGGCGAACAGCTCCGGGAGCGCGGCTCCGGGCAGTTCGGCCGGGGCGCCGGCGGACGCGGACAGCAGCCGGTCGCGTTCCTCGTCCGACAGAACGTCGATGCGGCCGATCGGCCGGTCGGGGTCGGCGACCGCCGCGCGCAGCAGCCGGGACCAGCGGGCGAACAGCAGCTCCACGGTGGCCGGGTCGAACAGGTCGGTGGCGAACTCCACCGCGCCGACCAGACCGTCCGGACAGCCGTCCGCGCGGAACCGCTCGGCGAGGCTGAACGTCAGATCGACCCGCGAGGTCCCGGTCGACGCCTCCAGGTGGCCGGTGGACAGCCCCGGCAGTACGAACTCGCCCACCGGCGCGTTCTGCAGGGCCAGCATGACCTGGAACAGCGGGTGGTGGGAGAGCGAGCGGACCGGGTTGACCACCTCGACCAGGTACTCGAAGGGCACGTCCTGGTGGTCGTAGGCGGCGAGCGCCTTGTGCCGCACCCGGTCGAGCAGTTCGGTGAAGCTCGGGTCTCCGCTCGTGTCGGTGCGCAGCACCAGCGTGTTGACGAAGAACCCGACCAGGTCGTCCAGCGCCTCGTCGGTGCGGCCGGCGATGGGACTGCCGATCGGGATGTCGGTGCCGGCGCCGAGACGGCTGAGCAGTGCGGCGAGACCGGCCTGGAGCACCATGAACATGCTGGCGCCGCGCGCGGCGGCGAGGTCGCGCAACGCCTGGTGCAGGTCCGGATCGAGCGCGACCGCGACGCGGTCGCCCCGCTGGGTGGCGACCGGCGGACGGGGCCGGTCGGCGGGCAACTGCACCTGCTGCGGGATGCCCGCCAGCTCGCCCTTCCAGTAGGCCAGTTGCCGGGAGAACAGGCTGTCCGGGTCGGCGGTGTCGCCGAGCAGGTCACGCTGCCAGCAGGTGTAGTCGGCGTACTGCACCGGCAGCGGGGACCAGTGCGGCTCCTCGCCCCGGCAGCGCACCGTGTAGGCGGCGGCGAGGTCGGCGGAGAGTGGTCCCATCGACCAGCCGTCGGCGGCGATGTGGTGCACCACGACCAGCAGGACGTGCCGGTCGGGCGCGAGCGCGTACAGCTCGGCCCGGACCGGCGGCTGGGCCGCCAGGTCGAAGCCCCGCCGTGCCGTCGCGGCCAGCCGCTCGACCAGCCGGTCCTCGTCGAGCGCGATCACCGGCAGCTCCGGGTACCCCCGCTCGGCGTCCAGCACGACCTGGTACGGCACGCCGTCCGTCTCGCGGAAGATTGTCCGCAGGCTCTCGTGCCGGGCGATCACGTCCGCGAGCGCGGCGTGCAGGGCCGGGCGGTCGAGCGCGCCGGTCAGGCTCAGCGCGAGCGGCATGTTGTAGGTGGCGCTCGGCCCGTCCATACGGTGCAGGAACCACAGGCGGCGCTGGGCGAAGGACAGCTCCACACGGTCGGGGCGCGGCCGGGCTGTCAGGGCCGGCCGCGCCGTGCCGGAGCCGTCGAGGCGGGCCGCCAGGCCGGCCACCGTCGGCGTCTCGAACAGCGTACGGACGTCGAGTTCGGCGCCGAGGGTCGCGCGGACCCGGGCAGCCAGGCGGGTGGCCAGCAGCGAGTGGCCGCCCAGGTCGAAGAAGCTGTCGTCGACGCCGACCTGGGCCAGGCCCAGCAGCTCGGCGAACAGCTCGGCGAGGAGCTGCTCCTGCGGGGTGCGCGGCGCCCGCGCGGTCCCGGCCGTCCCGAGGTCGGGCGCGGGCAGCGCGCGGCGGTCGAGCTTTCCGCTGCCCGTCAGCGGCAGCGCCTGAAGCGCCACGAACGCCGAGGGGACCAGATAGTCGGGCAGTCGCCCGCGCAGCCATTCCCGGAGTTCGCCGATGAGGGCGCCGGTGCTCCGGCTGCCGGTCGGGCGGTTGGTCAGCGACGACAGGGGCCGGAGGGCGGTGACGGCGGGCCGGTAGGGCTCGACGGGGGCGCCGTGACACGCCCGCGTGTCGGCGAGGACGACGTCCACGGCGTCGTCCTGGGTGGCCGACCAGGTGACCGCCACCGAGCGGCCGTACTCCTGCCCGAGGGCCTGGAAGTCCTCCGGGTCGGGCAGTGCGCCGTCCTGCGGGCCGTGCAGCTGTTCCAGCAGTCCAGTGAGCGAGTCGTCACCGTCCTGTACGGCCCGGGCCAGCGCGGACTCGCGAGCCACGCGGCGGTTGGGCACCCCGGTGATGCGCAGCAGGTCGGCGTGCGGCCGGGCGAGCAGCTCACGCAGCTCGTCCAGCCCGGTGACCTGCCGACCCCATTCCAACTCTGCCGTCCGGCGCGGGGCGGCCGGGGTGACGGGCAGCTTGTGCAGCGTCACGTCGTAGCGGTAGCGGGTCAGTTCATTGTGGTGGCGGCCGCGCTTGACCTGGATGCTCACCGCGCCGATGTCCGCGCCGTGCTCACGCAGGACGGTGAAGAAGTCAGGGTCGACCAGGAGTTCCTTCTCGACCCTCATGGCCTGCTCCACCGCCCGGCGCACCGCCGCGAGGTCGACGTCCGTGCCGGTGCGGTGCAGGTGGACCGCGGTGGCCAGCGGGCGCAGCAGCCGCAGGTTGCGCACGTCGCCGACGAAGAGCGTGCCGCCGGGCACGAGCAGCTCCATCAGCTTCCCGATCACGTCCGCGAGGTAGTCGGCGGACGGGAAGTACTGCACCACCGAGTTGATGACGACGGTGTCGAAGTGCCCGGCCGGCAGACCGTCGGTGTCGTGCGCCGGGCGGGTCTGGAGCACGGTCCGCCCGGACAGGTCGTCCTGGCGGGCGATCTGGGCCGTCAGTGCGTTGATCGCCGTGGCGGAGAAGTCCGTCGCCCAGTAGGTCTCGCAGTGCGGTGCGATCTGCGAGAGCAGCAGTCCGGTTCCGACGCCGACCTCCAGTACCCGGCGGGGGCGCAGGGCCAGGATGCGGGCCACGGTGGCGTCGCGCCATTCCCGCATCTGCTCGACCGGGATCGGACTCGTGTCGTAGCTGCTGTTCCAGCCGACGAAGTTCTGGCCGAAGCCGGCTTCCTCCGGGGCGATGGGCAGGGCGTCGTAGATGTCCCGCCACTCGCTCACGTGGTCCGTCTCCTGGCCGCTGTCACGGTCCTCGTCCCGGTGCGGGACGACGTAGCCGACGAGCCGGTCGTCCTGGGCGAGGACGGCGGCCCGGGCGACGGCGGGGTGCGCGGCCAGCGCCGCCTCGATCTCGCCGGGCTCGACCCGGAAGCCGCGCACCTTGACCTGGTCGTCGGCGCGGCCGACGTACTCCAGCTCTCCGTCGGCGCGCCAGCGCACCAGGTCCCCGGTGCGGTACATACGCTCCCCCGCGCTGAACGGGCAGGCGACGAACCGCCCGGCCGTCAGGCCCGGCCGGTTCAGGTACCCGCGCGCCAGGCCGGCGCCCGCGACGTAGAGCTCCCCCGGCACGCCCGGCGGCACCGGTCGCAGCCGCTCGTCCAGCACGTACACCCGGGCGTTGGCGATCGGCCGGCCGATCGGCGGCACGCCCGTGCCGGGCGTCAGCGGGTCACTCATGGTCGCGCACACGGTGGTCTCGGTCGGGCCGTAGGCGTTGATCATGCGCCTGCCCGGCGCCCAGCGGTCCACCAGCTCCGGCGGGCACGCCTCGCCGGCCACCACGAGTGTCGACAGTCGCGCCGGGGCCTCCGGCACGGCGGCGAGGACGGACGGGGGCACGGTGGCGTGCGTGAGCGCCAGGTCCCGGTCGGTCAGCGCGGCGACCGGGTCAGCCGTCCGCGGCAGGACCAGGGCTGCGCCGCGCAGCAGGGCGGTGCAGATCTCCGACACCGAGGCGTCGAAGCTGGGCGAGGCGAACTGCAGCACGCGGCTGCCGGGTTCGATCGCGAAGCGCTCGATCTGCGCGGCGACCAGGCTCGCGATGCCGCCGTGGCCGACGACGACGCCCTTGGGGCGGCCGGTCGAGCCCGAGGTGTAGATGACGTACGCAGGGTGCCGGGCGTCGAGCGCGACCACGGGGTCGGTCGCGGGCCACGCGGACACCTCGGTCACCAGCGTCGGGTCGTCGACCACCAGGGCCGGACGGGCGTCGTCCAGCATGTACGCGATCCGCGCCGCCGGGTACGCCGGGTCCACGGGCAGGTACGCGGCCCCGGCCTTCAGCACGCCGAGGACGGTCACCACGGACTCCACCGAGCGTGGCAGGGCCACGGCCACGATCTGCTCCGTCCCGACGCCCCGGGCGATCAGCGCGTGCGCGAACCGGTTCGCCCAGGTGTCGAGCTGCCGGTACGTCAACTCGGTGTCGCCGTGCACCAGGGCCACCGCGTCGGGGGTCGCGGCCACCTGCGCCGCGAACGCCTGAGGCACCGGGACGGCCGCCACTTCCCGGGCGGTCTCGTTGCCCCGCTCCAGCAGGCGGTGCCGCTCGTCGGCGCCGAGCAGCTCGATCGCGCCGATCGGCCGGTCCGGGTCGGCGGTGACGGCTTCCAGCAGGCGCGTCCAGCGCGCGACGAGGGCCGTGACCGTGGAACGGTCGAACAGGTCGGTGGCGTACTCCAGCGCACCGACGATCCCCGCGGGTCCGCCGTCCGGACCGGACTGCTCGACGAGGCTCACGCCGATGTCGAACTTGGCGGTCCTGGTGTCCACCGCGTAGGTGGTGACGTCCAGGCCCGGCAGGGAGAAGCGGCCCATCGGGGCGTTCTGCACGGCCAGGACGGTCTGGAACAGCGGGTGGTGGGAGAGGGAACGGGACGGGTTCAGGACCTCCACGAGGTGCTCGAAGGGCACGTCCTGGTGCGCGTACGCCGACAGCGCCGCCTCCCGCACCCGGCCCAGCAGCTCGGTGAAGCTCGGGTCCCCGCTCGTGTCGGTGCGCAGCACCAGCGTGTTGACGAAGAACCCGACCAGGTCGTCCAGCGCCTCGTCGGTCCGTCCCGCGATGGGGCTGCCGATCGGGATGTCCGTGCCGGCACCGAGACGTGTGTAGAGCGCCGCCAGCGCGGCCTGGAGCACCATGAACAGGCTGGCGCCCGAGCTGCGCGCCAACTCCAGCAGGGAGGCGTGCAGTTCGGGACTCATCTCCAGGGGGACGTGGTCCCCGTGCCACCCGGTCACAGCCGGCCGGGGCCGGTCGGTGGGCAGCGGGAGCAGCTCCGGCAGGCCGGCGAGCCGGTGCTTCCAGTGGTCGAGCTGCTCGGCGAACCGGCTGCGGGGGTCGGCGGCGTCACCGAGCAGGTCCCGTTGCCACAGCGTGTAGTCGGCGTACTGCACCGGCAGGGCGCGCCAGTTCGGCGTACGGCCCTCGCACCGGGCGGTGTACGCCTCGGCCAGATCGCGGGCCAGCGGGCCGGTCGACCAGCCGTCACCGGCGATGTGGTGCATCACCAGCAGCAGGACGTGGGTGTCCGGCTCGAGGGCGAACAGCTCCGCCCGCAGGGGGGCCTCGTCCTCAAGGGCGAACGGCAGCCGGGCGGACTCGGCCAGTCGCTCGGGGAGGTCTGCCTCCGAGATCTGCGTCAGCCGCGTCCGGGACCGGGCCGTGGCCGGGTCGAGGACGAGCTGGCGGGGTACGCCGTCGACCTCCGGGAAGACCGTCCGCAGACTCTCGTGCCGGGCCACCACGTCGGCCAGCGCCTGATCCAGCGCGGTCCGGTCGAGCGTCCCCGTGAGCCGGAGCGCGAGCGGGATGTGGTACGTCGCGGCGGCTCCGTCCATGCGGTGCAGGAACCACAGGCGGCGCTGGGCGAAGGACAGCGGCACCGCCTCCGGCCGTTCCCGCCGGGTCAGTGCCGGGCGAGTGCGGCCTGCCCCGGTCAGCGCCTCGGCCAGGCCGGCCACAGTGGGCGCCTGGAAGAGGGCGCGCAGTCCCACCTCCACGCCGAGCACCGAACGCACCCGTGCGGCCAGCCGGGTGGCGAGCAGGGAGTGCCCGCCCAGCTCGAAGAAGTCCTCGTCGACACCGACCCGCGGTACGCCCAGCACCTCGGCGAACAGCTCGCACAGGATCTGCTCCCGCGGTGTGCGCGGCGCCCGGCCGCCGACGGCCGGGCCCGGGTCGGGCGCGGGCAGCGCCGCACGGTCCAGCTTCCCGTTCGGCGTCAACGGCAGCGCGTCCAGGAACACGAACGCGGACGGCACCAGATAGTCGGGAAGCCGGTCGCGCAGGTGCGCCGTCAGCTCCGCGGGGCGGACGGCGACGCCGGGACGGGTCACGGCGTAGCCGACGAGCCGGTCGTCCCGGGCGAGGACGGCGGCCCGGGCGACGGCGGGGTGCGCGGCCAGCGCCGCCTCGACCTCGCCCGGCTCGATCCGGAAACCACGCACCTTGACCTGGTCGTCGGCGCGGCCGATGTACTCCAGCTCTCCGTCGGTACGCCGGCGCACCACGTCCCCGGTGCGGTACATCCGCGCACCCTCCGGGCCGAACGGGCAGGCGACGAACCGCCCGGCCGTCAGGCCCGGCCGGTTCAGGTACCCGCGCGCCAGGCCGGGACCGGCGACGTACAGCTCCCCCGCGACGCCCGGCGGAACGACGCGCAGCCGCTCGTCGAGGACGTACACCCGGAAGCCCGCGACCGGACGGCCGATCGGCGGCGCGCCGGACCCCGGGGACAGCGGGTCGCTCATGGTCGCGCACACGGTGGTCTCGGTCGGACCGTAGGCGTTGATCATGCGCCTGCCCGGCGCCCAGCGGGCCACCAGCTCCGGCGCGCACGCCTCGCCCGCGACGACCAGGGTGGTGGCGGTGAGGTCGGCTCCGTCCACCGCGGCCAGGGCCGACGGCGGAAGGGTCACGTGGGTGACGCCGAGCCGGGGGTCCGTCAGCGCCTCCAGCGGGCTGCCGGACGGGGCCAGGACGAGGGCGGCGCCGGTGAGGACCGCAGCGCACAGGTCCCAGAAGGACGCGTCGAAGCTGGGCGAGGCGAACTGGAGCACCCGGCTGCCCGGCGCCACGCCGAGCCGGTCGGCCTGCGCCGCCACCAGGCCCGACACGCCGGTGTGGCTCACCACCACGCCCTTGGGACGGCCCGTCGACCCCGAGGTGTAGATCACATAGGCCGGGTGCCGGGCGTCCACCGCGACACCCGGATCGGTCTCCGGCAGGCCGGCGGAGCCGGCCACCAGGGCCGGGTCGTCGACGACCACCGTCGGCCGGGCGTCGTCCAGCATGTACGCGATCCGCGCCGCCGGGTACGCCGGGTCCACCGGCAGGTACGCGGCCCCGGCCTTCAGCGTGCCCAGGGCCGCGACCACCGACTCCACCGACCGGGGCAGCGCCACCGCCACGACGTGTTCGGGACCGACGTCCCGCGCCCTGAGCACGTGCGCGAACCGGTTCGCCCGGGCGTCGAGCTGCCGGTACGTCAGCTCGACGTCGCCGCACACCAGCGCGACCGCGTCCGGTGTGTGTGCCGCCCGCGCCGCGAACAGCGCCGGCAAGCTCCCCCCGGCCGTTTCGCTCCCGGCGGCGGGCAGCAGCTCTCGGCGCTCGTCGGCGGACAGCAGGTCGATCCCGCCGATCGGCAGGTCCGGCGCGGCGACGACCGCGGCCAGGAGCCTGCTCCAGCGGGCGGCCAGTGCCTCGACCGTCGCGCGGTCGAACAGGTCGGTGCTGTACTCGACCGCACCGCTGAGCCCGGCCGGCGCGCCGTCCGGCCCGTGCTCCTCCGCGAACCCGAAGGTCAGGTCGAGCCGTGCGGTCCCGGTCAGCACGGGGATGCCGGTGACCCTGAGACCCGGCAGGTCGAAGTCGCCGCCCGGTGCGTTCTGCACGACCAGGCCGGTCTGGAAGAGCGGGTGGTGGGAGAGGGAACGGGACGGGTTCAGGACCTCCACGAGGTGCTCGAAGGGCACGTCCTGGTGCGCGTAGGCCGACAGCGCCGTCTCCCGCACCCGGCCCAGCAGCTCGGTGAAGCTCGGGTCTCCGCTCGTGTCGGTGCGCAGCACCAGCGTGTTGATGAAGAACCCGACCAGGTCGTCCAGCGCCTCGTCGGTCCGCCCGGCGACCGGGCTGCCGATGGCGATGTCCGTCCCGGCGCCCAGGCGCGTGTACAGAGCGGCGAGCGCGGCCTGCAGCACCATGAACAGGGTCGTGCCCGAGCGGCGCGCCACCTCCAGCAGGGACGCGTGCAGTGCGGCGTCGAACCGCAGTTCCAGCAGGTCGCCGCCGTACGACATGGTGGCCGGGCGCGGCCTGTCGGCGGGCAGCGGCACCTGCTCGGGCAGGCCGGCCAGCGCCTCCTTCCAGTAGGCGACCTGGCGGGCGAACAGGCTGTCCTCGTCGTGCTCGTCGCCGAGGACCTCGTGCTGCCACAGGGTGTAGTCCCCGTACGTCACGGGCAGCGGCGGCCAGGCGGGCGCGCCGCCACCACGGCGGCTGGCGTAGGCGGTCGCCAGGTCGCGGGCGAGCGGGCCCATGGACCAGCCGTCACCGACGATGTGGTGCATGACCAGCAGCAGTACGTGCTCGTCGGGAGAGAGGGCGAACAGCTCGGCGCGCAGCGGCACTTCCCGGGTCAGGTCGAACGCCCTCACCGCAGCGGCGCGCAGCAGGGCGGGCATCTCCGCCTCGTCGGCCGCGCGCACGGTCAGCGCGACGGGGACCCCGGCGGCGTCCACGACCCGCTGGTGCGGGATCCCGGCGGTGTGCGGGAAGACCGTGCGCAGGGTCTCGTGCCGGGCCACCACGTCGGCCAGCGCCTGATCCAGCGCGGCCCGGTCGAGGTCGCCGGAGAGGCGCAGGGCGAGCGGCATGTGGTAAGTGGCGCTCGGGGCCCCGAACTGCTGGAGGAACCACAGGCGGCGCTGGGCGAACGACAGCGGCATGACTTCGGGACGCGGCCGGGGCACCAGGGCCTTGCGTGCGGCGCCCGTGTCGTGCAGCCCGGCGGCCACTCCGGCGGGGGTCGGGTGCCGGAACAGGGAGCGCAGCTCCAGTTCGACGCCGAGGGTCGCGCGGACCCGCGAGACCAGCCGGGTGGCGAGCAGGGAGTGCCCGCCGAGGTCGAAGAAGTTCTCGTCGACGCCGACCCGCGGTACGCCCAGCACCTCGGCGAACAGCTCGCTCAGGATCTGCTCCTGCGGTGTGCGCGGCGCCCGGCCGCCGACGGCCGTGTCCGGCGCGGGCGCGGGCAGCGCCGCACGGTCCAGCTTCCCGTTCGGCGTCAACGGCAGCGCGTCCAGCAGCACGAGGGCGGACGGCACCAGGTGGTCCGGGAGCCGGTCGCGCAGGTACGCCGCCAGCTCCGTCGTGCTCGCCACGGTCGTGGCCGGCGGGACGACGTAGGCGACGAGCCGGTCCTCCCGGGCGAGCACCGCGACCTGGGCGACCGACGGGTGCGCGGCCAGCTCGGCCTCGATCTCGCCGGGCTCGACCCGGAAGCCTCGTACCTTCACCTGGTGGTCCGCCCGGCCTGCGAACTCCAGCTCGCCGTCGGTACGCCAGCGCACCAGGTCTCCGGTGCGGTACATCAGGGCGCCGCCCGGACCGTAGGGGTCGGCGACGAACCGCGTGGCGGTGAGCCCGGACCGGTTCAGGTAGCCGCGGGCGAGACCCGCCCCGGCGAGGTACAGCTCGCCCAGCACGCCGGGTGCGGCCGGTCGCAGCGCCGCGTCCAGCACGTACGTCCGGCAGTTGGCGATCGGGCGGCCGATCGGCACGGGCAGCGGGCAGTCGGCGGGGTCGGCCGGGAGCGGGTAGGCGGTGATCACATGGGTCTCGGCGGGACCGTAGTGGTTGTGCAGTGCCAGGCCCGGTCGCCGGGCCTGGAAGCGGCGTACGACACCGCCGAGCCGCATCGCCTCGCCGGCCTGCGCGATCAGCCGCAGCCTCGGCAGCGCGAGACCGGCCTCCTCGGCGGCCTCGGCCAGCGCCTCGACCACCAGGTTGGGCGCGAACAGCTCCTCGACCTCGTGGCGGTCCAGCCAGTGGGCGAGCAGCTCGGCGCTGCGGCGCTGCTCCTCGGTCGGCACCACCAGCGTCTTGCCGTACAGCAGCGCGGAGAGCGTCTCCTGCACCGAGACGTCGAAGCTGAGAGCGGTGAACTGCGCGGTGCGCGTGCCGGGTGCGCCGCCTACGGATGCGTGGTGCCAGGCCAGCAGGTTCAGCAGACCGGCGGCGGGCATCACGACGGCCTTGGGCCTGCCGGTGGAGCCCGAGGTGTAGATGACGTAGGCCGGGTGGCGGGCGTCCACGACGACGGCTGGGTCGTGCTCCGGCAGCTCCCCGTCCGGTGCGACGGCCCCGAGGTCGTCCAGCACCACGGCCGGGCGCGCGTCCTGCAGCATGTACGCGATCCGGGCGGCCGGGTAGTCCGGGTCGACCGGCAGGTACGCCGCGCCCGTCTTGAGGACGGCGAGGACGGCGACGACCAGCTCGGCGGAGCGCGGCAGCCGCAGGGCCACGACCTGCTCCGGTCCGGCCCCGCGTGCGATCAGCGCGTGCGCCAGGCGGTTGGCCCTGCGGTTCAGCTCCCGGTAGGTCAGCACGGTGTCCTCGAACACCACCGCCTCGGCCTCGGGGGCGGACCGGACCCGTGCCTCGAACAGGGCGGGCAGGGTGGCGGCGGACACCGGGCGCGCGGTGTCGTTGCGTGCGACCAGCAGGTCGTGCCGCTCCTCGGCGGTCAGGACGTCGATCCGGCTCAGCGGCCGGTCCGGGCCGGCGGCCACCGACGCCAGCAGACGCAGCCACCGCGCGACCAGTGCCTCGACCGTGGCGGCGTCGAAGAGGTCGGTGCTGTACTCGACCCGCCCGACGATGCCTTCGGCCCCTCCGCCCGTGCCACCGCGCTCCAGCAAGTGGAAGCCGAGGTCGAACATGGCCGTCGGCGTCCGCACCGGGAAGATGTCGGCGGTCAGACCGCTCAGGGCGAACTCGGTACCGGGTACGTTCTGCAGCGCGAGCAGCACCTGGAACAGCGGCTGGCGGGCGAGGGGCCGGGACGGATTGCACGCCTCGACGACGTGCTCGAAGGGCAGGTCCTGGTGCGCGTAGGCGCTCAGCGCCCCCTCCCGGACCCGGCCGAGCAGCTCGGCGAAGGTCGGATCGCCGCTGGTGTCGGTGCGCAGGACCTGGGTGTTGACGAAGAAGCCGACGAGGTCGTCCAGGGCCTGGTCGGTCCGCCCGGCGATCAGGCCGCCGATCGGGATGTCCTGTCCGGCGCCGAGCTTGTCCAGCAGGGCTGCCAGCGCGGCCTGGAGCACCATGTACACGCTGGCGCCGTGCTCCCGGCCCAGGCGGACCAGCCCGGCGTGCAGGTCCGCGTCCAGCTCGACCGTGAGATGGCCACCGGCGTAGGAGGGGGCCGCGGGGCGGGGGCGGTCGGCGGGGAGCCGGATCTGCTCCGGCAGGTCCGCCAGCCGCTCCGTCCAGTAGGCCCGCTGGCGGGCGAACAGGCTGTCCGGGTCAGCCGGGTCGCCGAGCAGCTCGCACTGCCACAGGGTGTAGTCGGCGTACTGCACGGGCAGCGGTGCCCACCGGGGCTCCTCGCCCTCGCGGCGCGCCGCGTACGCGGTGGCCAGGTCGGCGGCGAGCGGGCCCAGCGACCAGCCGTCGCCGGCGATGTGGTGGATCACCAGGAGCAGCACGTGGTCGTTGGCAGCCACCCGGAACACGGCGGCGCGCAGCGGTGCTTCGGCCGCGAGATCGAAGCCTCGAATCGCGGCCCGCGCCAGCAGCTCCGGCAGGTCCGTCTCGTCGGCCGGGACGACCGACAGCGCCGGGCGCGCCTGCGCGGGAGGCAGCACCCGCTGGTGGGGCACGCCGTCCACCGACGGGAAGAGCGTGCGCAGGGTCTCGTGCCGGTCGACCACGTCACCCAGCGCCGTCTCCAGGGCGGGCACGTCCAGCGGCCCCGTGAGCCGCCACGCCAGCGGCATGTTGTAGACGGAGTCCGCGCCTTCCATCTGGCGCAGGAACCAGAGCCTTCGCTGCGCGGAGGACAGCGGCACCAGCGCGGGCCGCTCGACCCGCCGCAGGGCGAGCCGGGCCCGGTCCGCCTCGCCCAGCGCGGCGGCCAGCCCGGCCACCGTCGGGCTCTGGAACAGGGTGCGCAGAGCGAGTTCCACGTCGAGTGCGGCACGGACCCGGGCCACGAGCCGCGTGGCCAGCAGGGAGTGCCCTCCCAGGTCGAAGAAGTCGTCGTCGACGCCGACCTCGGACACGCCCAGCACCCCGGCGAACAGGCCCGCCAGTACCTGTTCCTGGGGTGTGCGCGGGGCCCGGCCGGACCGGGCCGCGTCGGTGTCCGGCTCGGGGAGCGCGCGCCGGTCCAGCTTGCCGCTGGCGTTCACCGGCAGGGCGTCGAGGGGGACGAAGACGGCGGGCACCATGTAGTCGGGCAGCCGCTCGCGCAGGTGCGCCCGCAGCTCCTCGGGCCGGAGCACGGCCCCGGCGGCGGGCACCGGGTAGGCGACCAGCCGGGGGTCCTCCGCCCGGTCCTGCCGGACGATCACGGCGGCCCGCGCGACCCGCGGGTGTGCCGTCAGGGCCGCCTCGATCTCGCCCAGTTCGATCCGGAACCCCCGGACCTTGACCTGGTCGTCGGTGCGGCCGAGGAAATCCAGGTTCCCGTCCGCGCCCCAGCGCGCAAGGTCGCCGGTGCGGTACATCCTCGTGCCGGGCGGGCCGGACGGGTCCGCCACGAATCGCGCCGCGGTCAGCCCGGGCCGGTGCAGGTAGCCGCGCGCCAGGCCCGCACCGGCGAGGTACAGCTCACCGGGCACCCCGGTGGGCACCGGTTGCAGCGCGGCGTCGAGCACGTACAGCCGTACGCCGTGGAGCGGCCGGCCGATCACCGGGCGGGGCTGCGACCGGAGCGGCGCGCACACCGAGTCCACCGTGCACTCGGCCGGCCCGTAGTAGTTGAGGGAGGAAACGCCCTCGGCCGCCCGCAACCGCTCCCAGAGCCTCTCCGGTACGGCTTCTCCGCCGAGGCCGACGAACGAGGGCCGCCACCGCGGGTGGTCCAGCAGGCCGTGGTCGACGAGGACCTGCAGGTAGGACGGGGTGCCGCCGACGGTGTGCAACCCGGCCTGCGAGGCGTACGCGAGGTAGGCGTCCGGATCGGTCCAGGTCGCCTCGTCGAGCACGTGCAGCTCGTGGCCGGCGTAGAGGGCGAACATCTGGTCACAGGAGGCGTCGAACGAGACGGACGTGGTCAGCCCGACCCGCATCCGCTCACCCGTCTGGAAGACCAGTGGGTGCTGGGCGGCGAACAGGTTGGCCAGGCCGCCGTGGGTCGCCACCACGCCCTTGGGCTGCCCGGTGGAACCGGAGGTGTAGACGACGTAGACCGGGTGGTCGGGATGGACGGTGACGCCCGGATCGGTCGCCGGGCACGCGGCCACCGTCCCGGCCGTTGCCGGGTCGTCGGTCACCAGCCAGTCGGCGGGACCGGCCTGCGGCAGTCGGTCGCGAGTGCGGGCGTCGGTCACCCCCAGGACCGGCCGGGCGTCGTCGAGCATGTACGCGATCCGCGCGACCGGGTATCCCGGGTCGACCGGGAGGTACGCGGCGCCGGTCTTCTGCACCGCGAGGACGGCCACCACCAGGTCGGCCGACCGGGGCAGGGCCACCGCCACCAGCCGCTCCGGGCCGGCGCCGCGCGCCAGGAGCGCGTGCGCCAGCCGGTTCGCCCGCGCGTCCAGTTCCGCGTACGTCAGCTGGGCGTCCGGCCCCACCACCGCGAGGGTGTCCGGAGTCGAACGGACCTGTGCCCGGAACAGTTCCGGCAGGCTCTCGGTGAAGGACCGGGCCGCCGGACCGGCGCCCAGCGCCGTCAGCAGGGAGCGCTCCTCGGCGTCGAGCAGGAAGAACCGGCTGAGCCGGGACCGCGGGTCGGCGACCACGGCGCGCAGGAGCCGGGTCCACCGCTCGCACATCGTCCGGACGGTGGCCGGGTCGTACAGGTCGCAGGCGTACTCGACGCAAGCGTCGATCCCCACCGGGGAGCCGTCCTCGGCGTGCCGCTCGGCCAGGGTGAAGAGCAGGTCGAGCTTGGCGGTGGTCGAGGCGGGCGGCACGTCGGCGACGCGCAGGCCGGGCGGCGCGAAGTCGGCGCGGGGGGCGTTCTGCAGCACCAGCATGACCTGGAACAGGGGGTGGTGCGCCAGCGACCGGGACGGGTTGAGGACCTCCACCAGGTACTCGAAGGGCAGGTCCTGGTGGGCGTACCCGGCCAGTGCGGTCTCCCGGACCCGGCCCAGCAGTTCGGCGAACGTCGGGTCGCCCGAGGTGTCGGTGCGGAAGACCAGCGTGTTGACGAAGTAGCCGACCAGTTCGTCCTGGGCCTGGTCGGTCCGGCCCGCGACGGGGCTACCGACCGGGATGTCGTCCCCCGCGCCGAGCTTGCTCAGCAGCACCGCCAGCCCGGCCTGGAGCACCATGAACAGACTGGTGCCATGGGCGCGGGCGAGTTCGCGCAGCCCGCGGTGCAGGTCGGCGTCCAGCTCGGCCCGGACGGACCCGCCCCGGTGGGAGGCGAGGGCCGGGCGGGGCCGGTCGCCGGGCAGCGGAAGCCGCTCGGGCAGGTCCGCCAACTGCCGCGTCCAGTAGGCCGTCTGGCGGGCGAGGGGGCTGTCCTCGTCGGCGGCGTCGCCCAACAGCTCGTGCTGCCACAGCGTGTGGTCGACGTACTGGACCGGCAGCTCGGCCCACTGCGGTGCCTCACCCCGGCGGCGTGCCGCGTAGGCGGTGGTCAGTCCGTGCGCGAGGGGGCCCAGCGACCAGCCGTCGCCCGCGATGTGGTGGAGAACCACCTGGAAGACGTGCTCGTCCGCCGCCAGCTCGAACAGCTCGGTGCGCAGCGGTGCGTCGAGGGCCAGGTCGAACGGGCGGGCCTGCGCACGCGCCATCACGTCCGTCAGCTCCGCCTCGGTCGTCCGGTTCACGAGGAGCCGGGGACGGGCCTCCTCCACGTCCAGCACCCGCTGGCGGGGGACGCCGTCCACCGCCGGGAAGACGGTGCGCAGGCTCTCGTGCCGGGCCACCACGTCCGTCACAGCAGCCTCCAGGGCCCGCCGGTCCAGTTCTCCGGACAGGCGCCAGGCCAGGGAGATGTGGTAGTTGGCGCCGGCGTCCTCCAGCTGATGGAGGAACCACAGGCGTCGCTGGGCGAAGGAGAGCGGGATCGCCTGGGGGCGTTCGCGCCGGGCCAGCGCGGGCTGCGCCGGTCCGGCCGCCACCAGGGCGGCGGCCAGACCGGCCGGGGTCGGCGCCTCGAAGAGGGTGCGCAGCGGCATTTCCACGCCGAGCGTCGTCCGGATGCGGGCGGCGAGGCGGGTGGCCAGCAGCGAGTGCCCGCCCAGGTCGAAGAAGCCGTCGTCGACACCGGCCGACGCGACGCCCAGGACCTCGGCGAACAGCTCGCACAGGATCCGCTCCTGCGCGGTGCGCGGCGCGCGGGCGGGGGCCGTCGGCGCGAGGTCGGGGGCGGGCAGGGCCCGGTGGTCCAGCTTGCCGTTGGCCGTCAGCGGCAGCGCGTCCAGTTCGACGAACGCCGACGGCACCATGTACTGCGGCATGCGTGCTGCCAGGTGCGTGCGCAGCTCGTCCGGCCGGGGCCCGGCTCCGGCGGCGGGCACCAGGTAGGCGACCAGCCGGGTGTCGTCGGCCCGGTCCTGCCGGGCGAGGACGGCGACCTGGGCGACGCCGGGGTGCGCGGCCAGCGCGGCCTCGATCTCCCCGGGCTCGATCCGGAAGCCGCGCACCTTCACCTGCTGGTCGGCGCGGCCGACGTAGCGCAGGCTGCCTCCCCCAGCCTCCGGCCGGAGGGACCCCCGGGCCGCGCGGCGCACGACATCGCCGCTGCGGTACATCCGCGACCCGGGTGGGCCGAACGGGTCGGCGACGAACCGCCCGGCGGTCAGGCCGGGCCGGTCGAGGTAGCCGCGCGCCAGGCCGGCCCCCGCGACGTACAGCTCGCCGTGCACTCCCGGGGGGACCGGACGCAGGTGGGCGTCCAGCACGTACGTCCGCAGGTCCGCGAGGGCCGTGCCGATGTGGCCGGCGGCGCTGGTCCGGTCGAGCGCCGCGTGGGTGACGTGCACCGTGGTCTCGGTGATGCCGTACATGTTGACCAGCCGCGGCGCGTCGTCCGGGTGCCGCTCGTACCAGCTCGCCAGCCGGGCGTGCTCCAGCGCCTCGCCGCCGAACACGACCGTGCGCAGCGCGAGGCCGCGGCTGATCTCCGGGTACTCCGCGTCGGCCTGCATGAGCTGGTAGAACGCGGACGGCGTCTGGTTGAGCACGGTCACCCGCTCGCGGGCGAGGAGGGCCAGGAAGCGGTCGGGCGAGCGGCTGGTTTCGTGGTCGACGACCACCAGGCGGCCGCCGTGCAGCAGCGGACCCCACAGCTCCCACACCGAGAAGTCGAAGGCGTAGGAGTGGAAGAGCGTCCAGACGTCCTGGGCGCGGAAGTCGAACAGTTCCCTGGTCGCGTCGAACAGCCTGACCACGTTGCGGTGCGGGACAACCACGCCCTTGGGGGCGCCGGTGGAGCCGGAGGTGTAGATGACGTAGGCCGCGTGCCGCGGGTCGAGCGGGACCGCCGGGTCCGTGTCCGGCAGGCCGTCCAGGTCGGTGGCGTCCAGCAGCAGCCGGTCCACGTGGTACGTGCCGGGCAGTTCGCCGGTCCGGCCCGTGGTCACCAGGAGCGCGGGTCCGGCGTCCTGGAGGAGGTGGCTGATCCGCGCGGCGGGGTACGACGGGTCCACCGGGAGGTAGGCGCCGCCCGCCTTCAGCACGGCGAGCACCGCCACGACCTGCTCGGCCGAGCGCGGCAGCGCCAGTGCCACCCGCCGCTCCGGACCCACCCCACGGGTGATCAGGGCGTGCGCGAGCCGGTTCGCACGGGCGTTCAGCTCGGTGTAGGTCAGAGAGACGTCGCCGTCGGTGACGGCGACGGCGTCCGGGTGCTGCCGTACCCGCCGCTCGAACAGCGCGGTCAGGTTGTCCGCCGGCGGCTCCTCGCGCGTGCCGGTGGACGCCGGGAGCAGCGCGCGCAGCTCTTCCTGGGACAGGAGGTCCACCCGGCCGAGCCTGCGGTCCGGGTCGGTGACAACGGCGCGCAGCAGCCGCAGCCATCGCTCGACGATGTCGGTCACGGTGGGCGCGTCGAACAGGTCGGTGCTGTACTCCACCACCCCCGACAGGCCGTCTTTGCCGGGCTGTTCGGTGAGGACGAAGGTCAGGTCGCACTTGGCCGTCCCGGTGGGCGCCAGGTCGGTCGTCACCCGCAGCCGGGGCAGGTCGAGGGTGCCGAGCGGTGCGTTCTGCAACGCGAGCATGGTCTGGAACAGTGGGTGGTGCCCCAGTGACCGGGACGGGTTCAGCGCCTCCACCAGGTGCTCGAACGGCACGTCCTGGTGCGCGTACGCGGCGAGCGCGTCGGTGCGCACCCTGCCGAGCAGTTCGGTGAAGGACGGGTTCCCGGACAAGTCGGTGCGCAGGACCAGGGTGTTGACGAAGAAGCCGACCAGGTCGTCGGCGGCCTCGTCGGTGCGTCCGGCGACGGGTGTGCCGATGGGGATGTCGGTGACCGCGCCCAGCCTGCCCAGGAGGGCGGCCAGCCCGGCCTGGAGCACCATGAAGAGACTGGCGCCGCCACTGCGGGCGAGCGTCCGCAGGCCCTGGTGCAGTTCGGCGTCGATCCGCACCGGCAGCCGGTCGCCCCGGTAGGACATGGAGGCCGGCCGGGGCCGGTCGAACGGCAGTTCCAACTGATCGGGGAGTTCCGCCAACCGATGACGCCAGTAGGCGAGCTGACGGTTCAGCAGGCTGTCCGGGTCCGTGCTGTCGCCGAGCAGCTCCCGCTGCCAGAGGGCGTAGTCGGCGTACTGGACCGGCAGCGGCGACCACCTGGGCTTCGCGCCCTCCGCGCGGGCGGCGTAGGCGGCCGTGAGGTCCCGCGAGAGCGGGCCCGTCGACCAGCCGTCGCCGGCGATGTGGTGCACGACCAGCAGCAGTACGTGCTCCTCGGCCGTCAGCCGGAAGAGTTCGGCGCGCAGCGGCGGCTCCTCGGCGAGGTCGAAGCCGTACCGGGCCGCCTGCGCGAGCCGCTCGGGCAGCTCGTGTTCGCCGGTCCGGGTCGTCCGCAGCCGGGGCCTGGCCGCCTCCGGGGCCAGCACCCGCTGGCACGGCACGCCGTCGATCGCGGGGTAGACGGTGCGCAGGCTCTCGTGCCGCTCGACCACGTCCACCAGGGCGGCTTCCAGGGCCCGCTGGTCCAGGTCCCCGGACAACCGCACCGCCAGTGGAATGTTGTAGGTGGCGCTCGGGCCCTCCATGCGGTGCAGGAACCACAGGCGGCGCTGCGCGAAGGACAGGGGGACGGCGTCGGGCCGCTCCTGGGGCACGAGCCCCGGGCGGGCCCGGTCCGCGCGGTCCACGGCCGCCGCCAGTTCCGCCGCCGTGGGCGCGTCGAACAGGTCGCCCAGTCGCAGCTCCACGCCGAGGACCGAGCGGATCCGGGCGACCAGCCGGGTGGCGAGCAGGGAGTGCCCTCCAAGGTCGAAGAAGTTGTCGTCCGGTCCGGCGTCGGGCACGGCGAGCACTTCGGCGAACAGCCCGACGAGCAGGTGTTCGGTCGCGTTGCGTGGGGCGCGCCCCGGCACGGCGGGCCCTTCAGGGCCGGGCGCGGGCAGGGCCCGCCGGTCGAGCTTGCCGTTCGGGGTCAGGGGCAGTGCGTCCAGCAGCACGTACGCGGACGGCACCATGGGCCGGGGCAGCCGGTCGCGCAGGTGGTCGCGGAGGGCGGCGCCGGTCACGGTGGCGCCGGGCTCGGGTACCGCGTAGGCGACGAGCCGTGGCTCCCCTCCCTGTCCGGTGTGCGCCGTCACGGCGGCTCGGGCGACCCGGGGGTGCTCGGCGAGTGCGGCCTCGATCTCGCCCGGTTCGACCCGCACTCCGCGGACCTTGACCTGGTCGTCGGTGCGGCCGAGGAACTCCAGGTTCCCGGCCGCGTCCCAGCACACCAGGTCGCCGGTGCGGTACATGCGCGAACCGCTCGGCCCGAACGGGTCCGCGACGAACCGCCCCGCGGTCAGCCCCGGCCGGTTCAGGTAGCCGCGCGCCAGCCCCGCGCCCGCGATGTACAGCTCGCCGCGCGCACCGGCCGGCAGGGCCCGCAGGGCGCCGTCGAGCACGTACAGCCGGGTGTTGGTCACCGGTCTGCCGATCACCGGGCGCGGGCTCGACTCCATCGGCGCGACGACCGAGTTGACGGTGCATTCGGACGGCCCGTACAGGTTGAGGCAGGTCACGCCCTCGGCCGACCGCAGCCGCTCCCACAGCTCCCGCGGGACGGGCTCGCCGCCCGCCGCGACCAGGGCGGGGCGCCACTGCGGGTCGCTCAGCAGCCCGTGCGCGACCAGCTCCTGCAGGTAGGAAGGGGTGGCTTCGAGGTAGTCCAGCCCCCGGCGCGCCGCGTGACCGACGAGGGCGTCGGGGTCGGACCAGGTCGCCTGGTCCAGGACGTGCAGCTCGTGGCCCCCGAACAGGGCGAGCAACTGGTTCCAGGAGGCGTCGAAGGAGACGGAGGTGGTCAGCGCGACCCGCAGCCGCTGCCGCTGCCGGGCATCGAGCACTGGCGCGAAGTGCTGCTGGAGGTCGATGAGCAGGTCGAGCAGGCCGCCGTGGGTGGGCAGCACGCCCTTGGGCCGTCCGGTGGAGCCCGAGGTGTGGATGACGTACGCGGGGTGTTCCGGGGCGATGGCCACCGCCGGGTCGTTCGCCGGGCGGGAGGCCAGCGTAGCGACCGTCTCCGGATCGTCGAGGACCAGCCGGTCGACGGGACCGGCAGGACGTAGCCGCTCCGCACCGCGGGTATCCGTGACGAGCAGGGCCGGCCGGGTGTCGTCGAGCAGAAGGGCCGTCCGGGCGGCGGGGTACTCGGGGTCGACGGGCACGAACGCCGCCCCGGTCTTCAGCACCGCGAGCACTGCCACCACCAGCTCGGCCGAGCGCGGCAGAGCCACCGCCACCAGCCGCTCCGGGCCCGCTCCCCGAGCGATCAGAGTGTGCGCCAGCCGGTTCGCCCGCGCGTCCAGTTCCGCGTACGTCAGGGAGGCGTCGCCGCACACCAGGGCGACGAGGTCCGGGGTCGCCCGGACGTGCTCCCTGAACAGCTCCGGCAGGCTCGCGGCGGGGGCCGGGGCGACCGGGCCGGTGCCGAGCGCCGCGGACTCGCGGTGCTCCTCGTCGGTGAGCAGGGGGACCCGGCCCACCGGCTCGTCCTCCTCCCGGTCCGCGAGGGTGTCGAGGAGCGCGAGCAGCCGCCGTTGGTGGTCGGCGAGGTCGCCGGGGTCGTACGCCTGTGGGGAGCCGTGCAGCCGGAGCAGCGGCGGGTTGCCGTCGCGGTAGTCGAAGACCCAGACGGCGAGGTCGGTGGTCGAGCCGGACACGAAGTGGTGCACGGAGGCCGGGTGCCCGGCGAAGTTCGGCCGGGAATTGAAGGCCATGATGTTGACGATCAGCGGGAACGCCGTCCCGATGCCGCCGGTGACGCCGAGGTCCCGTAGCAGGTCCTCGCTGCGGTAACGCTCGTGCGCGACGGCCGTCTCGACCTCCCGCGCCGCCTGGGCGACCAGTTCGCGCCAGGGCATGTCCGGCCGCACGGTCAGCCGCAGCGGCACCACGTTGGAGGTCGTGCCCGGCACCGCCATCAGGTCGCGGTCGGCGCCGCGGCGGGCGGTGACGGGCAGAGCCAGCACCACGTCCTGGTCGCCGGTCAGCCGGTGCGCGTAGAGGGCGGTCGCGGCGACCAGCAGCCGGGACCAGCGGACCCCGGACCGGTTCGCCGCCGCCCGCAACGCGTCCGGGCGGCGCAGTTCGCGCTCTTCGGCGAGCCGAAGGGGGCGGTGCGGGTCGGTCGTGGAGGTGTCGGTGAGCCGGGTCGGGGCGGGCAGGTCGGCGAAGCGCTCGGTCCAGTAGGCGCGGTCGGCGGCGAAGTCGGCGGAAGCGCGGTAGGCGGCGTCGCTGTCGATCAGGTCCCGCAGCGGGCCGAACGGGCAGGGGGGCACGGCGGCACCCTCGGCCAGGGCGGAGTACACCTCACCGACCCGTCGGCGGAGCATGGAGCTGCTGATCGCGTCGAGTACCAGGTGATGGTAGTTCAGGTACCAGAGGTACTCCGTCGGCGACGCCTTGATCAGCGCGTGGCCGAACAGCGGGTCGCGGGCGAGGTCCAGCGGGCGCAGCAGGTCCCGCTCCATCCATTGCAGGGCCGCCGCCCGGGGGTCGCGCTCGGCACTGAGGTCGAGGTGGGCCGGGGCCCAGTCCCAGCTCTCCCGGACGATCTGGCGCGGGCCGTCGCCGTCGTCGGCGAAGGTCACGTGCAGGGCGTCGACCTCGTCGACCACCCGGCGCAGTGCCGTCTCGAACAGCTCCCTGTCCACCGGGCCGTGGATCTCCAGGCACTCGCCGACGCGGTAGCCGGCGATCGGCGTCCGGGAGCTCTGCTCGGCGAGCCAGATCTCGCGCTGGGCGGCTGTCAGCGGAAGGACGTCACCATCGCGACGGGACATGCGGGTACCTCCGAAGGTTGGGCAGGCGTGGTGACAGGGCACGCCGGAGCGCGCCGACCGCGGTGTCGTCACGCGGTCGGCCGGGCGGGGACGGGGGTCAGGCGGCGGGTTCGCCGGCCTGGAGTTGCCAGAGGGACGCGTAGAGTCCGTGCCGCGCGAGGAGTTCGTCGTGGGTGCCCTGCTCGGCCACGACGCCGCCGGCGTCCATGACGTAGATGCGGTCGGCGTGGCGGACCGTGGAGAGCCGGTGGGCGATGACCAGCATGGTCCGGTCGGCCGCGAAGCCGCGGAGCGTGCGCTGGATGGCGGCTTCTGTCTCGTTGTCCACGGCGGAGGTGGCTTCGTCGAGGATGACGACCGGCGCGTTCTTGAGGATGGCGCGCGCCAGCGCGATCCGCTGGCGCTGTCCGCCGGAGAGCGCCGTACCGCGCTCTCCGATCACCGTCTCGTAGCCGTCGGGCAGCGCCGCGACGAAGGCGTGGGCCTCGGCCGTCCTGGCCGCTTCGACCACTGCCCCGTCCGAGGCGTCGAAGGTGCCGTAGCGGATGTTGTCGGCGATGGTGCCGTCGAAGAGGAACGGGTCCTGGGCGACGAGCCCGATGGTGCGGCGCAGGTCGTGCCGCGACAGTTCGCGCACGTCCCGCCCGTCGAGCAGGACGCTGCCGCGGTCCGCGTCCTGGAAGCGCAGCAGGAGCCTGGCGATCGTGGTCTTGCCCGAGCCCGTGGCGCCGACCAGAGCGGTGACCTGACCGGCCGGGATGGTCATCGAGAGGTCTTCCAACGCCGGAGTGCGACCGGGGTAGGCGAAGGACACGCGGTCCAGGACGATCTCGCCGCGTACGTGGTCGGCGTCGAGCGCTCCTCCGGTGCCGTCGGCCTCGACAGGCAGGGCCCGCAGCCGCTGGACCCGGTCGTAGGAGGCGATGGTGCGCTGGTACTGGTCGACGATGCCGCCGAGCCGGCTCATCCGCATGAGCAGCATCTGGGGCAGCCCGATCAGCGGGCTGAAGACCTCGAAGCGCAGGGTGCCGTTGAGCACCGAACGGCCGCCGATCAGCAGTGTGCCGGCCATCGACGCGGTGGTGCAGGCCCGGACGGTCTCGGTGTGCCGGATGGTGCTGCGGTCGGTCCGCCGGCTGCTCTCCTGGGCGGCCTCGCTCAACTCGTCGACGCGGTCGGCCTCGTGGTCCTCGGCACAGAAGCTCTTGACGGTGGCTCCGGCCTCCAGCGAGTTGATCACTTGGCTGCCCAGCCGGGCCCGCCGCTCGCCGGTGACGGCGTAGTCGGCGGCGGCCTTGTCCTGGTGACGCAGCGACAGCCAGGCGACGACCGGGATCGGCAGGAACGCGATCCAGGCGATCTGCGGGGCGAGCAGCAGGAACGCCGGGATCAGGAGGGCCAGGCTGGTGCCGAGTTGCAGCACCTCGTTGGCCGGCCCGGCGAAGAAGGCGCCCAGTTGGCCGACGTCGTCGGTGAGCGCGCCGGCCACCCGGGTGGTCCGCTCCCCTTCCAGGTGCCGCAGCTCGAGGTGCTGGACGTGCTGGTACGTGCGGCTGCGCCAGTCGTGTTCCACGTCCTGGCCGAGCCGGCGCCACTGAAGGTTCGATGCGTACGACAGGCCCGCCACGGCGGCGCACGCGCCGGCCACCAGCCCGGCGAGGCCCAGAAGTTGCGCCGAAGCGGTGGTCAGGCCGAGGCGGGCCAGCGGGGCCGCCTGGCCCTTGATGAGGACCAATCCTGTCCAGCCGAGGAAGGTTCCGAGGGCGACCTCCGAGACCTGACAGGCGACGGACAGGACAGCGGCACGGGAAAGGCGGCGGCGGTGTGGTCCGACGATCTCCAGCAAGGGATGCCGTCCGGCACCCCGCCCGGCCGTGTCCGGGGCGCTGTCGGGCGTTGCACGCCCGCCCGGCCCTGGGGGCGCGTCGGCCGTTCCGTGCCATGCCTTGCGCAGGACGGCCCCGGTCGCGACGGTCACCCCGCCCAGCGCCACCAGCTGCCTGGTCAGCGCGGATCCCTTGGCCAGCGCGACTGCCGCCGCGGTCCCCGTGCCGACCGCGAGCACCGGTCGCACGACCGAGGCGTGAGCCGGGTGGGCTGCCGGCACGTCGGCGGCTCGGGCCGACGCCGGACGTCCGCCGGCGCCGGCCGGATCACCGGCGATCACGGTGACCGCTCTGCGGACCATCCGGCCGACGTCCGCGGCGCGCACCCCGGCGTCGTGCCGGACCAGCAGACCACCGGTCACGGGGTTGGCCCGGGCCTCGGTGATCCCGGGGATGCGACGGAGTGCGGCGGTGAGGAGTTCGGCCGTCCGTGGCCGGCCCATCACCAGTCTCACGTCCCAGCGCTGACGGCCCGGAGTGACCGAGCGTGGGCGCGCGTCCCCTTCCACGGTCCGGAGTCCTGTTGCGGCACCCACTAGCGATGACATGCGTACGATCACCTGTTCGCGGAGGTCACGGGTAACCCGCCGACGGGCACGGCGGAGTGCGGCGCGCGGCGGATCACTGCGAGGGAACGGAAACCCCTACAGGGGCGGGGGTGCGGCCGTCGCCAGGACGGGCCGGGGCGGCCGGCCGGACCGGGCGTCAAAGGGTCACTGTCCCTTTCCCGCGCCGGTGGTCGCGCGGGTCCTCGGGATCTTGCCTTCCCCTTCGCCCCGGTCCCCGGCCACGGCCGTCTCGCCCGCCGGAGCCGCGCCCTCGGCTGACGCGATCTGCGTCGCCATCACGTCGGCAGCCACCTCGGCCGCGAGGTCGTTGATGTTCTCCCCTGCCTCGTGGGCCGCCTTCTTGACTTCCATGACGACACCGACGGACGTCGTGATGACGCCCCGCACGAGCGGCTTGAGGATGCGCTTGGCCAGGGGGGCCGCGATGAGACCGATCAGGAACGGGGGGACGACGGGGGGCATGGCGCTCCAACCTCTTCACGCGAATTCCGGACAGGGGCCCAGGGCGCGGCTGATTCCGGACGCGCGACGAGAAAGACGGAGGGAATCTGGAAGAAGTCCGTCTTAGTCATTGTCGGGAATTCCGTGCCGGACGGCCTGCCGGGTGGCCTTTTCGCCGAAGTGGTGAACCGTCCGCTCCTAGTTCACCGTAGTCCAGACACGCCCGATGAGACCAAATGGAGCTGGACGATTTCACTCATGCGAGTACCCTATCCATACTCTTCGGATAAACCTATTAGTACTGGTCTCCGATATTCGCCCCGCACGGACGAGTGAACTCCCGGTCTGCCGGTGGCACACCGGCTTCTGCCGAGACGAGCATGGCCGGCATGACCATCACGTGTCCCGGCGCTGAAAGGGCCGACCAGGCCCGGGCAGCCGAAGCCCAGCTCGAAGCCGACGGAATCGACGGGGTGGTGTTCGGATGGGTCGACAACGCCGGCCTCACCAGGGTGAAGTCCGTCCCGCGCGCCCGGCTGGCGCACGCCGCCGAGTACGGCGTGGGAGCGGTGCCCTGCTTCGACCTCGCCCTGGTGGACGACTCCTTCGCCGTCACACCCTCAAGCACCGGCCCGGTGGGCGACCTGCGGCTCGTCCCCGACCTCGATCGGCTCGTCCCGCTCGCCGCCCAGCCAGGCTGGGCCTGGGCGCCGGCTGACCGCTACGCGCAGGACGGCACCCCGCATCCCGGCTGCCAGCGCGGCTTCGCCCGCCGGGCCGCCGAGGCGGTCGAGGAGCGGGGGTTCTCCGTGAAGGCCGGCATCGAGGTCGAATGGGTGGTGGCCGACGCCGCCGGGACGCCCGCGACGTTCGGGCCCGCGTACGGGATGACCCGCTTCGTCGAGCACTCCGACTACCTGCGGGACCTGCTGCGCGTCCTCACCGACCAGGGGCTGACCGTGCTCCAGCTCCATCCCGAGTACGCCGCCGGGCAGTTCGAGGTCTCGGTCGCCGCCGAAGGGCCGGTCGAGGCGGCGGACACCACCATGCTGGTGCGCCACACCATCCGCGCCGTCTCCGCCCGCCACAACCTGCGGGTCTCGTACGCGCCCGTCTTCACCGAAGGTTCACTCGGCAACGGCAGTCACCTACACCTCAGCCTCTGGCGAGGGGGGCGCAACCTCGCGCACGGCGGCCCCGGGCGCCACGGGCTGCATCCCGACGCCGAACGGTTCCTCGCAGGCGTACTGGCGGAGCTGCCCGCCCTGCTCGCCCTCGGCGCGCCCAGCGTCGCTTCCTACCTGCGGCTGGTGCCCTCTCGTTTCGCGGGGGCCTACCGTTGCTGGGGCTTGGAGAACCGTGAGGCGGCGCTGCGCCTGATCACCGGCTCGGCCGCCGGGCAGGCCAATGCCGAGGTGAAGTGCTTCGACGCCGCCGCCAACCCGTACCTGGCGGTCGGCGGCGTGCTGGCCGCCGGGCTCGCCGGCCTGGAGTCCGGGCTGCCGCTCCCGCCCGAGACGCCGAGCGATCCCGCCGCCTTCGGCTCGGCCGAGCGCCTCCCGGCCAGCTTGCCGGAGGCGATCGACGCGATCGAGAAGTCGGCGCCGCTGCGGGAGGCGCTCGGCGGCGAGTTGTACGAGACCGTGCTGGCCGTGCGGCAGGCGGAGGCGAAACTGTTCTCCGGGTGCACGGACGCGGAGGTCGTCGAGGCCGTCCGCTGGCGCTACTGACGAGGGCGCTCCCGGCCGGCGCGGCCGGTCGGGAGCGGTCTCTCAAGGGGCGGCCTGCCCGTGTGACACGGACGCGCCGGCGGCCCTGTCACGGGTATGCGGGGTATCGCGTGGGCGGGCAGGCGTCCGTGACCGGCGTGTCGTGTCTCGACGAGCGATGGGGAGTGGCGTGGGGATTCGGGCGTGCGGGGACCGGCATCAGCTGGTTCCGCGAGTTCCGTCGGCACCGCCGGCGGGCCCGGGCGGCGCATCGGCGGCGGAACCCAGCGACTTCGTCATGTAGACCGCCTCGACGCCATAGCCGGCGGGCAGCGCGACCTCGGGCCGGGGACGGTAGCCCAGCCGGGACCACAGCGGACGGGAGCCCTGCACGGCGACCAACGAGAGGGACCGATGGCGGGCCTCCCGGCCGGTCTCCTCGAGGTGCCGCGTCATCCGGCGGGCCATGCCCAGGCCGCGGACGCGTTCGGCGAGCGCCAGGTCGTGGAGGTGAAGGTTGCTCCCCCGGTGACCTTCGTACCCGACGCCCCGCTCGGCCAGGCTCAGGTCCGGGCAGCGGAACAGCGGGTACGGCAGGGCCAGCAGGTAGCCGCCGAAGGCACCCGCGTGCTCCAGCACGAAGCAGGTCGAGGGTGAGGCACGGTACCGGGAGCGCAGCGCCGCGGGACCCTCGGACAGGCCGCTCGCTGCGTAGGCGAGCGCTTCCAGCGCGACCACGTCGTCCCAGTCCTCGTCCTGGAGCAGCCGGATTCCGGTGTCGGTCATGCGTCTTCCCCGCCCGGCGCCCAGTCTCCGACACAGGTGCACGGCAGCGGCTCGAATCCGTTGAAGCCGCGCGTGGCGTAGGCGGTGGCGTACGCGCCGCAGGAGTGGACCCACACCGGGTCGCCGGAGGCGAGCGCGCGCGGGACCCGTACCGGACCGCCCTCCTGGGCGAACGCGTCGTCGCTGTCGCAGGTCGGTCCGGCCACCACGGCGTCGACGAACTGTCCGCCGGGATGTGTGGGGAACTCCATGCGGTACTGCAACTGGTCGATCTCGTAGAGGCCGTTGAACTTGCCGCAACTCAGGTAGAGCCAGCGCTCGCGGGTGCCGTCGAGCCGGTGCCGGGAGGTGAGCCGTGCGACGTGGGCACGGATCGCTCCGTGGTCGGCGACCAGGTGCCGGCCAGGCTCCAGCAGGAAGTGGAGCGGGACGGCGTGGGCGGCGCGCAGTCGTGCCATACCTTCGCGGATCGCCGTGAACATGCTGCCCAACGGCGGCACCAGCGGCCGCCCGCACCGGTCCAGGACACCGAGGGCGGGCAGTCCGCCGCCGAGGTTGATCCGGTCCGGGGTGATGCCGCGTCGGCCGAGCGCCCGGAGCACTGCGGCCAGTGAGTCAATCGCCGTGGCCCACGCTTCGGCGGTCATCTGCTGGGAACCGACGTGCAGGGAGAGGCCGGAAGGGACCAGTCCGAGGGTGCGGGCGGTAGCCAGCACGCGCGGCGCGTCCTCGGGTGAGCAGCCGAACTTACGGCTGAGGCCCCACAGCGCTCCTTCGCCGGTGGTCGCGATCCGGCAGAACACCCGCGACCCGGGGGCGTGTGCGGCGATCGCCGCGACGTCCTCCTGGCTGTCGGTGGCGAAGTCGCGCACGCCCAGACGGTAGGCCGCGGCGATGTTGCGATCGGACTTGACGGTGTTGCCGTAGTGAATCAGCCCGGGGGCGACCCCGGTGCGCAGCGCCTGCGCGATCTCCTGGGGGCTCGCGGCGTCGAAGCCGGCACCGAGGCCGGCGAGGTGACCGAGCACCTCGTCCACCGGACACGCCTTCATCGCGAAGCGCATGGCGACACCGGGGAGTTCGGCGCAGAGGGTGGTGTACTGGCGGCCGATGCCGTCCAGGTCGTAGATGATGGCGTCCTCTGTGGCGACGGCGAGCGCGGCGCGCAGGGCGGAGTGGTTCTGCTGGACGGAAAGGGACCCGTCGGTCCCGTGCGAGTGAGCGAATGCGGGGGCGGCGCGGTGGTGGGCTCTGCCTGGATCAACGGCCTGGCGCGGTCCGGTGATCTGATGCATGTCGGTGATCTGTGGCCTCACGTGTGAACTTTCGTTCCGACTGGAAAAGGGCGCCAAGAGCTGGCTGGCACGCGGAATGCCGCGCGAGGGAGCGCAAAGGTCCGCCGTGGCCGGTGACTTGGGCCCCCTCTCCGCTTCGCACTCTAAGCGGCCCCGCAGGTCTCCCAACGGGCCGAAGACCACGGCACCCGGTGACGTGGTGTCGGCCGCGTAAGGAATGCCCGTCCCCGATCCACTCGAACGGTGTCGATGTGCGTCATCACAGGATTGACGCACGACCTTTCGCAGTTACCGGTCACTCAGGCTGCCATGTCAAGCGGTTGAGCATTTCATCACGCAGACGAAGGAAATCCGATGTCTGCGATCAGTGCTCTATGAAACGATGCTGAAGCGGTGGAGATCGATTCCGACGAACCGCCGAAGAAGGGAACGGACATGGGCTTCTCTCTAGGGGAACCGATCGCGCAGGAACGGAGCTCCCTGGGGTGACCGTCACCGAGGACCGGACCCTCTTCCATCAGACCGGCGCCGGTCTGCCCGTGCCCTTCGCCGTCGCCGGGACCGGGATGCACCTGCCACCGGCGGTCGTCACCAACAAGGAACTCACCCGCACCCTGGACACCAGCGACGAGTGGATCACCAGCCGCACTGGCATCCGGGAACGCCGCCGCCTGGCCCCGTCCCTGGCGACCTCCGACATGTGCGTCGCCGCCGCCGCGCCGGCCCTGGACTCGGCCGGCGTCACGCCCGACCGCTTGGACGCTGTCATCGTCGCCACCTACACGGGGGACCAGCCGCTCCCGTCGACCGCGCTGATCGTCAAGGACGCCCTCGGCGCCCACACCGCCCTGGCCCTGGACGTCACCCAGGCCGCCTGTGCCAACGGCGTCCATGCCATGCTGATCGCCGCCCACCTGTTGCAGAACCCTTCCCTCACCACCGTCCTGCTCATCGCGGCCGACTGCGCCTCCCGGGTCACGGACCCCGCCGACCGCACCACCGGTGTCTTCTTCGGGGACGCCGCGGCGGCCGTCGTCCTCACGCGCACCGACGCTCCCGGAGCGGGGCTGCTCTCCTACGACCTCGGCTCCCAGCTGTCCTACGGCGTCCAGATCCCCGCCGGCGGCTCCCGCGTGCCGACCAGCAGCGCCTCCGCCACCGCCGGTGACCACTTTCTGCGCATGGACGGACGCGCCGTCTGGAACACCGCGACGACCCGCCTGCCCGAGAGCATCACGAACGCCGTCCGGCGCGCGGGCATGCCGATCGACCGTGTCCGACACTTCTTCCTGCACCAGGCGAACCTGAACATCCTCACCGAGACGATGACCACCCTGGGCATCCCCCCGGAGCGCGCTCCCGTCACCGTCGACCGACTGGGCAACACCGGATCAGCCGGTATGTTCACCGCGCTCCACTCCGCCCTCACCGAGGGCAGCCTGCTCCCGGGAGACACCTACGTACTCGCCGGGATCGGCGCGGGCTTCCAGTGGGGCTCCCTCTGCCTGCGCCAAGCCTGACGCCCACGGCATCCGTGACAAGGAGCGAGTGCAATCGCGAAGGCGCGCCCCGGAAGCGTCATGGAACTCGGTCTTGCCTTCGGTCACGGGTTCGCACCTTGATCTGTCACGCCCCCCTGCGAGACCTCCCTCATACCCGCGGCCCTCGTACCCCTCACCCGCCGCCAGGCGTCCACTGCCTGCGTGGCGCGGAACGTCTTCCGCGCCTCCCGTACGAGGCTCGGGAGCGGCAACACACGCTCCCCCGCCATGCTCTGCGTGCCCTTCTCCACCACCGTGCGGTTGCCCATCGGGGTCCGGGTGTCGGCGATGCCGAACGCGGCCGCGTCCAGGTCGGCGTCCGATCACCGCGGGCCGCAGACCTCCGCCGGACGGAGCCCCGTCAGACCCTCTACGCTTCGTCCGCCGAAGGTGACGCCGGTCCGGCCAGCCCGTGCAACAGCAGGTTCGTGAGGGTGTCGATGACGCGTTGGTCGTCTTCGCCGCCGGGGGGCGTGAGCACCGCGTAGTTGAGGGTGACGAGCATCGCGCCTATCGCCACCGCGATGAACTCGGGGTCGCCTGGCAGCTGGTGTCCGCGCTCGACCAGGTACTCCAGATGCTCCCGAATGGTTTCTGTCTGCTCGCGCAGGTCGCGCCAGGCCCGGCCCGTGCCGGGGTCGTCGGCCACCATCGCCTGAAACAGTGCGAGCGTGACCGGGCGATTCTGCCGCATCACCGTCCACGCGACACCGAGGTGGTCGCGCAGCTGGTCTCGGTCGGTCAGGTCGTGGTCGCGGGGGTGCTCCAGGCCGACCATGCCCTCGTCGATCGCATCCTCCATCTCGGCGAGGAGCGCCTGGAGCAGCTCGTCCTTGCCGGCGAAGTGTTCGTAGAACGAGCCGGTCGAGCGTCCGGCCGCGGCGGTGATGTCGGTGATCTTCGTATTGAGGTAGCCGCGATCGTTGAACAGCCCCCGCGCCGCGTCCAGCAGCGCGGCACGAGTCTGGGCCGCCCGGACCTTTCGACTGGCGGTACTCGCCTGCGGCATGTCGTCCTCCATCGGCTGTTGACAGATGCCAGCGTATCGGAACAGACTTACGCCGAATCAGAATTCAGTGAAACCAGATTCAGGGAGGCGTTGTGCGAACGATCGTGATCGGTGGCGGGATAGCCGGGCCTGCCATCGCCCTTGCACTGCAGCAGATCGGTCACGACGTGACCGTCTACGAGGCGTATGATGTTCCGCCCGAGGACGTCGGCGCCCACTTCAGCCTGGCGGTCAACGGCCTGCGCGCGCTGGAGAAGCTGGGTTGCCTGCGCGACGTACAGGCGGCCGGATACCCCGTCGAACGGATGCGGTTCTACACGGAGGGCGGCCACCTCCTGGGCGACGTGCCACGCCTTCGGCGCGAAGCCGACTCGATGCGCAGCATCTCGCTCCAGCGCGGACGGCTCGTGGCAATCCTGCGGCGCGCGGCGCTCGACGCGGGCGCGCAGATCGTCACCGGCGAACGCCTGGTGGGCGCGACGGAGTCAGCGGACAGCGTGGTGGCCGAATTCGCCTCCGGCCGGCGCGACACCGCGGAGCTGCTCGTGGGCGCCGACGGCGTCTGGTCAACCGTGCGCGGGCTGATCGACTCGTCCGCGCCGCGCGCGGAGTACGCGGGGCTCTACGGGGTCGCCGGAATCGCCACCATGACGGGTCTCGAGCCCGGCGTCTGGAACCTCGCCTACACGCGCAACGGTGCCTTCGTATACACCAGTATCGACGAAACGACCCAGTGGTGGACGGCTCAGATCGGGGACCCGGTCAAGCCCGACCTACGAGGCATCGACGACGCGCAATGGCTACGGCGCGTCACCGAGCTGTTTCCGGAGGCAGTGCCGAGGGCCATCGTCGGAGCCGCGACATCGATAGTCGCGTCCGGCTGCCTGAACGTCTGCGATCCGGTCCGGACGTGGCACAGTGGGCGCATGGTCCTGGTCGGCGACGCCGCCCACCCTGTCGGCGTCGGACACGGCGCCTCGATGTGCGTCGAGGACGCCTTGGAACTCGCGGCGGCGCTGAGCGGCGCCCCGACCGTCCCAGCGGCACTCAAGGCCTACGACGCGGCACGTCGCCCGCGCATCGACAAGCTGCTCAAGCACGGGCACAACGCCCGTGAGAGCAAGCGGCCCGGTGCCGTGAAGCGACAGGTCAACGCGGCGAAGATGCGCGTACTCCTCCCGTTCTTCGAACGGGCGCAGGGATACCTGTACGACTATGAGCCGCCTTCCCTGTCCGCCGTAGGCGGATCACGGTCCGCCACGCGCTAGACGGCCTGCAGGCCCGACGCCTCGCTCGTGAAGATGGACCCGGGTTGCCGACGACAGGTGTCGGCAGGGCCTCATTCTCAGGGGGCGCCGGTGCATGCCGAGCGTACGAGGGGGGTCGGATTCTCACGCCCGTTCGGTGGTGGCGTGCAACGTCCGTGGGGGACACGGCGCAAGACGGTACTGACCGACCGCTGACCGACACACACGGATGACAACCCGGTGTGGCGCCGCGTCGAGGACATGCGGCGCCACACTCATCGAGAAGGAGAAGCAGGTGCTGAAATCGCGGGTGAGGAAGAACCTGGCCATCGGGCTGGTGATCACGGCCGTCATCGCGTCGCTGTCGGTGGTTGTCGCGGACGACGGCAGCAAGGTGGAGGAGCTCAGGAAGTCGCTGATCATAGGCTTATCGGTGACGGGGGCGGTGACAGGGGGTACCTGGTTGCTGCAGCGGAGGCGTTCGGCACCGTGACCGGCTCACGTGGTGCTCGAAGGGATCCTTTCGTCCGACAGTGTTGATGTCCGATCCGCGGGTCGCCGCGGATGTCCGGCCCGGCCGGCACCCGGGCTCCTCGACGTCCGCGACCGCGCGGCAGACGGAGGCGACGGGCGTTTCGGATGGCGTCTGATGGAGACCGGAGGGATGCTCGGGCAGGGGTCTCGTTCGCCACAGCGAAAGGACTTCCCAATCGTGATGTCAAGCCGCAGCCGTGACGGGAGGTGAACCTTGATAGCACTGTCCGTCACGAATCATCGCCCACAGGACGTTG
>NZ_JBIRHU010000028.1:0-94157 GCF_044328675.1 Streptomyces sp. NPDC017890
CGACGATGCCGGACTCGGCCAGCGGGGTGTCGATGACCCGGTCCTCACCGAAGTCCTTCTGCAGACCGTCGGTCACCCGGAAGACACCACCGAGCTTGCCGACGTCCTCACCCATGATCAGGACCTTGGGGTCCGAGTCCAGCGCCCGCCGCAACGACTCGTTGATCGCCTTGGCCAGCGCCATCTTCCTGCCGGTCACGGATTCCGCAGCCATGTCAGACCCCCTCTGCCTCGGCGAACGACGCCTGGTAGGCGGCGAACCGGGCCCGCTCCTCGTCGACGAGCGCGTGCCCGTCCGCGTACACGTTCTCGAAGATGGCGAAACGGTCCGGGTCCGGCATGGCACGGACCACCTCGCGCACTCGTTTGCCCAACGCCTGGCTCTCCGCCTCCAGTTCCGCGAAGAATCCCTCGTCCGCGTGGTTTGCGGACTCCAGGAAGCGGCGAAGGCGCAGGATCGGGTCCTTCGCCTCCCAGGCGGCCCGCTCGTCGTCGTGCCGGTAGCGGGAGGGGTCGTCCGAGGTGGTGTGGGCGCCCATGCGGTACGTGTACGCCTCGATCAGCGCCGGGCCCTCACCGCGCCGCGCCCGCTCCAGCGCCCACCGGGTGACCGCGAGACAGGCCAGCGCGTCGTTGCCGTCGACACGGACGCCGGGGAAGCCGAAGCCCTGGGCACGCTGGTAGAGCGGCACCCGGGTCTGCTTCTCGTTCGACTCGGAGATCGCCCACTGGTTGTTCTGGCAGAAGAACACCACCGGGGCGTTGTACACAGCCGCGAAGTTGAACGCCTCGCTCACGTCGCCCTGGCTGGAGGCGCCGTCGCCGAAGTAGGCGATCACGGCGGAGTCCGCGCCGTCCTTGGCCACGCCCATCGCGTAGCCCGTGGCGTGCAGCGCCTGCGAACCGATGACGATGGTGTACAGGTGGAAGTTGTTGCTGTTGGGGTCCCAGCCGCCGTTGTTCACGCCGCGGAACATGCCGAGCAGGTTGGTCGGATCCACCCCGCGGCACCAGGCGACGCCGTGCTCGCGGTAGGTCGGGAAGACGTAGTCGTCCTCGCGGGTGGCCCGGCCGGAGCCGATCTGGGCGGCCTCCTGCCCCAGCAGCGAGGCCCACAGACCCAGCTCGCCCTGACGCTGCAGGGCGGTGGCCTCGGCGTCGAAACGCCGGGTGAGCACCATGTCGCGGTACAGGCCGCGCAGCTCGTCGGGGGTGATGTCGGCAACGTACTGGGCGTACTCGGCGTAGGCCGCGTTCTCGACCCGTTCGCCCTCGGGCGTCAGCAGCTGCACCAGCTCCGTCCCGGAGCCCTTCGCGGCAGCGGTGCCGGTCTTGCGAGTGGTGCGCTTGGCACCGGTGGTCGCGGCCTTGGTGCCGGTGGTACCGGTCGCCTTGCCTCCGGCGCTGCGTCGCGGCTTGCGCGCGGCAGTGCTCTCGGTCACGTGTGCTCCTCCGTCGGTCCGGCCCCCGGGTTCGCCGGAAGCCAGTGCGGCTCACCTGCGGCCCGGCGGTCGCACGAGGGTGGGTGCGGCCCGGTCGGGAACAGGCGTGACAGGTGCCCCGGCGAGCGCCCTGCGAACAGCACGTTACCCAGTGCTCCACATTTCTGTGAAACCCCTCCTGACCTGCGTTTTTACTCGGATTTCCAAGTAAATCGGCGAAGTGCGGAAGTTTTACTGGTCACAGCCTCGCAGGGGGCCGGAACAACGGCACGTTATCCCGGCCACCCCGGGCACGGGAAGGGTTGGTGTGTGACACTGACCGCGTGCGCGAAGACGGAAAAATCCGGGTATTCCTCCTCGACGACCACGAGGTCGTCCGCCGGGGGGTGCACGATCTGCTCGCGGGCGAGGCCGACATCGAGGTGGTGGGCGAGGCCGGCACGGCGGCCGAAGCGCTCGCCCGGGTCCCGGCCGCCCGTCCGGACGTGGCGGTGCTGGACGTCCGGCTGCCGGACGGCAGCGGCGTCGAGGTGTGCCGCGAGATCCGTTCGCGGGACGAGTCCGTCCGGTGCCTCATGCTGACCTCCTTCGCGGACGACGAAGCCCTGTTCGACGCGATCATGGCGGGCGCCTCCGGGTACGTCCTCAAGGACATCCGGGGCGCCGAGCTGCTGAGCGCCGTACGGGAAGTGGCCGGAGGCAAGTCCCTGCTCGATCCGGCGGCCACCGCGCGCGTGCTGGAGCGGCTGCGCGCCGGCGGCCCCCCGAGCGACGACCGGCTCGCCCGTCTGACCGAACAGGAGCGGCGCATCCTGGAGCTGATCGGCGAGGGCCTGACCAACCGTGCGATCGGCGAGCAGCTGCACCTCGCCGAGAAGACGATCAAGAACTACGTGTCGAGTCTGCTGGCCAAGCTCGACATGCGGCGGCGCTCGCAGGCCGCCGCCTTCGTGGCACGGCTACAGGCCGAGAACCGCTGAAACGCAGGGCGGGTCCGCAGTGGCCGGGCACGGGCCCGTCCGGGACCTGCGTCCCTTCCTGCCGGGCCGGGCGACTCCGTCCCCGTCCCCTCCGCTCCCGCGCAGTGAGGGCCATGCCCCCCGACGAACAGCTCGCCGTCGGCCTGCCCGGCCGCACCGCCCGCGGCCGGGCGGCCACCAGCATGCGCGCCCTGCCCTTCCTCGCCGTCGCGCGGCACATCTCGGCCGACGGCCGGGTCCTGCCGCGCATGCCCAGGGGCTGCGGGTACCACCGGGTGTGCGCCGGGATCGTCGTCGCTTACGGCGCGGCCAACCTGGGCTCCCTGTGAACGTCCGAAAACGCGACGCGCGCGTGGAGCCCGGGTTCGGGTCGCACGCGCGCGTGGGGAGCGGTCCGGATCAGCCGTCGTCCCCTTCGCCGCCCGGGGCGCCGGTCGCGCCGCCCGTCGGCTCACCACCACCGGTCGGCTCACCACCACCGGTCGGCTCACCACCACCGGTCGGCTCACCACCACCGGTCGGCTCACCACCGTCCGTCGGCGTGGACGGCTGCGTCTGGCCGTCGGTCGGCTCGCCGGTCGGGTCGTCCGTCGCGGTATACGAGGGCGAGTACGACGGCGTGTAGGGCCGGTCCCAGTCCCCGTCGCCCGTGCCTCCCCCGCCGCCGTCCTGCTCCGTGCCCGGGTCGGTGGTCTCCTGCGTCTCCTCGTCGCTGGGCGACGAGCTGGGCGATTCGCTGCCGGCGCTCTGCGAGGTGGTCGCCGACGGGCTCTTGTCCGTTTCGGGGCCGACTTTGCCGCCGTCGCCGTTGTTCAGGGCCAGCGCGACGCCCGCGGCGACGGCGATCACCGCGAGAACGGCCAGGATCCACAGCTTGCCGCGGCCGCTGCCCTTGTTGCCGTTGCCCTCGAAGCCACCGTCGTCGCCGTAGCCCCCGCCGTAGCCGTTCGGCAGGATCGGCTGGGGGATCTGCGTGGTGCCCGAGCCGTGGTCGGGGTGCGGCAGTACCGAGGTACCCGCGAGGCCGGCCGCGGGAGTGTGCCGCCCGTCGTGCGCGGCGACCGGGCCGGTGTTCCAGGTGCCGGTGTGGCCACCCTGCTCGTACAGCATCTGCAGGCCGTACTGGACCAGGCCGCGCATCTCCTCCGCGGTCTGGAAACGGTCGTCGGGCTCCTTGGCCAGCGAGCGCATCACCAGGCCGTCGAGCTCCGGCGGCGTCGCGTCGGAGACCTCGGACGGCGGCGTCGGGATGTCCTGGACGTGCTGGTAGACCACCGACAGCGGGGTCTCGCCGGTGAACGGCGGACGCAGCGCGAGAAGTTCGTAGAGCAGGCAGCCCGTCGCGTACAGGTCGGAGCGGTGGTCGACGGCCTTGCCGAGGGCCTGCTCCGGGGAGAGGTACTGCGGGGTGCCCATGACCATGCCGGTCTGCGTCATCGTCGACTGGGCGCCGTGCAGGGCGCGCGCGATGCCGAAGTCCATCACCTTCACCGCGCCGGCGTTGGTGATGATCACGTTGGCCGGCTTGATGTCGCGGTGCACGATGCCGTGCTGGTGGGAGTAGGCGAGGGCCTCCAGGACACCGGAGACGATGATCAGCGCCTGCTCGGGGCCGGGCGCCTCGGCGTTGAGGAGGAGGTCGCGGATGGTGCGGCCCTCGACGATCTCCATCACGATGTACGGCACGGACTGGCCGCCGACGAAGTCCTCGCCGGAGTCGTACACGGCCACGATGGCATGGTGGTTGAGCCCGGCCACCGACTGTGCCTCGCGTGTGAAGCGCGCCTTGGAGACCGGATCCTCGGCGAGGTCGGCGCGCAGCAGCTTGACCGCCACGGTGCGTCCGAGGCGGACGTCCTCGGCGGCGAACACCTCGGCCATGCCGCCACGCCCGAGTCTGCGGGTCAGCCGGTACCGGCCGTCGCCGACCAATCCGCCGTTGCCCCAGTTCTCCGGCGCGTCAGACATACCGCCGCCAGATGCCTCGGGTTCGGACGGGCCCTGGGCGCGCTGCTGCTGTGCCATCAGTCCTCGCCGTCGTTTCTGCCCGCGGTGCGCGCGGTGTTGTTACGGTCTCCGTCGGCCACGCTACAGCCTCCGCGCTGGCCTCCGGTCCGAGATGGGCGCCGGGACCGGCATCGAGACGGACCGGTCATGAAACCCTGGTTCCGTACTCTCGTGCAAATTCTGTGTACCGGCGGTACGCCGGCTGTAACGCTTCCGCGACGCTTCCTTCGCGTACGGTCACGGAACGGGCACCGCGCTTGACGTGTCGGTGCCCTGGGGCAGACTTGGCCGGGAATAGCACTATCGATCACGAGCGCGCGTGCTGCCGCCACCGGCGCCGCGGCGCCTACGGGGGACGCAGAGACATGAGCCAGGACGCCGGACAGGGCCGGTACGCGGGGCGGGCGCTCGCCGGCGGCCGCTACCAGCTGCGCGACTTGCTCGGCGAGGGCGGCATGGCCTCCGTGCACCTGGCGTACGACTCGGTGCTGGACCGACAGGTCGCGATCAAGACACTGCACACCGAGCTGGGCCGGGAACAGGCCTTCCGCGAGCGCTTCCGCCGCGAGGCCCAGGCCGTGGCCAAGCTCACGCACACCAACATCGTCTCCGTCTTCGACACCGGCGAGGACGACCTCGGTGGCATGACGACGCCGTACATCGTCATGGAGTACGTCGAGGGCCGGCCGCTCGGCTCGGTACTCGACGAGGACGTCCGGCAGCACGGCGCGATGCCCGCCGACAAGGCGCTGCAGATCACCGCGGACGTCCTGGCGGCCCTCGAGATCAGCCACGAGATGGGCCTGGTCCACCGGGACATCAAGCCGGGCAACGTGATGATGACCAAGCGCGGCGTGGTCAAGGTGATGGACTTCGGCATCGCCCGCGCCATGCAGTCCGGCGTGACCTCGATGACGCAGACCGGCATGGTCGTCGGCACCCCGCAGTACCTCTCGCCGGAGCAGGCACTCGGCCGCGGTGTGGACGCCCGCTCCGACCTGTACTCGGTCGGCATCATGCTGTTCCAGCTGGTCACCGGGCGCCTGCCGTTCGAGGCGGATTCGCCGCTGGCCATCGCGTACGCGCACGTGCAGGAGGAGCCGGTGGCTCCGTCGTCCGTCAACCGCGCCCTGCCGCCGGCCGTGGACGCGCTGGTGGCCCGCGCGCTGAAGAAGAACCCGAACGAGCGTTTCCCCAGCTCCGAGGCGATGCGGGACGAGTGCCTGCGCGTGGCGGCCTCCTTCCACGCGGCCCCGCCGAGCATCGTGCCCGGCGCGCACACGCCGAGCGGCGCGGGCGTCGGCTCCGCGGTGTTCCCGCCGGTCGACCAGGCCGGCCCCGCGCCCACGGGTCCCGTCCAGACGCCGTACGAGCCGACGCCGAACCAGGGTCCGGGTCCCGGTCCCTTCGGCACCCCGCCATCCGCCGCGTACGGCTACCCGCAGCAGGGCGGCTACCAGGCCCCGGCCGCGTCGCCGTACGCGTCGCAGCAGCACCAGCTGCCGCAGCAGTACCAGGGCGCGCAAACGCCGCCTCCGTACAACCTCACGCCCTCCACCCCGGCGTCCGGGTCACCGGGCGGCGGCAAGAGCAACAAGATGGTGATCATCGGCTCGATCGCGGCCGCCGTCCTGGTGGCCGGCGGTCTGATCGGCGCGCTGACGATGGACAACGGCGGGGACGACGCCAAGGGCGGAGAAGCCACGGCCGGCGCCTCCACGCCGGCCTCGGAGGTGCCGGGCTACCGCGGGCCGGACAAGACGAAGACGATCGAGAAGGACACCTGCACGGAGCCCCGGGAGGCGTACAACGACCCCGACATGATCGAGGTACCGGACTTCACGTTCAAGTACATCGGCTCGGTCAAGGAGTGCTTCAACGCCGTCGGCTGGCCGATGGAGGTCGTGGAGGTCGACGAGAACACCTACGGGGAGGGCTCGGTCCGCGACCAGTTCCCCACGCCCGGTACGGACGTCGACCCCGAGAACATGCCGACGATCCAGCTCAAGGTATCGACGGGCAAGCCGCCGTCCGCATGAGCGTGGGCCCCGGGGCCCCGGTCCCGGGGCCCGGCGTACGGCGAAGGGCCCGGCAGCAGGTGCTGCCGGGCCCTTCGTGCTGTCGGTGGCCGGTTGTGGCCCCAGGGGGACTCCTGCACGTACCGGGGGACTCCCACAGGTACCGGTGGGCTTCCTACAGGTAGGGGCCGCCGGAGCGGGCGCCCGGGTGGGGCGGCTCCTCGCCGTCCTGACCGACGCCCGGCGGGAGAGCGCGGCGCATCTGCTCCAGCTGGGCCCGCGCGGCCATCTGCTGGGCGAACAGCGTGGTCTGGATGCCGTGGAAGAGACCCTCCAGCCAGCCGACCAGCTGGGCCTGCGCGATCCGCAGCTCGGCGTCGGTCGGGGTGACGTCGTCCGTGAAGGGCAGGGACAGCCGCTCCAGCTCCTCGACCAGCTCCGGAGCCAGCCCGTCCTCCAGCTCCTTCACCGAGCTGGAGTGGATCTCCTTGAGCCGGGCCCGGCTCGCCTCGTCCAGGGGCGCGACGCGCACCTCCTCCAACAGCTGCTTGATCATGCTGCCGATCCGCATGACCTTGGCGGGCTGTTCCACCTGCTCGGTCACCGGGATCTCGCGGGAGTCGTCGTCTCCGCCGCCGCCCAGCGCCATTCCGTCCTGGCCGACGACCAGGATCTGGGGGTTCTCCGGCGACCTGTCGTTCCTCGGCATCTCCATGCCCGCCATTCTCTCGTACCCGTACGCCTCGATCGGGTGGTGCCCCCGGAGAAACGTGATCCATCGCATTCGGCCCAGTCCGGAATGCCGGTGTAGCGGGTGGATGTGAGGCTTGTTCCGTCGATTTCTCCGACTGGATTATCACCGGGAGGGGGTCACGGGCGTGACTCCATTGCTGCGCGCACTGCGAGCGACGGGACTGGTGGGGGCTCTGGGGATTGTGGGGGTGAGCACTTCGGTGTCGCCGTGGGGGGTGGATGTGGCGTACGGCGTCGGGGGCGCGACGGTGGCGGGCGCCGAGTCCGCGACCGTGGTGGCTGTCGGGCCCACGACGGTGGTGGCCGCCGCGGCCCCGTCGCCTTCCGTGCCGGATCCCGCTCGGGTACCGGGGACTGCTGCCGACCCGGACGGCTCCGGCGGTCACGACGAGCACGGATCCAGCGGTCACGACGAGCACGGATCCAGCGGTCACGACGGGCACGGATCCAGCGGTCACGACGGGCACGGATCCGGCGGCAACGACGGGCGGGGCGGTCACGAGCGCCCCCAACGACCCGACGGTCGTGACGAGCCCGACAGACCGGACGGCGGCCCCGCTTCCCCGACCGCCGAGAAGTCCGGCCCGGCGGGCAGCGCGGCGCGCGGCTCCGCGACGCCCTCCCCGTCCCCCTCTCCCTCGGCGTCCGACGGCCCGGCGGCCGACCCGGAACCCTCCCGGGCGGGGAGCCGGCCGGGCGAAGGGCGGCAGCGCCCCGGACGGCCCGAGGAACGGGAACCGGAGCGGCGCGGCGCGGACGAGATCACGCGTCACAGAGCGGACGTGTACGGCGGCGAGGACGTCCTCGACGGTCCGGACACCGCGGTGCCGCCCGGGGAGGCCGCCCTGGTGCCCTCCGCGACCCCGTCCCGGTCCGAGCCCCGGGCTGGCACGCACGCCGGGGACGCCACCGATCCCGTGGTCCGGGTCCTGCCCCTGGGCAGCGGGCTGGTCCTCATCGGTCTCGGCCTGGCCCTGGCCTTCGTCGGCCTCCGCCTGCGCCGGGGCTGACACACGCCTCCGCTACGGGGCGAGCAGCAGCACCTTGCCGATGTGCCCGCTCTCCTCCACGACCCGGTGGGCGGCGGCGGCGTCGCTCATCGGGAGTTCGCGGTCGACGATCGGACGGACGTGACCCCCCGCGAGCAGCGGCCAGACGTGCTCGCGTACGGCCGCCACGATGGCCGCCTTCTCCTCCGCCGGACGGGCACGCAGCGACGTCGCGCTGACCGCCGCGCGCTTGGCCAGGAGCGTGCCGATGTCCAGCTCGCCCTTCCGGCCCCCCTGCATACCGATGATCGCGAGCCGGCCGTTGACGGCGAGGGCCCGGACGTTGCGGTCCAGGTACTTGGCGCCCATGTTGTCGAGGATGACGTCGGCGCCCGCGCCGCCCGTCGCCTCCTTCACCTCGGCGACGAAGTCCTGCTCGCGGTAGTTGACCAGGATGTCGGCGCCCAGCTCGGCGCAGCGCTCCAGCTTCTCCTTGGTGCCCGCCGTCACGGCGACCTTCGCGCCGACGGCCTTGGCGAGCTGGATCGCCATGGTGCCGATGCCGCTGGAACCTCCGTGCACGAGGAGCGTCTCGCCGGGGCGCAGCTGGGCGACCATGAAGACGTTCGACCAGACGGTGCAGACCACCTCGGGCAGCGCCGCCGCCCGCTTGACGTCGATGCCCTGCGGAACCGGCAGCAGCTGACCGGCCGGAACGACGACCTTCTCGGCGTAACCTCCGCCTCCGAGCAGCGCGCACACCTCGTCCCCGACGGACCAGCCGGACACGCCCGTGCCGAGTGCGGCGACGCGCCCGGAGCACTCCAGGCCGGGGTAGGGGGAGGCGCCGGGCGGGGGATCGTAGAAGCCCTGGCGCTGCATGATGTCGGCGCGGTTGACGGCGCTGGCCGTCACCTCGACCAGGACCTCGCCCTCGCCGGGCACCGGATCGGGGACCTCGGCCCAGACCAGCGCCTCGGGGCCTCCGGGTTCGGAAATCGTGATCGCATGCATGAGAGCGACGCTACTCCTCCGCCCGTGGCCGGGCCCCTCCACCTGGGTCCCCGGTCGGAGTGCCCTCCGTCTTCGGGACCGTCCACGGGGAAATCCCTGTGCGCGACCGATGAGTTTGCGCGACGGTGGAGGTCTTCCCATGCGTAATCCGAGAACGCGGAAGGACCCCGATGAGCACGCACACGTCCGGCCTCGCGATCGAGACCGCGGGACTGGTGAAGACGTTCGGTGAGACCCGGGCCGTGGACGGGGTGGACCTCGCGGTGCCCGCCGGCACGGTCTACGGCGTCCTCGGCCCGAACGGCGCCGGCAAGACCACCGTGGTGAAGATGCTCGCCACCCTGCTGCGACCGGACGGCGGCCAGGCCCACGTCTTCGGCCACGACGTCGTACGCGAGGCGGACGAGGTGCGCAGCCGGGTGAGCCTCACCGGGCAGTACGCGTCCGTAGACGAGGACCTCACCGGCACCGAGAACCTGGTCCTGCTGGGCCGCCTCCTCGGGCACGGCAAGACGGCCGCGCGGCAGCGGGGCGAGCAGCTGCTGGCGGCCTTCGGGCTGACGGAAGCGGCGGCGAAGCAGGTCAAGCACTACTCCGGCGGCATGCGGCGGCGCATCGACATCGCCGCGTCCATCCTCAACACGCCCGATCTGCTCTTCCTCGACGAGCCGACGACCGGACTCGACCCGCGCAGCCGCAACCAGGTGTGGGACATCGTGCGCGCGGTCGTCGCCCAGGGCACGACCGTGCTGCTGACCACGCAGTACCTGGACGAGGCCGACCAGCTGGCCTCCCGCATCGCCGTGATCGACAAGGGAAAGGTGATCGCGGAGGGCACCAAGGGCGAGCTGAAGGCGTCCGTCGGCGCCGGCTCCGTCCATCTGCGGCTGCGGGACCCCGACCAGCGGCCGGAGGCCGAGCGGGTGCTGCGCGACCTGCTGGTCGCCGAGGTCCAGCTGGAGCACGACCCGGTCGCTCTGACCGCCCGCCTGGGGGCGTCTGCCGGTGACGCGGCCGCCGACCAGGCCGCCCGGGCACTCGGCGAGCTGGCCCGGGCCGGCATCACCGTCGACAACTTCTCGCTGGGGCAGCCCAGCCTCGACGAGGTCTTCCTGGCGCTCACCGGGCACGACACCGGCCAGAGCACCGGAACCGACACCGGCCCCGACGCGAAGGACGAGGTGGCGGCATGAGCACGGCCGCGAGCACCGAGAGCAAGGAACTCTCCCCGGTCAGCACCGAGTCGCTGGCGGCCCTCCTGGTCGCCAAGGAGCGCCCGCCACGGCCCAGCGCCCTGTCCACGTCCCTGACGTTCGGATGGCGCGCGATCCTCAAGATCAAGCACGTGCCGGAGCAGCTCTTCGACGTCACCGCCTTCCCGATCATGAACCTGTTGATGTTCACGTACCTCTTCGGCGGTGCGCTGGCGGGTTCGCCGAGCGACTACATCCAGTTCGTGCTGCCGGGCATCCTCGTGATGTCGGTCGTGATGATCACGATGTACACCGGGATCTCGGTGAACGTCGACATCGAGAAGGGCGTCTTCGACCGCTTCCGCTCGCTGCCGATCTGGCGGCCCTCGGCGATGGTCGGCTACCTGCTCGGTGACGCCCTGCGCTACACCATCGCGTCCGTCGTGATGCTCGCCGTCGGCCTGCTGCTCGGGTACCGCCCCGACGGCGGGCTCGGCGGCGTGGTCGCCGGGATCGCGCTGCTGCTGGTGTTCTCGTTCGCCTTCTCGTGGATCTGGACGATGTTCGGGCTGATGCTGCGCACCGAGAAGTCGGTGATGAGCGTCAGCATGATGGTGATCTTCCCGCTCACCTTCCTGTCCAACGTCTTCGTCGACCCGAAGACCATGCCGGGCTGGCTGCAGGTGTTCGTCAACAACAGCCCGATCACCCACCTGGCGTCCGCGGTGCGCGGGCTGATGGCGGGCGACTGGCCGGGCGCGGAGATCGGCTGGACGCTGGGCTGGGCGGGCCTGTTCCTGCTGGTCTTCGGCCCGGTCACCATGCGTCTCTACAACCGCAAGTAGCCCTTCCGCACTCGGTACGGCATCGGCGCCCCGTCAGTCGCGGGGCAGCGGCCGGGCGTCGGGGGCCACCTGGGTGCTCGGCGTCGCCCGCACGATCGTGATCAGGCGGTCCGCCAGCTCCAGGCCGCCGAGGGACGGATCGTCGTAGCCGAGCACCCGGTGCCCGCGCACGACGCTCACCACCAGGTCGTCCGTCTCGCGCGGACTCCTGCCCACCTCGGCCTTTATGACCGGCCGCTCGACGAGGTCGAGCCCGCTGCCCTGGCTGATGAGGTCCTCCATGACCATGCCGGCGGCGGGGCTGAGCACGGAGAGGCCGAGAAGGCGGCCCGCCGCGCTGGCACTGGTGATCACGGCGTCGGCTCCGGACTGCTTCAGCAGCGGCGCGTTCTCCTCCTCGCGGACCGCGACCACGATCTTCGCGCCGCGGTTGAGCTGCCGGGCCGTCAGCGTCACCAGTACGGCCGTGTCGTCGCGCTGGGTGGCGATGATGATCTGCCTCGCCCGGTACACCTCGGCGCGGTTCAGCACGTCGCTGCGCGTCGCGTCCCCGATCACCCCCGCGTAGCCGTGGGCCGTCGCGGCCTCGATGGCCTTCCCGCTGGGGTCGACCACCACGACCTGCTCCTTGCGCAGGCCGGTCGCGCAGACGGTCTGGATCGCCGACCGTCCTTTGGTGCCGAAGCCGACGACGACGGTGTGATCGCGCAAGGTGGACCTCCAGCGGTTCAGGCGCCACTCCTCCCGAGTGCGCTCGGTGAGGGCTTCCAGGGTGGTACCGACCAGGATGATCAGGAACATCACGCGCAGCGGCGTGACGACGAAGATGTTGGTCAGCCGGGCCGCGTCGCTGACGGGCGTGATGTCGCCGTACCCGGTGGTGGAGAGGGTGACGGTGGCGTAGTAGAAGGCGTCGAGGAGGTCGACGGAACCGTCGGAGTTGTCGTTGTAGCCGTCGTGGTCGGCGTAGACGATGACGGCGGTCACCAACAGGACCAGAAGGGCCGTGGAAAGCCTTTTGGTGACCTGGCGGATCGGGTGCTCCACCAGCTTCCTCGGGAGTTTCACCCGATGGGTCACGAGGTGTTCGTCCGCCTGGCGGGCGATCGCGTCCTGGCCCGGAAGTTTCACGTGAAACACACTCCGATTCCGCCGGTGGCCCAGGGCAGGTCGAGCACTTCGGCCCCCTGTCCCGGACGCGCACCGCCCGGGGGTACGACGGCCAGGGCATCGGCGGCCGCGATGCCGCGCAGCATGGCGGGACCGTTGTAGCGCAGCGGCACGGCGTCGTCGCCGCGCAGGACGACGGGGACGAGCCGGGTGTCGTGCGGGTGCCCGTGCACCGCGTCCCGCAGCGGCAGCGCGTACGGCTCCGGGGCCGGGCGGGCGGCGAGGGTGCGCAGCAGCGGCTCGGCGAGCGTGAGCAGCCCGGAGACGGCGGCGAGGGGGTTGCCGGGCAGACCGACGAGGTGCCGGCCGTCCTCGAGGCGTGCCAGCAGCATGGGATGACCGGGGCGTACCCGGACGCCGTCCACGAGGAGTTCGGCGCCGACCCGGCGCAGAACAGGGTGAACGTGGTCGACGGGGCCCGCGGCGGTACCGCCGGTCGTGACGATCAGGTCGGCCGTGGAGGTCGTGACGGCACGTTGCAGGGCCTTGGCGTCGTCGCCGATCCGGCGGACCACGCGGACCTCGGCGCCCAGGGCCCGCAGCCAGGGCGGCAGCATCGGGCCGAGCGCGTCCCGGATGAGGCCGTCGTGCGGGAGTCCCTCGGTGAGCAGTTCGTCGCCGAGGACGAGTACGTCGACGCGGGGGCGGGGGACCGCGGTGAGGGTGTCGTAACCGGCGGCTGCCGCGAGGCCCAGTACGACCGGGGTCGCCAGAGTGCCGACGGGCAGCAACTGGTCGCCGCTGCGGCACTCCTGGCCGCGCAGGCGGATGTCCTGGCCGTGCGCGACCTCACGGGTCGCCTGCAGCCGGTCCCTGCCGTCGGTGCGGCCGTGCTCGGTGCGCAGTACGGCGGTGGTGTCCAGGGGGACGCGTGCGCCGGTGGCGATCCGGACGGCGTAGCCGTCGGTGAGGGGGGCGGGTTCCCCGTGTCCGGCCAGGACGCCCTCGTCGCGCACCGTCCAGGGGCCCGGCCCGGCGACGGCCCAGCCGTCCATCGCGGAGGTGTCGAAGGAGGGCAGGTCGGTGAGGGCGGTGAGGGGCGCGGCGAGGGTGAGGCCGAGGGCCGCGTCGAGGGGCACGGAGACCGGGGCGCGGCGGGCGGCACGGGCGGCGGCGCGGGCGGCGCGCTCGGCGGTGGCCCGGGCTTCGGGCCAGGGGGTCGCGCGGTGGTGGGGCTCCGTGGACCCGTGCGGGGCGCCGTGATGGCTCTGAGGTGCGTGAGTGCCGTGGTGCTCGGGGTGCGCGGGTGTCGACGCGTGGTCATGGGCGCCGCGGGGAGGGCGGGGGTTCTCCTTCACGAGAGCCAGTGCCTCCTCGACGCCCAGGTCGTCGGCTTCCTCGTCGGCCCGTGTGCCGGGGGAGGACATCACGCGTCCGGGCGGGTGTCGGGGGTGGCGTCGGGAGCCACGTCCGGCTTGCCCGCCGGGGGAGCGGACCCGGCGTCGGCGGCCTCCTGGGCCCAGCGCTGAGCGAGGGCCGCGGCCTTCCGGGCGGCCTCGGCGACGGCCTCGGGGCCTCCCCCGGTCCGTCCGGCCGCGTAGCCGACGAGGAAGGTGGTCAGCGGGGCCGCGGGCCTGGCCACCCCGTGGGCGGCGTCGCGCGCGAGGTCGAGCAGGACGCCGGTGTCGACGTCGAGGTCGATGCCCAACTCGTCCTTGGCTGCGGTGATCCATTCATCCAACACGTGACCATGCTCCCTGATGCGTGCCCTTGCGGTGGCGATGTCGTCCCAGGTGTCGCAGTCGAAGGAGGCGACGGCGTCGGGGACGCGGGTGAGACGGAGGGCGCCGGTCAGGCGGCGCAGGGGCAGCCCGGTGAGGTCTGCCCGGTCCCGGGTGAGCGCGGTGAGTTCGCGGCGCAGCGCGGACGCACGGTAGGCGGCGACGAGGGGCTGGTCGCGGCCGTCGGCGTCGGTGAGCAGCACTCCGTCGGAGTCGCTCGCGGTGAGGGCCGACAGCAGTCGTCGGACGGTGGGTCCGGTGAGGAACGGCAGGTCGGCGGAGACCACCACGACGCGCTCCTCCGTGGTGTGCCCGAGGCCGGCGGCGAGGGCGGCGAGCGGTCCACCGCCGGGCGGGTCCTCGCGCGCCCAGGCCACCGGGCGGGCGGTGGGGCGGTGGTCGGCGACGACGACGGTGGTCCGCGCTCCGGCGCAGGCGGCGAGCACCCGGTCCAGCAGCGCGCGCCCGCCCACACGGAGGCCGGGCTTGTCCGCGCCGCCGAGCCGCCGGGCGGCCCCGCCGGCGAGCACGACGGCGTCGTACCCGGCGAGGTCCGCGCCCGGCACGGAGCCGGGGGCAGGGCCGGGGCCGGGGGCACCGGCGGGCTCGTACGCGGTCACCCCCCGAGTATGCGTCCCCGCGCGATCACAGGGAACGCGGGGAGGCCGCGCAATCAAGGTGGGTGCTCCGGCACCACTGTCACAGGGTGCGCAGCAGCACCACCGGCTGTTCCACGCAGTCCGCGACGTACCGCAGGAAACCGCCCGCCGTGCCGCCGTCGCACACCCGGTGGTCGAAGGTGAGCGACAGCTGGACGACCTGACGCACCGCCAACTCCCCCTCGTGCACCCAGGGCTTGGGGACGATGCGGCCGACGCCGAGCATGGCCGCCTCGGGGTGGTTGATGATCGGCGTGGACCCGTCGACGCCGAACACGCCGTAGTTGTTCAGCGTGAAGGTGCCGCCGGTCAGTTCGCCGGGCGTCAGCCGTCCGGCGCGGGCCGCCTCGGTCAGCCGGGCGAACTCCGCGGTGAGCCCCTCGGCGTCTCTCGCGTGCGCGTCCCGGACGACCGGCACGACCAGTCCCCGGTCCGTCTGGGCGGCGAAGCCGAGATGGACCTGGTCGAGCTGGACGACCTCCCTGGCCTCCACGTCGACCGTGGAGTTCAGCGCGGGGAAGCGGGCCAGCGCGGCCGTGCAGATCCGGGCCAGCAGGGCGACGAGGGAGATCTTCTGGTCGCCGGCGGCGTTCATCGCGGTGCGCGCCCGCATCAGTTCGGTCGCGTCGGCGTCCACCCAGCAGGTCGCGTCCGGGATCTCACGCCGGCTGCGGGAGAGCTTGTCGGCGACGGCGCCGCGGACGCCCTTGAGGGGGACGCGGATGCCGCCGGACCGCGAGGCGGAGGCCGCGGGGGCCGGTGCCCGGCCCGTCCCTGCCTCGTGCGGCCCGCTCCCCCGGGCCGCCGTACGGCCGCCCACCGCGCCGGCGGCACGCAGCGCGTACTCCACATCCGCCCGCAGGATCAGCCCGTCCGGGCCGGAGCCGGTCAGCTCGCGCAGGTCCAGATCGTTCTGCCGGGCGAGCCTGCGCACCAGCGGGGAGATGACGGGGACAGGGCCGTCCACCGGGTCGGCGTCAGGGACTTGGCCGTTGGCCCGCCCGGTCGCCGCCACGGCGGACGCCGACGGCACCGGTCGCACCCTGCGCCGCCGCGCGGGCGTCTCGGAGGTGCCGTATCCGACCAGCACGTTTCCCGAGCCCTCGGTCTTCGCCTGCCGCGCCCGAGGCCGCTCGGCCTGGGCCTCATCGGCCTGGGCCCTCCCAGCCTGAGCCCTCTCGGCTCGGGGCTCTCCGCCCTGCGGATCCCCGGCCTGCGGCCCTCCGGCGCGCTCGCCGGGCGGCTTGCCGGCCGCCTCGCCGTCGGGGCCCGCCCCCCGTGCCGGGCGGCTCCCGGCGGTCTCGCCCACCGCCACCGACAGCAGCGGCGCCCCGACGGGAAGCTCCGTGCCCTCCTCGCCGAAGCGGGCGGTGACCACACCGCCGTAGGGGCAGGGCACCTCGACCATCGCCTTGGCCGTCTCGACCTCGACGACCGGCTGGTCGACGGCGACGACGTCGCCGACCTCGACCATCCAGCGCACGATCTCCGCCTCGGTGAGCCCCTCCCCGAGGTCGGGGAGCTTGAACTCCAGACTGTGACCGTCACAAGCGTGTGCCATCAGCTTTCGGCCTCCCACTGCAGGCGCCCCACGGCGTCCAGGATCCGGTCCACACCGGGCAGGTGGTGGCGCTCCAGCATCGGCGGCGGATACGGGATGTCGAACCCGGCCACACGCAGCACCGGCGCCTCCAGGTGGTGGAAGCAGCGCTCCGTGACCCGGGCCGCGATCTCCCCGCCCGGGCCCCCGAAGGAACCCGACTCGTGGACGACGACCGCGCGTCCCGTCCGCCGCACCGAAGCGCACACCGTCTCGTCGTCGAACGGCACCAGGGAGCGCAGATCGACGACTTCGAGGTCCCAGCCCTCGGCCCGGGCCGCCTCGGCCGCCTCCATGCAGGCGACCAGCGACGGCCCGTACGTGATGAGTGTGGCGCTCCGGCCCGAGCGCCGCACCACCGCGCGGCCTACCGGCTCAACGGGTGTGGGCTCCTCGGGGTTCCAGGGCTCCTTCGACCAGTACAGACGCTTGGGTTCGAGGAAGACCACCGGGTCGTCGGAGGCGATGGACTCGCGCAGCAGCCCGTAGGCGTCGGCGACGGTCGCGGGCGTGACGACATGGAGCCCCGGAGTCGCCATGTAGTACGCCTCGGACGAGTCGCTGTGGTGCTCGACGCCGCCGATGCCGCCGCCGTAGGGGACGCGGATGGTCAGCGGCAGGGGCATCCGGCCGCGGGTGCGGTTGCGCATCTTGGTGACGTGGCTGACGACCTGCTCGAACGCCGGGTAGGCGAAGGCGTCGAACTGCATCTCCACGACCGGGCGCAGCCCGTACATCGCCATGCCGACGGCCGTGCCGAGGATGCCGGCCTCGGCGAGCGGCGTGTCCGTGCAGCGGTCGCCGCCGAACTCCTCGGCGAGCCCGTCGGTGACCCGGAAGACGCCGCCGAGCGTGCCCACGTCCTCGCCCAGGACGTGCACGCCCGGGTCGGCGGCCATGGCGTCGCGCAGCGCGCGCGTGAGGGCCTGCGCCAGGGTGGCCGGCCTGACTGCGACGGTGGTCATCGGTGCGTCCCTCCCGGCCCGGCCCCGGCCCCGACTTCTGCCTCTGCCTCTGCCTCTGCCTCCAGCTCCGCGCGCAGCCGGTCCCGCTGCTCGCGCAGCTGCGGGGTGGGTACGGCGTAGACGTGGTCGAACAGGTCCATCGGGTCGAGCCGGGGGTCCTGGTTCATTCGCGCGCGCAGGTCGGCGGCCATGTCCTCGGCGTCCTCGCGGGCGGCCCGGACGGCGTCCTCGCCGAGCAGGCCGCGCTCGGTCAGTTCCCGTTCCAGCAGCTCGATCGGGTCGTGCCGGCGCCAGGCCGCCACCTCGGCGTCGCCCTGGTAGCGCGTCGCGTCGTCGGCGTTGGTGTGCGCCTCGACGCGGTACGTCACCGCCTCCACCAGCGTGGGCCCACCGCCCGCGCGCGCGTGCCGTACGGCGTCGGTCAGGACCTCGTGCACGGCGGCGGCGTCGTTGCCGTCGACCAGGCGGCCGGGCATGCCGTAGCCGACGGCCTTGTGGGCCAGCGACGGGGCCGCGGTCTGCTTGGCGAGCGGGACGGAGATCGCGAAGCCGTTGTTCTGCACGAAGAAGACGACCGGCGCCTGCCAGACGGCGGCGAAGTTCAGCGCCTCGTGGAAGTCGCCCTCGCTGGTACCGCCGTCGCCGACCATCGCCAGCGCGACCACGTCGTCACCCTTGAGCCGCGCGGCGTGCGCGAGGCCGACGGCGTGCGGCAGCTGGGTGGCGAGCGGCGTGGACAGCGGGGCGACCCGGTGCTCGTAGGGGTCGTAGCCGGTGTGCCAGTCGCCGCGCAGCAGGGTGAGGGCCTCGACCGGGTCGACTCCGCGGGCGACCACGGCGAGCGTGTCGCGGTAGCTGGGGAAGAGCCAGTCCCGCTCCTCGAGTGCCAGCGCGGCGGCGACCTCGCAGGCCTCCTGGCCGGTGCTGGAGGGGTAGACGGCCAGTCTGCCCTGCTTGGTCAGTGCCGTGGCCTGCGCGTTGTACCGCCGGCCGCGCACCAGCCGGGCGTACAGCGTGCGCAGCAGCTGGGGGTCGGCCTGCTCGGCGGCCTCGGTGCCGAGGACGCGGTACGGCTCCGCGTCGGGCAGCAGCGGCGCGGGGTCGGTGCGGGGCTGCCAGGCGGGCGGCGGTGTGGGCCGGTAAGCGCCCCGCTGCTCCATGACCGTCATGACGGCACCTCCTCGTGGGAGCGGCTCCGGGCTCGCCACGGGTGTGACGGGCCTCACCTACCGATTGTTCGGTCGTCGGCACATTTTGGCTACAGGCGACCCCAGGCTGTGGACAAACGGTTCTCCACAGCCTGAGATGGACGCAGTACGTCCATGGTAGGGAGGCGGGGGGACATGGCATCTGAACAAATGGCCGAACGCCCGGAAGACGCCGGCGGCCAGGAGGAGTCCGTCGCCCCGCCGCCCCCGCGCCCGCTGGACGCGATCGACCAGGACATCCTGCGCATGCTCCAGGCGGACGGCCGCTCCTCGATACGCTCGGTCGCCGAGCGGGTGCACGTTTCGCGCGCGAACGCCTACGCGCGCATCAACCGGCTCGTCGAGGACGGCGTCATCCGCGGATTCGGCGCCCGCGTCGACCACGAGCGTGCGGGTCACGGCACGTCGGCGTACATCACCCTGAAGATCGTCCAGAATTCCTGGCGCACGGTCCGCGCCCAGCTCCGCCGGCTCCCCGGGGCCTCCCACATCGCTCTGGTGGGCGGCGACTTCGACGTCCTGCTCCTGGTGCACACCCCCGACAACCGGGCCCTGCGCGAGCTGGTGCTGACCCGGCTCCAGGCCATCCCGGAGGTGCTCAGCACCCGCACCCTGCTCGTGTTCGAGACCGAAGACCTCGAACCGCAGAGCTGACCGGCTGGCGGACCCGGCCGACCCACCGAACCCGGCCGACCCACCGGCCCGGCCACCACCCGCCCCGGCCACCGACGGCTCAGGAGCCCTTGCGCAGCCCTCCGAACACCAACCGCGCCACCGCGTCGACCACTTCGCGCTCACCCGCGCCACCCCTGCCGTCGGGGCCGTCGGGGCCGTCGGGCCGGTACCACTCGACGATCGAGTTGATCATGCCGAAGACCAGGCGCGTCGCGAGCCGTACCTCCACGTCCGCGCGGACGTCCCCCTCGGCCGCCGCGGCCTTCAGCAGATCCGCCACCCGGTGGTCGAACTCGCGCCGCCGCTCCAGCGCCCACCGCTCGGTGCCCGTGTTACCGCGCACCCGCAGCAGCAGCGTCACGTAGGGCAGCTCGGCCATGAGCACCTCGACCATGCGCCGCACGACGTACTCCAGCCGCTCGGCGGCGGACCCCACGCGCGCGTGCTCCTCGTCGAGGATCCCGAAGAGCTCGTCCAGGGCCCGGCTCACCGCCCGGCGCAGGAGTTCCTCCTTGCCCGTGACGTGGTGGTAGATCGACGACTTGGAGATGCCGGCCGCCTTGGAGAGGTGCTCCATGGAGGTGCCGTCGTAGCCGCGCTCGATGAAGACCTGCACGGCCACGGACAGCAGCGTCTCGGGCGTGTACGTGTCGCGCCTGGCGGTGGTCATGAGCGGGTGTCCTCCCCTGCGTCGGATGCGTGCGCGTGGCGGTAGAGCGCGAGGGACGGCGCGTACCGTCCCGAGGGCTCACGCACGTGCAGGTCCTCGAGCAGCCCGTACGCCCAGTGGCGGCCGAGCCGGTCGCTCCACTCGATGGGGCCGAGCGGGTAGTTGACGCCCAGCCGCATCGCGGTGTCGACGTCCTCCCTGGTGGCCACGGCCTGGGCGACCACATCGTGTGCCAGGCAGACGATCCGCGCGACCGTACGCGCGACGATCATGCCGGGAGCGTCGCCGATGACGCTGACCTCCTTGCCGAGCGCCTGGAAGAGGCCGGTGGCCTCGGCGAGCGTCCGGGGCGGCAGGGCCGGGTGGGAGGACAGGGCGATACGGGTGGCCCGCCGGTAGTCGAGCGCGAGGTCGAAGTGGACGACGTCACCGAGCTCGCCCGAGGTCTGCCCGTCGGCGAGGAGGAGCCGGCCACCGCCGGGCAGGACGAGCGACCCGCTGCCGCCGTCCTCCTCGCGGACCTCGATGCCGGCCTCACGGATCAGCGTGACCAGCTCGGCGGCCGGCCCCAGGCCGCCCTCGACGACGACGTGGGCGGGACGGTCGGCCGGTTCGGCGGTGTGCGGCTCGGGCCGCCCGGCCCCGTCGCGGTAGTCGTACCAGCCCTGACCGCTCTTGCGGCCGAGCCTGCCGGACTCCACGAGGCGGCGCTGGGCGAGCGACGGTGCGAAGCGCACGTCCTGGAAGAACGCCTGCCACACGGAGTGCGTGACGGACTCGTTGACGTCCTGCCCGATGAGGTCGGTCAGCTCGAAGGCGCCCATCCGGAAGCCGCCGGACTCGCGCAGCACGGCGTCGATGGTGGCCGGGTCGGCCACCTGGTCCTCATGGACCGCGAAAGCCTCGGCGTAGAAGGGCCGGGCGACGCGGTTGACGATGAAGCCGGGGGTGTCCGCGCAGGCGACCGGGGTCTTGCCCCAGGCGCGGGCCGTGTCGTACGCGCGCGTGGCCGACGCGACATCGGTGGCGAACCCGGAGACCACCTCCACCAGCGGCAGCAGCGGCGCGGGGTTGAAGAAGTGCAGGCCGACGAAGCGGCCGGGGACGCGGAGCGCGCCGCCGACGGCGGTGACGGACAGGGAGGAGGTGTTGGTGGCGAGCAGGCAGTCGTCGCCGACGACGTCCTCCAGCGCACGGAAGAGTTCCTGCTTGACGTCCAGCCGCTCCACGACCGCCTCGACGACCAGCGCGCAGCCGGCGAGTTCGGCGAGGGCCCCGGCGGGCTCCAGCCGGGCACGGGCCGCGTCCCGCTCGGCGCCGGTGAGCCGTTCCTTCTCGACGAGCCGGTCGAGCCGGGCGCCGATCGCGTCGGCCGCTTCCCGGGCCCGCCCGGGGACGGCGTCGTACAGCCGTACGGGGTGGCCCGCGACCAGCGCCACCTGGGCGATGCCCTGGCCCATGGTGCCGGTGCCGACGACGGCCACGGGGCTGCTGAGGTCGAGTGCTGTCATGTGCGCGATCCTCCCGCACGGGGTTTTCCACGGATGCGGCGGTCCCCCTTGTCCCGACCGATCGTTCGGTTACTCTAGCCGTGTCCGCCTGTTCCCGCTCAGGTTTCCCCCAGGTTCCGAACTCGACGCCGGAGTCGACGGCGAGTTCGGGAGAGACGAGGAGTTGGTCCCGCATGGCCGCCGAACTCACCGCGCACCAGCTGATCGACCGGCACCGGCCGACCCTGGACCAGGCGCTGGAGACGATCCGCACGCGCGCGTACTGGTCCCCCCACCCCGAACACCCCAAGGCCTACGGGGCGAACGGCAGCCTGGACACGGCCGCGGGCAAGGCCGCCTTCGACGCCCTGCTCGGCACCCGCCTCGACCTCGGCCAGCCCGGCACCGACGACTGGGTGGGCGGCGAGGTCTCCCCGTACGGCGTCGAGCTGGGCGTCACGTACCCGCACGCGGACCTCGACGTACTGCTGCCCGCCATGAAGGCCGGGCAGAGGGCGTGGCGGGACGCGGGCGCGGAAGCGCGCGCGATGGTCTGCCTGGAGATCCTGAAGCGGATCGCGGACCGGACGACGGAGTTCGCCCAGGCGGTCATGCACACTTCCGGGCAGGCCTTCATGATGGCCTTCCAGGCAGGCGGCCCGCACGCTCAGGACCGCGGCCTGGAGGCGGTGGCCTACGCGTACGTGGAGCAGGTCCGCACCCCGGACACGGCGGAGTGGACCAAGCCGCAGGGCAAGCGCGATCCGCTGGCGCTGACCAAGCAGTTCACGCCGGTACCGCGCGGCGTCGGCCTCGTCATCGGCTGCAACACCTTCCCGACGTGGAACGGCTACCCGGGCCTGTTCGCCTCCCTCGCCACCGGCAACGCGGTCCTGGTCAAGCCGCACCCGCGCGCGGTGCTGCCGCTCGCGCTCACCGTCCAGGTGGCCCGCGACGTCCTCGCCGAGGCCGGCTTCGACCCGAACCTGGTCGCGCTGGCCGCCGAGCGCCCCGGCGAGGGCATCGCCAAGACCCTGGCGACCCGCCCCGAGATCCGGATCATCGACTACACCGGCTCCACCGCCTTCGGCGACTGGCTGGAGGCCAACGCCCGCCAGGCCCAGGTCTTCACGGAGAAGGCCGGCGTCAACACGGTGATCGTGGAGTCGACCGACGACTACCAGGGGATGCTCGCCAACCTGGCGTTCTCGCTGTCCCTCTACAGCGGCCAGATGTGCACCACCCCGCAGAACCTGCTGATCCCCCGCGACGGCATCCGCACCGACCAGGGCGACAGGACCTACGACGAGGTGACCGCCGACCTGGCGCGCGCCGTGGACGGCCTCCTCGGCGACGACGCCCGCGCGAACGCCCTGCTCGGCGCGATCGTCAACCCGGACGTCAAGGCCCGGCTGGAGGCCGCCGCCGGCCTCGGCGAGGTCGCCCTGGCCTCCCGCGAGGTGACCAACCCCGACTTCCCGGACGCGGTCGTACGCACCCCGGTGATCGTCAAGCTGGACGGCGCCAAGCCCGACGACGAGGCCGCCTACACCAGCGAGTGCTTCGGTCCCGTCTCGTTCGCCGTCGCCGTCGACTCCGCGACCCACGCCGTGGACCTGCTGCGCCGCAGTGTCCGGGAGAAGGGCGCGATGACGGTGGGCGCGTACACGACCGACCCGGAGGTCGAGCAGGCCGTGCGGGAGGCCTGCCTGGAGGAGGCCGCCCAGCTCTCCCTCAACCTCACCGGCGGGGTGTACGTCAACCAGACGGCCGCCTTCTCCGACTTCCACGGCTCCGGCGGCAACCCGGCGGCCAACGCCGCGCTGTGCGACGGGGCGTTCGTCGCCAACCGCTTCCGGGTGGTGCAGGTGCGCCGCCAGGCCTAGGAGCCCTGGGCCGCGCCCCCGGTCGCGCTCCAGTGGTACAGCGTCATGGCCACACTGGTCGCGAGGTTGTAACTGGAGACCTGGGGGCGCATCGGCAGCGCCACCAGGTGGTCGGCACGCGCGCGCAGCTCCCGCGACAGCCCGCTGCGCTCCGAGCCGAACGCGAGCAGCGCGTCGTCCGGCAGCCTCAGCCCGCGGATGTCCTCGCCCTCCGGGTCCAGCGCGAACACCGGCCCCGGCGGCAGTTCCCCGACGTCCAGCCGCTCCACGGCGGTCGCGAAGTGCAGCCCCGCCCCGCCGCGCACCACGGTGGGATGCCACGGGTCGAGCGTGCCCGTGGTGACCACACCGGTCGCCCCGAAACCGGCGGCCAGCCGGATCACCGCCCCCGCGTTGCCGAGGTTGCGCGGCTGGTCGAGGACCACGACGGGCGTACGGCGGGGCGTGTGCGCCAGTGCCCGCAGGTTGCCCGTACGCGAGGGCCGTACGGCCAGGGCGGCCACCGCGGTGGGATGCGGCCGGGCGACGAGGGACGCGTACACCTCCTGCGGCACCTCGGCCAGCAGACCGTCCAGCGCGTCCCGTACGTCGGGTGCCAGCTCGTCGGCGAGGGCCAGGGTGCCCGCGCGGTCACCGGTGACGGCCACCGGGACCTCGGCTCCGAAACGGAGCGCGTGCTTGAGGGCGTGGAAGCCGTCGAGCAGCACGCAGGGTCCGGCATGCCGGCGCCAGGCGGCCAGCGGGGCGAGCTCGGGGCCGGGACGGGAGTCGGGGTCGGGGCCGGTCATGCCCCGAAGCCTACGTGCGTGTACTCGGAGCCCTCTTGTCCGCGGGCCCCCCTGCGTCCTTCCGGTCCTGACCGCCCTCGTGGGCACGGGGACCGGGCACCGCCGCCGTACCGCCCTCCCCGCGCCCGTGCGTCGGCCAGGCCGGCCGGCGGGCGGACAGCCGGGCCGGCGGCCGGCCTCGCGCGCGTGCCGCCCAGTCTCCCAGGCGGCGCAGGAAGGAGGTCGGCAGGAAGACCGCGTCCGCGGCGATCATCGCCAGCGAGAAGAACGGCAGCCCGAGCACCACGGCGATCACCGCGTGCTCGGTCATCATGGCGGCCAGCAGCACGTTCTTGACCCGCCGGTTGAACAGCGTGAACGGGAACGCGACCTGCACGGCGACCGTGCCGTAGGTGATGAGCAGGACCATCGTGCCGTTGGCGGCCAACGCGTCGGAGAGGGCCGGCCAGGGCGTGAAGTAGTCGAGGTTGAGCGGGTAGTAGACCGCGGTGCCGTCCTGCCAGCGGGAACCCTGGATCTTGTACCAGCCCGCGGTCGCGTAGATCAGACACGCCTCGGCCATGATCACGACCAGTGCGCCGTTGTGCACGATGTCGGCGACCACGTCGAGCAGGATCCGCGGCTCGCCGCTCCTGGCCCAGCGCCCCACGGCCCACCACAGGCCCTGCGCGGCCCACACCGCCCACAGCAGCGCCGGAACGAACCAGTCGCCGTCCATCCCGCCCGCCAGGGTCATGGTGAGCAGCACGAACCCGAACACGGACCACAGCGCCGGCCCCACCCGGTCCACGACACGCTCCCCACGCGCGCGTGCCGCACCCGCCCGCCGTGCCCGGCGCGCGTCCAGCGACCACACCTGGCCGCAGCGCGTCAGGACCAGGTAGATGCTCATCAGGTGCAGGACGTTGTCGCCGCCGTCCCCCATGAAGACGCTGCGGTTCTGCAGCGAGAGCACGCCGACCATGAAGAGAACGGACATGGTCCGGGTGCGCCAGCCCAGCAGGAGCAGCACACTGCTCAGCACGGCCAGCGCGTAGACGATCTCGAACCAGGCCCGCCCGTCCGACCACATCAGCGCCGTGAAGGCGCCGTTGTCCCCGATCAGCTGCTCGGCGAGGTCGTGGCTCCAGGGCCCGTCCGGGCCGTACAGCTCGTGGCGGTGGGGCAGTTCACGCACCAGGAAGAGCAGCCAGGTGGCGCTGAAGCCGATGCGTATCACCGCGGTCTGGTACGGCCCGAGCGCGGCGCCGGTGACACGGGCGATGCCGCGGGAGACGGAGAGGGCGATGCCGTTCACGCGGCGCCCCCTTCCTTCGCGGTGCCGTCGTCCGTGCCGTCGTCCTCCGTGTCGCCGGGCACCGGCCACCAGGGCAGCTCGCGGTAGACCGGGCGGTCGGAGACCGTCTCACCGCTCCACCGGGGCGGTGCCACGCTGGTGGTCCGGGAACGGTACTGGACGCGCTCGACGACACCGCCCGGCCCGGCGGCCTCGTTGCGGTCCAGGCGCAGGACCGCGATGCGCCGCAGATAGGTCTCGGACAGTGTGCCCCGCAGGCCCACCGGACGGTTGTCGGAGTCGTGGGTGGCGACGAAGAAGTCCCAGGCCCGGCGGAGTTCGTTCTGCTGGGTGTGGCTCGGCAGCGGATTGCCGTCGATGTTCCGGCCGTCCTCCGCGGACAGGTCGTACCAGCCGGTCGTCCGTATCGCGCCGTCCGCCGTGGTGACCTCGGCGCGGAGCTGGACGGAGATGTTCTGCTGGAGCGGGTTGGGCGCGAACAGCTTCCAGTTCTGCTCGAACTCCGGGTAGACCCATTCGTCGACCGCTGCGCCGTGCTGCTTGGTGAGGGTGTTCGACGGGGCGACGTGCAGGAACACCAGGCCTATGTGGGCGCAGACGGCGACGGCGACGACCGCGAGAGCGACCACGGCACCGGCCTGGTAGCGCGGGGAGAGCGCGGCGACACCCGTACGGGCCTCCGCGGTCGCCGGTCCGGACTCCGACACATCCGCCGCATCCGACCCATCCTGCCCATCCTGCCCATTCGGCCTATCCAGCCCGTTCGGCATATTCGGCCCATCGGGCCAGTTCAGCGCGTCCGACGCGTCAGGCGCATACGCCACGTCCGGCGCATCCGGGCCCTCCTGCCCGTGCCGCCCCTCCCGGGAGGCGTTCGAGCCTGTGTCGTACGCGTCCATCACGCCCCGTTCCGGTCCCGACCGTCGTTCCGCCCGCACCGCCGCGGGGCCCCGCGCGCCACTCGTGCGGCTGCCCGGCAGCGTTCGAACGGGAACGGTACTCAGGACCGTCCGCCCGCACAGCCCCGGCGGACCGATCACATCCCGGCCGTCACCACACCGTCACCGCGCGCCGACGCCCGCGGCGCCCCGGAGACGCCCCGGAGACGACCCGGGCACGACCGGACGCGACCCGAAACAGCCCGGAGACGACCCGAACGGCCCTAGATGACGTGCCCCGGCTCACCCTTCCCGTCCACCACGGGCCGGCCGGCGGCGGCCCACACCTGCATACCGCCGTCGACGTTCACGGCGTCGACACCCTGCTGGACCAGGTACATGGTGACCTGGGCCGAGCGCCCGCCGGACCGGCAGATCACGTGGACCCGGCCGTCCTGCGGCGCGTTCTCGGTCAGCTCACCGTACCGGGCCACGAACTCGCTGATGGGAATGTGCAGCGCCCCGGCGGCGTGACCGGCCTGCCACTCGTCGTCCTCGCGGACGTCCAGCAGGAAGTCGCCGTCCTTGAGGTCCGTGACCTCGACCGTGGGCACACCAGCTCCAAAACTCATGTCCCAGACGCTACCCGAGCCGCCACCGGGCTCAGTCCTGCCCGAGCACCGCGGCCAGCTCGGCCTCCCGCTCCCGCACCTGGGCCGTCAGCTGCTCGGCGATCTCCTCCAGCAGCCGGTCGGGGTCGTCCGGGGCCAGCCGGAGCATGCCGCCGATCGCGCTCTCCTCCAGTTCCTTGGCGAGCAGCGTGAGCATCTCCTTGCGCCGGTCGAGCCATTCGAGGCGGGCGTACAGCTCCTCGCCGCGGCTCGGGCGCCGCTCGGGCGCCGGTCCCGCCGCCCACTCCTCGGCCAGCTCCCGCAGCAGGCCCGCGTCGCCACGGGCGTAGGCGGCGTTGACGCGTGTGACGAACTCCTCGCGCCGGGCCCGCTCCTCGTCCTCCTGCGCCAGGTCGGGGTGGGCCTTGCGGACCAGCTCGCGGTAGAGCTTGCGGGCCTCCTCGCCGGGCCGCACCCGCTGCGGGGGGCGTACCGCCTGGTCCGTGAGCATCGCCGTGGCCTCCGGGAACAGCCCGTCCCCGTCCATCCAGCCGTTCAGCAGCTCCTCGACCCCGGGGATGGGCATCAGCCGGGCCCGCGCCTCGTCGGCGCGGCGCAGGTCGTCGGCGTCACCGGTGCGGGCGGCCCTGGCCTCCAGGATCTGCGCCTCCAGCTCCTCGAGCCGCGCGTACACCGGCCCGAGCCGCTGTTCGTGCAGGCGGGAGAAGTTCTCGACCTCCACGCGGAAGGTCTCCAGCGCGATCTCGTACTCGATGAGTGCCTGCTCGGCGGCCCGTACGGCCTGTTCCAGCCGTTCCTCGGGACGCGGCGCACCCCCCTGCTCGGGCTCAGCTTCCGGCGTCGTCACCCGACCAGCCTAGGCCACGTGCGGCCCGCCCCTCCGGTGTGCCCGGCGGGCCGAGGGGCCCCTCACACGCCCAGCTCCGCCGGGACCCGCCCCGCCCGCACTCCGGCCACCAGCTCCGCGTGGTCGGCCTCCGTGCGGTCGGCGTAGGCCACGGCGAAGGCGGCCACCGCCTCGTCGAGCTCGTCGTTCTTGCCGCAGTAGCCGGCGACGAGCCGCGGGTCGGCGCTGTGCGCGTGGGCGCGGGCCAGCAGGGCGCCGGTCATGCGGCCGTAGTCGTCCATCTGGTCGGCGGCGAGGGCAGCGGGGTCGACGCTGCCCTTGCGGTTGCGGAACTGCCGCACCTGGAACGGCCGCCCGTCGACCGACGTCCAGCCCAGCAGGATGTCGCTGACCACCTGCATCCGCTTCTGCCCCATGACCACCCGGCGCCCCTCGTGCGCGACCTTTGGGGTGTCGAAGCCGGCCGTCGCCAGGTGGGGCAGCAGCGCGGAGGGCCGGGCCTCCTTCACCTGGAGCACGAGCGGTTCACCGCGGTGGTCCAGGAGCAGCACGACGTACGACCGGGTGCCCACGCTGCCGGTGCCCACGACCCGGAAGGCGACGTCGTGCACCGCGTACCGGGCCAGCAGCGGCAGCCGGTCCTCGGAGAGCGTGGCCAGGTACGGCTCCAGGGCGGCGGCGACCGACGCCGCCTCCCCGGCCGGTACGCGCCGCAGCACCGGCGGGGCGTCCACGAAGCGCCGCCCGCCGTCCTCGGTGGACTCGGTGGACCTGGCCGCGAAACGCCCGCTGGTGTTGGCCCGCGCCTTCTCGGAGACCCGCTCCAGCGTGCCGAGCAGATCGTGGGCGTCGGTGTGGGAGACGAGCTCCTCGTCCGCGATGGCGTTCCAGGCGTCCAGTGCGGGGAGCCTGGCGAGCAGCCGCATGGTGCGCCGGTAGGCGCCCGCCGTGTCGTGCGCGGCCTCGCGGCAGGTGTCCTCGTCGGCGCCGGCCTCCCGGCCCGCGAGGACGATCGATGCGGCGAGCCGCTTGAGGTCCCACTCCCAGGGGCCGTGGACCGTCTCGTCGAAGTCGTTGAGGTCGATGACCAGGCCGCCGCGGGCGTCGCCGTAGAGGCCGAAGTTGGCGGCGTGCGCGTCGCCGCAGATCTGGGCGCCGATCCCCGTCGTCGGCGTACGCGCCAGGTCGTACGCCATCAGCCCCGCCGACCCGCGCAGGAAGGCGAACGGCGTGGCCGCCATCCGCCCGGCGCGTATCGGAGTGAGCCCGGGTATCCGGCCGCGGTTGGACTCCTCGACCGCGCTCACCACGTCCGGCCGGGAGGGGTCCGGGTCGAGGACGGCGTGCGCGGACCGCGGAACGCGCGTGCGCAGCGCCCTGCCCTCCGCCTTCGGCGAGCCACCGACGGGCCACCACGCGAACCCCGGCACGACCGGCACCCGCGCGCCCTCACCGGCCTCCGTACGCACAAGCGCCCCCGCCGTACCCGCAACCGCCCCAACCTTCCCAGCCGCCCCAGCCGTCCCCGCGGCCCCCGCGGCCCCCGAAGCGTCTGCCGCCGTCCCTGCCGCCGTCCCCGTCATCGCCCCGGCCACCGCCCCCGTCGTCGTCCCGCCCATACCGGCCGCCCTCCCCGTACTCGTAACCGTGCCGCGCCCGTCACCGAGCCGTGCCCGCATCCGCGCCCGGTCCGTCCGCCGGCGCCGGCGCGCCACGACCGTACCCCCGGGCGAACCGCCCGTACACGGTCCCCGCCCAGCCCCGCCCCGCCGCCGCATAACGCCGGGCAGAGGGCGGAACAGGAGGTGCCCGGGCCCCCACCGGCGCACTTACGGTTTCCAGCGATCACCACGGAACGCGCCCGTCGAAGCAACGACAGCAGCCTGCCCCGCGCCGGCGGGCGCGTTCCCTGTCCTCGACGTCCCGGATGCCGCACGTCCCGTCCCCTCACCGAGGGACCACTCCACCAAGAGACCGAGAGACCGAAGAGACCGAGGAACCCCATGACCTCCGAAACCCCCACCACCCCCGACGACCCCGGCACCGGCGCCGACCCCGGCATCAGCCGCAAAACGCTGCTCAGGGCGGCCGTCGCGGCCGGCGCCGCCGTGCCGCTGCTCGCCACCGGCTCCATCGCGCTCGCCCGGGACACCGCCCGCTCCTCCACCGGACAGACCCTGGCACCGACCCCCTTCTGCGACGACGGCGACGACCCGACGCCCGACCAGATGGAGGGCCCCTACTTCAAGCCGAACTCCCCGCTGCGCACCAGCCTGGTGACACCCGGCACCGCCGGTACCCGGCTGACCGTCACCGGCTACGTCTTCGGCCGCAACTGCGTCCCGCTGCCCGGCGTGCTCCTCGACTTCTGGCAGGCCGACAACGCCGGCGCCTACGACATGGCCGGATACACCTTCCGCGGCCACCAGTTCACCGACGCCTCCGGCGCGTTCACCCTGCAGACGATCGTCCCCGGCCTCTATCCGGGCCGCACCCGGCACATCCACGTCAAGGCGCAGGCACCCGGCGAACCCGTGCTGACCACCCAGCTCTATTTCCCCGGCGAGCCCCGCAACAACACGGACGCGCTGTTCGACCCGGCGCTGCTGATGAACGTCCGCGACGCCGGCGGCGGCAGGCAGGGGAGCTTCGACTTCGTCCTGAACGTGGACGGCGGTCCGGGCCCCGACCCCACCGACCCGCCCACCGACCCCCCGAGCGGCACCTGGGCGGCGGGCCGCTCCTACTCCGCCGGTGACCGGGTGACGTACGGCGGCGGCGCGTACCGCTGCCTCCAGGCGCACACCTCGATGACGGGCTGGGAGCCGCCAAACGTGCCCGCCCTGTGGCGCGCCGGGGCCTGAGACCTTCCTCACAACCCATCGCACCCCGTGACACCGCGCCTGACACCGCGTCCGGGTACGCGGAAGCCCCCCAGGTCCGAGACCTGGGGGGCTTCCGGCTGGTGCGCGAGGGGGGAGTTGAACCCCCACGCCCTTGCGGGCACTGGAACCTGAATCCAGCGCGTCTGCCTATTCCGCCACCCGCGCATTGGGTGTGTCTTCCGGCTCCGTCCTTGCGGTGCGGCGCCTTCCGACACGAGAACATTAGCACGCTGGAACGGGTGGATTCACATCCCTTGTCGCCGGTCGGGCCGGGGCTCCCGCGGCCCTCGGGCACTCGCCGCGGCCCGTGGCCGTTCACGTATCAACCTCGTACCGGTCGGGCTCGTCTCCCGGGAGCCGGTAGGGGTCCGCGGCCAGGTGCGGGACACTGGTCTGCGGCCGCCTCTACGATCCTGGGCATGAGTACCTGCGGGAGCATCCCGAAGGGCCTCGGGCGTTCGAAGAGGAGCACCGGCGGGAACTCCGAGAGGCGTCGACACCTGTCGACCGGGCCGACAGGGGGAACCAGCCGATCGACCGGCGCGTGGATACGATCAGTAAGCAGTACCAGGTAAGCAGTGCGCGGGTGAGCGGTTCGCCCGTAAGCAGTACGGGAGACAGCGGTACACAGGGCAGCGGTACGCAAGGCAGCAGTACGCAAGACAGCGGACAGGACGGCAGCGACGGAGGAGGTGCCCCATGGGAGTCCTGAAGAAGTTCGAGCAGCGTCTCGAAGGTCTGGTCAACGGCACCTTCGCGAAGGTGTTCAAGTCCGAGGTGCAGCCCGTGGAGATCGCGGGAGCGCTCCAGCGCGAATGCGACAACAACGCGACCATCTGGAACCGCGACCGCACCGTCGTACCCAATGACTTCATCGTGGAGCTGAGCACGCCCGACTTCGAGCGCCTCAGCCCCTACTCCGGCCAGCTCGGCGACGAGCTCGCCGGCATGGTGCGGGACTACGCCAAGCAGCAGCGCTACACCTTCATGGGACCGATCAAGGTCCACCTGGAGAAGGCGGACGACCTCGACACCGGCCTGTACCGGGTGCGCAGCCGTACGCTCGCCTCCACCGGCAACCAGCAGGGCGGCCCGCCCTCCGCGGGCCCCACGGCACCCCCCGCTCCCACCGGGCGGCCCGGCGGCCCGGGCGGTGGCTACGGCTACCCGCAGCCCGCCACCCCCGCGGGCGCCCCGCCCATGCCGGCCGCGCCGCCACCCGGCGGACGCCCCGGCGGCTACCCGCAGCCGGCGGGCGGCCAGCAGCCCCCGGCCGCACCCGCGTCCGGCGGACGCACCCGCCACTGGATCGAGATCAACGGCACCCGCCACCAGATCTCCCGCGCGACCCTCGTACTCGGACGCAGCACCGAGGCCGACGTGCGGATCGACGACCCCGGCGTCTCCCGCAGGCACTGCGAGATCCGGACCGGAACGCCCTCGACGATCCAGGATCTCGGCTCCACCAACGGCATCGTGGTGGACGGGCAGCACACCACCCGCGCTACGCTCCGCGACGGCTCGCGGATCGTCGTGGGCAGCACCACCATTCTCTATAGGCAAGCCGAAGGGTGATCCGGGGGCAATGTCAGAGCTGACCCTCACGGTCATGCGGCTGGGTTTTCTCGCCGTACTGTGGCTGTTCGTGATCGTGGCCGTGCAGGTCATCCGCAGCGACCTGTTCGGTACGCGGGTCACCCAGCGCGGAGCGCGGCGCGACGCCGCCCGACCGCAGCAGGCCGCGCGCCAGGGCCAGGCGCCTCCACCGCAGCGCCAGCAGCCCAGCGGCGGACGGGGCCGCCGCGGCGCGCCCACCAAACTGGTCGTCACGGAGGGCACCCTCACCGGCACCACCGTTGCCCTCCAGGGCCAGACCATCACGCTCGGCCGGGCACACGACTCGACCATCGTGCTGGACGACGACTACGCCTCCAGCCGCCATGCCAGGATCTACCCGGACCAGAACGGCCAGTGGATCGTCGAGGACCTGGGCTCCACCAACGGCACCTACCTGGACCGGTCCCGGCTGACGACCCCCACACCGATCGGGCCGGGATCGCCGATCCGCATCGGCAAGACCGTCATCGAGCTGCGGAAGTAGTGCTACACCAATGAAACAGCGCGAGCGGAGCGAGCACGCAACGGTGGCCGGCACTCCGGGCCCCGGCGCGCTCCCGACCGGAGGGTGGGCAGTGTGGCTCGACACGACCGGCTGTACCAGGAGCAGCCGACGGGCGAGGTGGGCATGAGTCTGTCACTGCGCTTCGCCGCCGGATCACACAAGGGCATGATCCGCGAGGGCAACGAGGACTCCGGTTACGCCGGACCCCGCCTGCTCGCCATCGCCGACGGCATGGGCGGCCAGGCCGCCGGTGAGGTCGCCTCCTCCGAAGTGATCTCCACCATCGTCGCCCTCGACGACGACGTGCCCGGCTCCGACATCCTCACCTCCCTCGGCACCGCCGTGCAGCGCGCCAACGACCAGCTGCGGCAGATGGTCGAGGAGGACCCCGCCCTCGAAGGCATGGGCACCACCCTCACCGCCCTGCTGTGGACCGGCCAGCGCCTCGGCCTCGTCCACGTCGGCGACTCCCGCGCCTACCTCCTGCGCGACGGCGTCCTCACCCAGATCACCCAGGACCACACCTGGGTGCAGCGCCTCGTCGACGAAGGACGCATCACCGAGGAGGAGGCGGGCACCCACCCGCAGCGCTCCCTGCTGATGCGCGCCCTCGGCAGCGGCGACCACGTCGAACCCGACCTGTCCATCCGCGAGGTACGGGCCGGCGACCGCTACCTCATCTGCTCCGACGGACTCTCCGGCGTCGTCTCCCACCAGACGATGGAGGACACCCTCGCCAGCTACCAGGGCCCCCAGGAGACCGTTCAGGAGCTGATCCAGCTCGCCCTGCGCGGCGGCGGCCCCGACAACATCACCGTCATCATCGCCGACGTCCTCGACCTCGACACCGGCGACACCCTCGCCGGGCAGCTCTCCGACACCCCGATCGTGGTCGGCGCCGTCGCCGAGAACCAGGCCCAGTTCGGCGACAACGGCATCATGCAGACCCCGGCCGGCCGCGCCGCCGGCCTCGGCCGCCAGGGCGGACAGCGCGGCGGGGGCGGCGAGTTCGGCCCGCCCGGCAGCGGCGACACCACCGGCTACATCCCGGCCGGCGACTTCGACGACTACGGCCCCGACGACTTCGTCAAACCCCGTAAGAACCGCAAGTGGCTGAAGAGATCCCTCTACACCGTGCTCGCCCTCGCCGTCATCGGCGGCGGCACGTACGGCGGCTGGCGCTGGACCCAGACCCAGTACTACGTCGGCACCAAGGACGACCACCTCGCGCTGTACCGGGGCATCAGCCAGGACCTCGCCTGGGTCTCGCTCTCGAAGGTCCAGAAGGACCACCCCGAGATCGAACTCAAGTACCTGCCGCCCTACCAGCAGAAGCTGGTCGAGGCCACCATCCCCGAGAGCGACCTGGCCGACGCCCGGGCGAAGATCGAGGAACTGGCGGTCCAGGCCTCCGCCTGCAAGAAGCAGGCCGACCGGCGCACCGCTCAGACCGAGAAGAACGCGAAGACGGGCGAGGGCGAGGCCGGAGGCACCACGGGAACCACCCCCGCCTCCTTCACGTCCAAGGCCTCACCGACCCCGAACCCGTCGGGATCACCGAAGGCCCCCGAATCGTCCGAGACCCCGTCCACGACCGCACCCACTCCAGGCCCCGGCCCGACCCTCTCGGAGGAAGAGCAGAAGGTCGTCTCGCTGTGCGGTAAGCAGTAGGCAAGCCGTGAGAGGCCCTGTCACACGATGAGCAGTACTTCCAACTCGCCGACGCACCACACGTCCACGATCGGCGCCATCGGCGCCCCGAGCCGGCGCAACACCGAGCTGGCTCTGCTCGTGTTCGCCGTCGTCATCCCGGTCTTCGCCTACGCCAACGTGGGACTGGCCATCAACGACGAGGTGCCCGCCGGCCTGCTGAGCTACGGCCTCGGCCTCGGCCTCCTGGCCGCTGTCGGCCACCTCGTCGTCCGCAAGTTCGCCCCGTACGCGGACCCGCTGATGCTGCCCCTGGCCACCCTGCTCAACGGCCTCGGGCTCGTCGCCATCTGGCGCCTCGACCAGTCCGAACTGCTCCAGAGCATCGACCAGGCCGGCAACGCCGCACCCCGCCAGCTGATGTACACCGCGATGGGCATCGCCCTGTTCGTCGCCGTGATGATCTTCCTCAAGGACCACCGCGTCCTGCAGCGCTACACCTACATCTCCATGGTCGGCGCCCTGGTCCTGCTGCTGCTCCCCCTGGTGCCGGGCCTCGGCAAGAACGTCTTCGGCGCCCGGATCTGGATCCAGGTCGGCTCCTTCTCCATCCAGCCCGGCGAGTTCGCCAAGATCGTCCTCGCGATCTTCTTCGCCGGCTACCTCATGGTGAAACGCGACGCGCTCGCCCTGGCCAGCCGCCGCTTCATGGGCCTCTACCTGCCCCGCGGCCGCGACCTCGGCCCGATCCTCGTCGTCTGGGCGATCTCGATCCTCATCCTCGTCTTCGAGACCGACCTCGGCACCTCGCTGCTCTTCTTCGGCATGTTCGTGATCATGCTGTACGTCGCCACCGAGCGGACCAGCTGGATCGTCTTCGGCCTGCTGATGTCCGGCGCCGGCGCCGTCGGCGTGGCCAGCTTCGAACCCCACATCCAGCAGCGCGTCGACGCCTGGCTCGACCCGATGCGCGAGTACACACTCTCCCGCGCCGGCCAGGGAGGCCACTCCGAACAGGCCATGCAGGCCCTGTGGGCCTTCGGCTCCGGCGGCACCCTCGGCACCGGCTGGGGCCAGGGCCACTCCGACCTCATCCGCTTCGCCTCCAACTCCGACTTCATCCTCGCCACCTTCGGCGAGGAACTCGGCCTCGCCGGCCTCATGGCACTGCTCCTGCTCTACGCGCTGATCGTGGAACGCGGCGTGCGCACCGCCCTCGCCGCCCGCGACCCGTTCGGCAAGCTCCTCGCCATCGGCCTCTCCGGCGCCTTCGCCCTCCAGGTCTTCGTCGTCGCCGGCGGCGTCATGGGCCTCATCCCGCTCACCGGCATGACCATGCCCTTCCTGGCCTACGGCGGCTCCTCCGTCATCGCCAACTGGGCCCTGATCGGCATCCTGCTGCGCATCAGCGACACGGCACGCAGACCGGCACCCGCCGCGCCCGCCAACCCCGATGCCGAAATGACCCAGGTGGTCCGACCGTGAACAAGCCACTGCGCCGAATCGCGATCTTCTGCGGCCTCCTCGTCCTCACCCTGCTCATCCGCGACAACTGGCTCCAGTACGTCCAGGCGGACGAGCTCAAGGAGGACGAGCACAACCGCCGCGTCGCCATCGAGCGGTACGCCAGCCCGCGCGGCGACATCATCGTCGACGGCCAGGCCATCACCGGCCACGCCACCACCGACGGCGACTTCAAGTACAAGCGCACCTACAAGGACGGCGCCATGTGGGCGCCGGTGACCGGCTACGTCTCCCAGGCCTACGGCGCCACCCAGCTCGAAGCCATCGACGACGGCATCCTCACCGGCAACGACGACCGGCTCTTCTTCCGCAACACCCTCGACATGGTCACCGGCAAGAAGCGCGAAGGCGGCAACGTCGTCACCACCCTCAACGGCGCCGCGCAGAAGGCCGCCTACGACGGCCTGAAGAAGCAGGGCGCCAAGGGAGCCGTAGTCGCCCTGGAACCGTCCACGGGCAAAATCCTCTCGATGGCCTCCTACCCGTCGTACGACCCCTCGTCGATCGCCGGCGGCAGCACCGCAGACGGCGAGGCCTGGGACAAGCTCCAGAAGAAGAACAACCCCGACGACCCGATGCTCAACCGCGCCCTGCGCGAGGTCTACCCGCCCGGCTCCACCTTCAAGGTGCTCACCGCCGCGGCCGCCCTGGAGCACGGAAAGTACGACTCGGCGGACGAGAAGACCGACTCCCCCCTGCCCTGGACGATGCCCGGCACCACCACCGAGCTGCCCAACGAGGGCGACCTCCCCTGCGAGAACGCCACCCTCCGCGAAGCACTCCGCGTGTCCTGCAACACCGTCTTCGGCAAGATCGGCTCCGACCTCGGCAACGACAAGATGCTCGAGACCGCCAAGGAGTTCGGCTTCACCGAGGAGCAGTTCGTCCCCGTCCGCTCCAGCGCCTCCGTCTTCTCCGACGACATGAACGAGTCGCAGACCGCGCTCTCGGCCATCGGCCAGTACAACACCGCCGCCACCCCCCTGCAGATGGCCATGGTCACCTCGGCCATCGCCAACAACGGCACCCTGATGAAGCCGTACATGGTCGACGAACTCCAGGACCCGGGCCTCGACACCATCGAGAAGACGGACCCCGAGGAGATGAGCAAGCCGCTCTCCGCGGACAACGCCCAGATCCTCCAGTCGATGATGGAGACCGTCGTCAAGGACGGCACGGGAACCAACGCACGGATCGACGGCGTCACCGTCGGCGGCAAGACCGGCACCGCACAGCACGGCGTCGACAACAGCGAGAACCCCTACGCCTGGTTCATCTCGTACGCCAAGGGCGACGACGGCAGCGCGCCCGTCGCCGTGGCCGTGGTGATCGAGGACGAGAACGCCGTCCGCGACGACATCTCCGGCGGCGGACTCGCGGCGCCGATCGCGAAGAACGTCATGGAGGCCGTCATCGAAAGCAAGAAGTGACCGCGCCATGAACGGGACGTGACTCCGCTCACGTCCCCTTCACATCGGCGCACGTTGCGATACCGGTCCTGTATCGGCTGCCAGGCTTGGCCAAGTCACACAAAGCAAGCCGGGTACCGTAGGCCGGACGGCAGCCTCCGACCGTACAAGCATGCCGGTCGGGACCGACGGAGAGGGCTGGTAGTAACCATGGAAGAGCCGCGTCGCCTCGGCGGCCGGTACGAGCTGGGCCCGGTGCTCGGCCGTGGTGGCATGGCGGAGGTTTACCACGCACATGACACCCGGCTCGGACGCCAGGTAGCGGTGAAGACGCTCCGCGCGGACCTCGCGCGCGACCCGTCCTTCCAGGCCCGCTTCCGCCGGGAGGCCCAGTCGGCCGCCTCGCTCAACCACCCCGCGATCGTGGCGGTCTACGACACGGGCGAGGACTACATCGACAACGTGTCGATCCCGTACATCGTCATGGAGTACGTCGACGGCTCCACACTCCGTGAGCTGCTCCACTCCGGCCGCAAACTGCTGCCGGAGCGGACCCTGGAGATGACCATCGGCATCCTCCAGGCCCTGGAGTACTCGCACCGCGCCGGCATCGTCCACCGCGACATCAAGCCCGCCAACGTCATGCTGACGCGGGGCGGCCAGGTCAAGGTCATGGACTTCGGCATCGCCCGCGCCATGGGCGACTCCGGCATGACGATGACGCAGACCGCCGCGGTCATCGGCACCGCCCAGTACCTCTCCCCGGAACAGGCCAAGGGCGAGCAGGTCGACGCCCGCTCCGACCTGTACTCCACGGGCTGCCTGCTCTACGAGCTGCTGACCGTACGCCCGCCCTTCGTCGGCGACTCCCCGGTCGCCGTCGCCTACCAGCACGTCCGCGAGGAACCGCAGGCGCCCAGCGTCTTCGACCCCGAGATCACGCCCGAGATGGACGCGATCGTGCTGAAGGCCCTGGTCAAGGACCCCGACTACCGCTACCAGTCGGCCGACGAGATGCGCGCCGACATCGAAGCCTGCCTCGACGGCCAGCCCGTCGGCGCCACCGCCGCGCTGGGCGCCATGGCCGCGGGCGGCTACGGCGCCTACCCCGACGACCAGCCGACCACCGCCCTGCGCTCCGACGCCGGCGCGGGCGCCACGACGATGCTGCCGCCCATGAACGCGGACGACGGCGGCTACGGCTACGACGACCGCCCCGACCGGCGCCGCCAGCAGCCCCGCAAGTCGAACACCTCCACGATCTTCCTGATCCTGGCCGGCATCCTCGTCCTCGTCGGCGCCATCCTCATCGGCAAGTACGCCATCGGCGGAGGAGGAGGGCCCGGCAACGACAAGGTCGCTGTGCCCGGCTTCATCGGCCAGACGCAGAAGGACGCCGAGCAACTGGCGACCAACGCCGACCTGGAACTGGCCTTCACGCAGAAGCCCTGCGAGGACCAGAAGAAGGGCAGCATCTGCTCCCAGGACCCCAAGCAGGGCACCGAGGTCGACAAGAAGTCCACCGTCAACCTCGTCGTCTCGACCGGCGCGCCGAAGGTCGCCGTGCCGAACGTCATCGACAAGAACATCGACGAGGCCACCCAGCAGCTCGAGGACAAGGGCTTCGTCGTCGAGCAGAAGCAGACCGAGTCCTCCCAGGACGAGGGCACCGTCCTCAGCCAGAACCCCGACCCGGGCAACGAGCTCGAGAAGGGCTCCACGGTGACCCTGGAGGTCGCCAAGGCCGCGGAGAAGGCCACAGTGCCCGACGTGCTCGGCCGGTCCTGTGAAGAAGCGACGTCCCAGATGGAGAACAGCGACCTGGTCGCCACCTGCACGGAGCAGCCCACGACCGACCCGAACCAGGCCGGCAAGGTCATCTCCACCACGCCGCAGTCCGGGCAGCAGGTCGACAAGGGCTCGCAGGTGACGATCGCCATCGGCAAGGTCGCGGAGAAGACGAAGGTCCCGGAGGTCCGCGGTCAGTCCCTCGCGCAGGCCCGTCAACTCCTGCAGCAGAGCGGCTTCACCAACGTCCAGGTCGCCCCCAACGCCCCGGGGGACGACAACGCGACGGTGATCGCCATGGACCCGCAGCCCGGCAGCGAGGTCGACGACCCGGCCGCCACACAGATCACCCTCACGACCATGGGTGGCAACGGAAACGGCGGCGGGAACAACGGCGGCGGCTTCATCGGCGGCCTGCGCGGCGACGACTGACGCGTCCGCTCGCCCCGAACGGCCAGAGCCCCGGCCCCTCAGCGTTCACGGAGGGACCGGGGCTCTGTCGTGCGCGCCACCGGGAATCGATCGTGCCTTCGCATGTCACGACTCGTTGACTCTGCGTGACCGCACGACCCGCCCGAGGAGACACATGATCAGCGAAGCCGCCCTACTGGAATCGCCGGCCCTGCGCGGCAGCGTGCTGGAGCGCACGGACGTACTCGACAAGGTGAAAGCGCTGTCACTGCTACCGGACGGTATGCACGTGACGACGGCGATGGTGGCGACGTACTTCGGCGTCACCACTGAAGCCATCCGTCAGCTCAAGGCACGGCACCGTGAGGAGCTGTCGAGCAATGGAATGCTGACACTGCAAGGCCCTGAGCTCGCACAATTCAAGCGTGACACCTTGTCACGCTATCCGGGAGGTTATCCACAGCCCCGGTCAAGCCTCACCCTCTACTCGCGTCGTTCGGTGCTCAACATCGCCATGCTGCTCCGCGACAGCGAAGTCGCACGTCAGGTGCGCGTCTACCTCATGGACATGGAGTACCTGACCCGCACACAGCCTGTGGACAGCCCAGCCCCCGCTTCCGTGGAACTCGACGCCCGCATCGACGAGCGCATCACCCACATCCTCGGCAGGACCGTCGTGCCGATGTTCAACGCGCTGATCGCCACGTCCGGTGAACACCGTCGCGAGCTCATCGAACTCCGCGCGGACATCGAAAACGTCGAGCGCAAGCTCTGCTGGCACCACAGGCGCCTCGCCACCCTGGAAGGGGACGCCCCCGCCGACCACGTCAGGTCCACACTCAAGGCCATGACCTGGAAGGCGTTCGAGCACCACGTAGCCGATCTGCTGCGCCGGGACGGCTGCATCGACGTCGTCGTACGGCAGGCCCGCACCGACCGGGGCATCGACATCACCGGCCGCACCGCGGACGGACGTACGGTGGCCGTCCAGTGCAAGAACCGGGCCGGCCGCTGGACCGTGCCCAGCGCCGACATGCAGAAGTTCGCCGGCGCGGCACGCGCCATCGGCCAGGTGGACGTCGCTCTCTTCGTCGCCACGTGCAATTTCAGCCACGAGTCGGAGGCGATCGCCAAACTCACCGGAGTGATCACCGTGAACCGCGAGGAGCTGGAGGCCTGGAGCGCCGGAGTGCGCCTCGAAGCACTGCGTTGAGCACCTCGACAAGAGGCCCGAAGCCGCAAAAGGAAGTTGCGGCTTCGGGCCTCCGTCATGTTAGAGGACCGAGGTCCCTCCGGGACTCAGGTCCACCTCACCGCAGCTCCACCGGCGGGGTCCGCTCCCCGTCCACCTTCTCCGTACGCACCAGTTCCCCCCACACCACGTACCGGTACCGGCTCGTGTACACCGGCGTGCAGGTCGTCAGCGTGATGTAGTGGCCGGCCTTCTTCCTGCCGGACTCCTCGGGGACCGGGTCGAGGACCCTGACGTTGTACTTCGACGTCTCGGGAAGGACCGCGTAGGTCTTGTAGACGTACCACTTGTCCTTCGTCTCGAAGACGATCGGGTCCCCCTCCTCGATCTTGTCGATGTTGTGGAACTTCGCCCCGTGCCCGTCCCGGTGGGCCGCCAGGGAGAAGTTGCCCTCCTTGCCCGACGCCGGCAGCGCCGACCGGACCGGGTCGGTGTAGTAGCCGGCCACGCCGTCGTTGAGGACCTTCATCGACGTGCCCTTCTCCACCAGGATGTCGCCGTTCCCCATCGCCGGCACGTGCAGGAAGCCGATGCCCGCCTTCGTGTCCAGCGTTCCCGGGCCGTCCGTGCCGACCCTGTCCTGGGCCCAGTTGTCGCGGACCTTGTCGCCCTGCTTGTCCGCCGCGCGGTCGGCGACCACGTTCGTCCACCACAACGAGTAGGCGACGAACAGGCCCAGCACCAGGCCCGCGGTGATCAGGAGCTCGCCGAAGACGCTGACGGCCCGCGCGACGAACCGCCCGGGCCCGCGGCCACGGCCGCGTGCCGCGGCTACCGGCCGGCCGGCCGCGCCGGACTGCTCTTCGTGCTCCGTGTCGGTGGTCGCTGCCACTGGTCATCCGCCCTTAACTGACGAGCGCATCCGGCTTGCCCTTGCTGCGCGGCCGTTCCTCGACCATCTTGCCCCACACGATCATCCGGTACTTGCTCGTGAACTCCGGCGTGCAGGTGGTGAGGGTGATGTACCGGCCGGCTTCCTTGAAACCCGACTGCTTCGGCACCGGGTCGAGGACGCTGACATTGCTCGGAGACGTCACCGGCAGGATCGACGCCATCTTGTAGACGAAGTACTCGTCCTGCGTCTCCACGACGATCGGGTCGCCCGGGCTCAGCTTGTTGATGTACCGGAACGGTTCACCATGCGTGTTGCGATGCCCCGCCAGCCCGAAGTTGCCCGCCTTCGCCTCCGGCATCGCCGTCTTCAGCGCGCCCTCCGCGTAGTGCCCGACCATTCCCCGGTCCAGCACCTTCTCGTCGTCGATGCCCTCCGCGATCGGCACCACCACGTCCAGCTTGGGAATGTGCAGCAGCGCGAACCCCTGCCCCGGCTCGAAGGTCCCCGGGTTCCGCTTGCCGCTCGCCCAGTCCTCCTGGAGGTTGTTCGCCGCCTTGTCCGCCTGGGCCTGCGCCCGCACGTTCGTCCACCACAACTGGTACGTCACGAACAGCAGCATCAGCACGCCGGAGGTGATGAAGACCTCGCCGATCACCCGGCTCGCGATCACAGCCGCACCCGGCTTGCGCGCACGGGCCTGCCGACGCGCCTCAACGCGCGACAGAGGCGCTTTCGGAGCTCCGTCCGACTCCGGTGCCGCCGACGGCTCCCGGGAAGCCCCACGGCGCCCGTGACGCCGTTTCGCGGCCTTCCTGCGTGCCGCGCGCCCACCACCCGCAGGACCACCCACGGGGGAAGCGGAAGCCCTCCGCTCCGGCCGCGCCGCCGGAACCCGCAGCGCCACCGTCTCGTCGTCGGCGACCGGCCGGTACGCCCCCTCCGGAGAGAAGTCCTCGTACCGGCCGTCCCCGAACGCACCGGAGTTCCCGTACGGCTGCACGTACGGACCCCCCTGGTCACCGGCCGCGCCGGACTCGCGCTCGGGGCGCAGCGCGGTCACGCCGTGGCCCTGCCCACCACCGGGGCGAGCCCCGCCGACCTCGCCACCGCGTCCTGGTCGCCGCACTCCACCAGCCAGTTGGCCAGCATCCGGTGCCCGTGCTCGGTCAGCACCGACTCCGGATGGAACTGCACGCCCTCGACGGGCAGTTCACGGTGGCGCAGCCCCATCACGATCCCGTCGTGCGTACGGGCCGTCACCTCCAGCTCCGCCGGCACCGTGGCCGGCTCCGCCGCCAGCGAGTGGTAGCGCGTCGCCGTGAAGGGAGAGGGCAGTCCCGCGAAGACGCCCCGGCCCGCGTGCTCGACCGGCGAGGTCTTGCCGTGCAGCAGCTCCGGAGCCCGGCCCACCACACCGCCGTACGCCACCTGCATCGACTGCATGCCCAGACAGACACCGAAGACCGGCACCCCGGTCGCCGCGCAGTGCCGCACCATCTCGACACACACGCCCGCCTGCTCCGGCGTACCAGGGCCCGGCGACAGCAGCACGCCGTCGAAACCGTCCTGGGCGTGCGCCGTCGACACCTCGTCGTTGCGGAGCACCTCGCACTCGGCGCCCAGCTGGTACAGGTACTGCACCAGGTTGAAGACGAAGCTGTCGTAGTTGTCGACGACGAGGATGCGCGCGCTCACTGGTTGTCCACCGTCACATCGTTGAAGGGAAGCAGCGGTTCGGCCCACGGGAAGACGTACTGGAAGAGGACGTAGACCACGGCCACCGCCAGCACGAGCGAGAGCAGCGCCTTCACCCACGCGTTCCCCGGCAGATGCCGCCAGATCCAGCCGTACATGCCGTCCCTTCCGTCGCACCACGGCGCCAGACTCACGCCGTACGGCACCAGACTAACGGCGCGAGGCCCTCCGGAACGGTGTCAATCCACGGGCCGGGCATAGTGCAGGTCCGCCGTGCCCGAGTAGCCCGGCAGCGTCACCCGCCCCTCGTCCTCGACCTTCCAGCCCAGCCCGTACACGTTGACGTACACCATGTAGTTCTGGATCGTCGGCGACGCCGCCAGCGCCTCCTTCAGCCGCTCCGGATCACCGACCGCCTGGATCTTGTACGGCGGTGAGTAGACCCGGCCCTGCAGGATCAGCGTGTTGCCCACACAGCGCACCGCGCTGGTGGAGATCAGCCGCTGGTCCATGACCTTGATCCCCTCGGCACCGCCCTGCCACAGGGCGTTCACGACCGCCTGGAGGTCCTGCTGGTGGATCACCAGGTAGTCGGGCTCGGGCTCCGGATAGCCGGGGAGCTTGGCGGTGGCGTCCGGCGGTGCGTCGTCGAGCGTGACCGAGATCGACTCGCCCTTCAGTTTCCGCGTGCCCGCCTTCTTCTCCAGCTCCGCGAGTTTGGCGTCCTCCGCCTCCGTACTTCCGTCGTCGCGCTCGGCGAGCGCGTCGACGTCGTCCCTCAGAGCCGCGTTGGATTCCTCCAGCTCACCGTTTTCCCTGCTGCGCTCATGGATGAGATCGGACAACTTGAGCAAAGAGGTGTCGGTGCGGATATTGGTGCCCTTGGCGGTATTGAAGCTGGTGAAGAAAATGAGCCCCGCCAGAGCGAAGACGGCTGCCGTGAGAACCCGCACGGGCCGGAAACGGCGCCTGCGGACAGGGCTGGATCCCGTCCCGGGGGAGTCGGCAGAATTGCTCAACGTACCCTTATCTCCTTCGGCGCCACGGAAGCACTACGCTAACGGACGCCCGGGGGAGCGCTCCAAGTCCCCGACCCCGTTCCCTGCGCGGCCACGCAGCGCATCGACAGGAGAGACCCTCGTGCCGAAGTCACGTATCCGCAAGAAGGCCGACTACACGCCGCCGCCGTCGAAGCAGGCGACCAGCATCAAGCTGACCAGCCGCAGCTGGGTGGCGCCCGTCATGCTGGCCATGTTCGTCATCGGTCTCGCCTGGATCGTCCTCTTCTATGTCACCGACGGTTCACTGCCGATCGACGCGCTGGGCAACTGGAACATCGTGGTGGGCTTCGGCTTCATCGCCGCGGGATTCGGTGTCTCGACGCAGTGGAAGTAGCGCCTGCGGTAACTCCGCAGTAGCTCTCCCCAGGGCTATCCACCGGGTTATCCACAGGCGCCATCCACATGGTGGGGAAAAGAAAGACGATCTGTGGATAACCCGCCGCCCGTTGACACCAGTGTGACGGAAGTACCGGCACTCGAAAACTCGTTCGCCCCCTGTCTGACCTGCTGAAACACGGGTCAGTGACAGGGGGCACGCTTGTTCCCCCACACTGTGCACAAGATCGGCCACCGACTGTGGACAACGTGTGCTCAGGTGAGCTGAGCGGTCCTCAACAGGGTCAGTCCGACGACGGCCACGAGGACCAGCGCGCAGGTGCCGTACTGCACGAGCGTCCGCCGCTCACGCGGGGCGTGGAGCATGGCGTAGCCGATCACGGCGCCGGCGACGAGACCGCCGATGTGGGCCTGCCAGGCGATGTTGAAGCCCGGGCTGAACGTGAAGACCAGGTTGATCACGAGCAGGATGACGACCGGCCGCATGTCGGCGTTGAGGCGGCGGACGAGGGCCGCGGTGGCGCCGAAGAGGCCGAAGACCGCGCCGGAGGCGCCGAGGGTGGCCGTGGTGGGTGAGGCCAGCAGGTAGGTGAGGGCGCTGCCGGCCAGGCCGGAGACGAGGTAGAGCGTGAGGTAGCGGGCTCTGCCGAGGGCTGCTTCCAGGGGGCCGCCGAGGAACCAGAGGCTGATCATGTTGAAGCCGATGTGCCAGATCTCCTCGTGGGTGAACATCGTGGTCACCAGGCGGTACCACTCGCCTTCAGCGACGCCTTCGGTCGGGACGAAGGGGGCGGGGGGCCAGCGGCCGATCAGCACCATGTCGCCGAGGAACGACGACGACAGGGTGTGGACGGCGATGAAGACCGCCGCGTTGATCCCGATGAGGATCTTGGTGAGGAGGTGGGGGTCGGCGGCGATGGTGCCGCCGGCGAGGGTGCGGGGCCGGGACGCGGCGGGGGCGGGTCCGGTGCCGGTGCGGCCGGTGGCGCAGTCGGGGCAGTGGAAGCCGACGGAGGCGTTGACCATGCAGTCGGGGCAGATGGGGCGTTCGCAGCGGGTGCAGCGGATGCCGGTCTCCCGGTCGGGGTGGCGGTAGCAGCCCGGCGGGTTCTGGGCGTTCGGTGAGCCGGCTGCCGCGTGTTCCATGGCGTCCCCTCGGTCGTCCTGCGAGCGGTGTGCGCAAATGCACCGCCCCGCCCATCTTTACGGATGAGCGGGGCGTTTGGTTCCTGCCCTGTGGGCGGGGAGGTCAGTCCTGGTGGGTCTCGACGACGACCGACTCGATGACGATGTCGTTGACGGGTCGCTCGGTGCGGGGGTTGGTCTGGGTGGCGGCGATGGTGTCGACGACCTTCTGGCTGGTCGCGTCGGTCACTTCGCCGAAGATCGTGTGTTTGCGGTTCAGCCATGTCGTCGGGGAGACGGTGATGAAGAACTGCGAGCCGTTGGTGGCGGGGCCGGCGTTGGCCATGGCCAGCAGGTAGGGCCTGTCGAAGGCGAGGTCTGGGTGGAACTCGTCCTCGAACGCGTATCCGGGGTCGCCGGTGCCGTTGCCCAGCGGGTCGCCGCCCTGGATCATGAAACCGCTGAGGACGCGGTGGAAGACAGTGCCGTCGTAGAGCCTGGCCGTGGACTTCTCGCCGGTGGCGGGGTGGGTCCACTCCCGCTCGCCCTGGGCGAGTTCGACGAAGTTCCGGACCGTCTTGGGGGCGTGGTTCGGCAGCAGCCGGACCTCGATGTCACCTTGGCTGGTCTTCAGGGTGGCGTAGAGCCGCTCGGCCACGATGTGCCTTCCGTCGTCTTTCCGTGCGCATCGATCCTCGCACGGTCGGGGGCGCGTATGCCGCTCATACCGCTGGGTCACGAGCGCGGGGCGTCGATCCGTGGCATTGTCGTCGACAGGCTCCCGTTGCCCGGTATTCATCCGTTATCGATGTTGATCGGTTCTGGTTCGCAACTTCATCACCACGTGCCCCAGATGCCCCGAAGGCACCGTCCGTGACCCGGATGCCCGCCCTCACATGCCCGGCAGCGCGTCCGCAGGCATGATCCGTAAAAGGGTGGAAAGTCGAATTACCGTACGCCACCGAGGAGGAGGAACCCGTGACCCGCATCGACAGCGTGCGCGCCGCGACCGGTTCGGCGAAGGACAGCGTGCTGCACGCCGCGGAAGTGGTGGCGCCCTACGCCGACACGGCCAAGGACAGGGCCGCTCACTATGCACAGGAGGCGCGCGTACGGCTGGCGCCCAAGGTGTCGCAGGCCGCATGTCAGGCCCGTTACCAGTACGGTGCGCATGTCGCGCCGCGGCTGGAGCAGGCCCGTACGCATGTGCCGCCGAAGATGGACGCGGCCGCCCAGGAGGCCGCCGTCCGTACGCGTCTGGCCGCTCGGCAGGCGGCCGACTACTCCCGGCCGAGGATCGAGCAGGCGGTGGCCGCGGCCGGCCCCGTCAGGGACGAGGCCGCTGCCCGGGGTGCTGCCGCGTTGGCCGCGCTGCGGGGACAGGTCACGGCCAAGGAGATCCAGAGGCTGACGCGCAGGCACCGGCGTCGGGCGAGGGCCGGGCGGCTCGCCAGGGTTCTGGCGGTGGCAGGGGTCGTCGCGGGCGGTGCCTTCGCGGCCTGGAAGTGGTGGGACAAGCAGGCCAACCCGGACTGGCTGGTGGAGCCGCCCGAGGCGACGGAGGTTGCCGAGTCGGGGCGGCTGACGTCGGTGGACGGCACCGGTGACGCGCATCTCGATCCCGAGGTGCAGGCCAAGCAGGCACAGGAGGAGGCGGCGGAGGGCGACGAGCCCCGCTGACGTTCGCCGGACGGGTTTCACATCGCCGCGGGGCGGAAGGCTTCAGGGTCTTCCGCCCCGCGGCGATGTTTCACGTGAAACCGTGACTCAGCGACCGTAGCGGCGTTCACGCAGGGAGTAGGAGCGCAGAGCGCGCAGGAAGTCGATCTCGCGGAAGTCCGGCCAGTAGGTCTCACAGAAGTGGACCTCGGCGTAGGCGGACTGCCAGAGCAGGAATCCGGAGAGGCGCTGCTCGCCGGAGGTGCGGATGATGAGGTCGGACTCGGACCGTGTCTTGGAGTACAGGTGCTTGGAGATGTGCTCCATGGTGAAGGTCTCGATGAACTCGTCGATGTCCCCGCCCTGGGAGCTGTGCTCGGTCAGGGCGGACCGGACGGCGTCGACGATCTCCCGTCGGCCGCCGTAGCCCACGGCGACGTCGACCTTGGTGCCGCCTTGGCGGCCCTGGGTGGCGGCGGTGGCGGTCTTGAGGCGGCTCGCGGACTCGGCGGGCAGCAGGTCCAGGGCGCCGACCGCTTCGACGGGCCAGGGGTTGCCCGGTGCGGCCAGTTGTTCGACGACCTCGGCGATGATGTCGATGAGCGGGTTCAGCTGCTCCTCGGGCCGGCGGAGGTTGTCGTCGGAGAGCATGAACAGGGTGACGTGTTCGATCTGCGCGGAGTCGCACCAGCGCAGGAAGTCCTGCACTTTCGCCCCGCCCGCCCGGTAGCCCTCTCGCGGGTCGTCGATGCCCGACATCTTGGCCCACCGGCGGTTGCCGTCGAGCATGATGCCGATGTGCTGGGGGCGCTGGCGCCCTTCCAGCTCCCTGACCAGGCGCTTCATATAGATCGCGTCGAGAGCGGCCCGTACTTTCGCCCGCATGGTCTACCCCTTCCACCTCGTCGGCAGCGGCCGGTCGGCTCCGACGGCGATGTGCCACGTGGCACCGCCCCGCAGGGGTGTGGCGCTGGTGCCCTGTGGGGTGACGATATCAAGAGCAGACAGCACCACCCGGGTGCTCGGCGGGGCCCTGGGCAGTCGGCACAGGGCGGGAAGGCACGGTCGCTCCGGTCACGCGGTGCGGCGACCCTGTTCAGGGGCACGTGCCGGCCAACTCGCCTCCCTGGTAAGGAGTTTGTCGATCATGGCGGGTACACGCCGTCCGGGGCGCGGGACCGGGTGTTTCCCGTCACTACCGGGCCCGGCCGGTCGGCGGCGACGGCCGGTGGGTTCGAGGCGCGGTGACGATCACTCCGGCGGGACGATCTGAAGTCCTGGAGACCTGAAGTTCTGAAGCCCTGAAGCCCTGGAGTCCTGAAGCTTGGGGTCCTGAAGCCTTGGAGTCCTGGAGACCTGGAGAGCCGCTCCGGCTCCTGGGGGTCGCCGGGAGGGCGGCCGGGCGCGTCCACGAGGTGACGGACACCGTGTTCCGAGCCGTGCCAGAACGCACAGACGCCCTCCGGGAACTGTCCCGGAGGGCGTCTGACCTGCGGTGGAGCCTAGGGGAGTCGAACCCCTGACATCTGCCATGCAAAGACAGCGCTCTACCAACTGAGCTAAGGCCCCGAAAGAGGCGTCCGGTCGGACAGTCGCGAGCCGACGGGCGCCGCAGACAAGAGTACCGGGTCGTCCCCCGTATCTCACAAATGATTGGGGGTCCCGGGAAAACACCACGCTCCGTAAAATGCTCGGCGTGGTTCGCTGGAGCGAACTGCGGTTTTTGGGGAAGCGATGGGGAGACGCAATGGACGCCGCACAGCAGGAAGCCACCGCCAGAGCGCGGGAACTGCAGCGGAACTGGTATGGGGAGCCGTTGGGGGCGCTCTTCCGCAGGCTCATCGACGATCTTGGTCTTAACCAGGCTCGTCTCGCGGGGGTGCTGGGGCTGTCCGCACCGATGCTGTCGCAGCTGATGAGCGGCCAGCGGGCGAAGATCGGCAATCCCGCGGTGGTCCAGCGGGTGCAGCTGCTGCAGGACCTGGCGGGGCAGGTCGCGGACGGCAGCGTGAGCGCGGCCGAGGCGACGGAACGCATGGACGAGATCAAGAAGTCGCAGGGGGGCTCGGTGCTCAGCAACACCACGACGACCACGACCAGTTCGGGGGCGCCCACGGTCAAGCGGGTGGTCCGTGAGATCCAGTCGCTGCTGCGCTCGGTGGCCGCCGCCGGGGACATCATCGACGCGGCGGACGCGCTGTCCCCTTCCCACCCGGAGCTGGCCGAGTTCCTGCGGGTGTACGGCGCGGGCCGCACCTCGGACGCGGTGGCGCACTACCAGTCCCACCAGAACTGATTCCGGGGCCCGGTCGCCGCAGGGGGTTCGGCGGTCGGTCCCGGAGTGGCGCGACAGGTCCCAGGGGAGGAGCGGCGCACAGCCATGGGTGAGGTCTTCGCGGGCCGGTACGAGCTGGTCGATCCGATCGGCCGCGGTGGGGTCGGTGCCGTATGGCGTGCCTGGGACCACCGCCGTCGGCGGTACGTGGCCGCCAAGGTGCTGCAGCAGCGGGACGCGCACTCGCTGCTGCGGTTCGTACGCGAACAGGCGATGCGGATCGACCATCCCCATGTGCTGGCGCCCGCGAGCTGGGCCGCCGACGACGACAAGGTCCTGTTCACCATGGACCTGGTCACGGGCGGTTCACTCGTCCACCTGGTCGGGGACTACGGTCCCCTGCCGGCGGCGTTCGTCTGCACCCTCCTCGACCAGTTGCTCGCCGGCCTGGCCGCGGTGCACGAGGAGGACGTCGTGCACCGTGACATCAAGCCCGCCAACCTGCTGCTCGAAGCGACCGGGACGGGCCGGCCCCGGCTGCGGCTGTCCGACTTCGGCATCGCGATGCGGCTGGGTGAGCCACGGCTGACGGAGGCCGACCTCGTGGTGGGGACGCCGGGTTATCTCGCTCCGGAGCAGATGATGGGGGCGGAGCCGGACTTCCCCGCGGACCTGTTCGCGGTGGGCCTGGTCGCCCTGTATCTGCTGGAGGGGGCCAAGCCGGACGCCAAGGCGCTGGTGCAGCACTTCGCCGAGCACGGGACGCCGCCCGCGCCGCAGGGGGTCCCCGAGCCGCTGTGGCAGGTCGTGGCGACGCTGGTGCAGCCGGATCCCTCGGCGAGGTTCCGTACCGCCACGGGGGCGCGCAAGGCTCTGGCCGCGGCGGCGGAGCTGCTGCCGGAGCCCGGGCCCGACGACGAGCTGATCGAGATCTTCGACCAAGTCGGCCCGTTGCCCTCGGGGTTCGGACCCGACGGGCCACTCGTGCGGGCGTCGGGGGTGAACGGCGTACTGGCGGACCCGCGGCGGCCGTCCGGCCCTGGAGCGGCCCCGGACGGTACGCCGTCGACGTCGAGGCGGCCACCGCCGGCCCCGGAGGGCGCGCCGCCGCCCCCGGGCGGTACGCCGTCCGCCTCGGGCGACACCCCGTCCGGCCCGGCCGGTACGCCGTCGGCCCCGTACCGGGCACCGGCGATCCCGGGCGGTACGCCGCCGCCCCCGGGCAGTACGCCGTCGCCGCCGGACGGGGCGTGGATCCCCGACCGAACGCCGTCCGCACCGGACGGGACTCCGCCGGTCCCCGACCGTACGCCGTCCGGCTCGGCCGCGGTCCCGTCAGGCCGGTACAGAGCGCCGTCCGCTTCCGACGGTGCCCTGCCCGTCCCGGACGGCACGCCGTCGGTGTCGTCTCCCGGGCCCGCTCGGCCGGCCGCCATGTCGGACACCGGCAGTTTCCTTCTGCCGCCACCGCATGCGGCCGTCACCTCCCCGCCCGCGCCCGGCCCGCAGCCGTACGCACAGCCGGCCTTCCCGGAGAGCGGCCCCCAGCCCCCGTACCCGCCTCCGCTCCCGCGGCAGCGCGCCGACGTGCCCACCGCCTCGTACACCGCGCAGACCCCGCAGGCGGCCCCTGCCGCCCAGGGGCACCGGCAGCGCCGGGGGACACGGCGGCGACGCCGTCCGGGGCCTCCGGCCAGGGTGGCGGTGCCGCTCCTGCTCCTCGCGCTGGCCTGCTACGCCGTGGGGTTCTGGGCCCTGACCCGGATCTGAGCCCGAACCCCCGTCAGGTGGTGCCGGTTCTGCGCCGGGCCGCCGCCGTCCACACGCCCAGGCCCACGAGCAGCAGGCTGCCGGTACCGATTCCGCCGACGGCGACCGCCTTCATGGCGAGGTCGTCGCCCGTGGCCCCGTTCTCCGGCGCGGCTCCCCGGTCCTGTTCCGAGACCTCGAAGACGCCCTTCGGCTCGGACTCCCCCGCGTACTGCGGGCCCGCCTGCGCGGTCCCCTCGAGCCGGACGCGCAGCGTGAGCCCGAACGGGCCCTCGCCGAAGTCGTCGGCCACCTGCTCCGCGAGGTGCACCACGAGGTAATGGGCGCCGGCGAACCGCATCGCGCTGACCTGTCGGCCGGTGGCGTACCGGTTGGCGTGGGCGACCGGCGGCAGGGGAGCGAGGCCGACCGTCGTCCGACGGCCGTTGTAGCCCTTGGCGGCGTCGTCGACCTCACCGCGCACGGGGTTGTGGAGGGCCAGGCGAAGAGCGCCGGTGGCATAGCCGGAGTCGTGGCCGGAGCCGGCGAGTTCGGCGGTCGCGTACAGCCGGCGGCCCCAGTCGAGGGGCACCTTGTAGAAGAGGGTCTGCCCGGGCCGGATGTCGTCATGCCAGGCGCCCTGTCCGACGGGGGTGGCGTGGGCGAAGCCGTCGCCGCCCGGGCGGCGCTCCGGCTCGCCGGTGAGGGGCTCGGGCGAGGCGGAGTTCCAGGTCTCGGGTGCGGTGGTCGCGGCGGCCTGCTTCGGACGGGGTTCGGTGACCGCGGTGAGCTCCAGGTCCCAGGCGCCCGGCGGGGAGTCCTGGGGCCGGGACCGCTGGACGGTGACGTAGTAGGTGCCGGGGTCCTGGCACCGGGTCCCGCCGGGAGCGATCTCGCGCATGCCCCACGCCGTGACCGGGCGGGGGCTGTGGGCGGCGCCGAAAGTCGCGGTGTCCACGGAGCAGGATCCGCCGTCGGCGTCCTGGACGGAGACCCGGATGCCGTCCACCGCGGTTACCTCGCCGCCGGGGCCGGGTACGGCGGTGACGGAGACGTAGGTGTCGCGGGCGGCGTCGAGTTCGAGGCGGTAGTGGAGGGTGCCGCTCCTCGGCAGGGAGCTGCGGTACGTGGTGCCGGGTTCCAGCGGTACGGCGTCCGAGGTGCCGTTCGCGCCCTCGATCCGGCGGGCGTCCTCGGCGAAGGCGTATCCGGCGGGCGCGCCGGCCGCGTGAGCCGCACCGTCGCCGGGCGGGTCGGCGGCCAGGCCGCCGGTCAGGGCCAGTACGGCGGTCACCACGGCCGCACGCCCGGGCGGCGGCCGGTCACGCCCCGATCCGGCACGCTCCCGAGTCCTGCACCACCGTCCCATCACCCGCCACCCCTCGAGCTCACCGGCACTGTCGCAGCCACCCGGAGGAGACCGTGGCCCATCCTGCCGCGCAACCCCGCGCTCCGCGCCACCCGCACGGAATCCCGGCAACGGGATCCGGACAACGAGGACCGGACGACGAGGACCGGACGACGAGGACCGGACGACGAGGACCGGACGACGAGGTGGGGGCACCAGGGTCCGGGCAACACAAAACCCCGACCGTATGACGGCCGGGGTCTGTTCAGGACCGGATGTCGGTCGTACTCACGAACCCGTGGGCACGGAGTCAGTCGCCTCCGTCCACAGATCCTGCTCGGCGCGATCCGCCTGGATCTGGCGGTACACGAGGAGCCCGCCGATGGCGGCCAGTGCGACCAGGAGAAGCTTCTTCACCGCGCGACCTCGTCTTTCCTTGACGGTAGGGGACCTCTGGCGCCCGACTATACACACCGGCCGATATCAATCGGTGACCTGTGTCGGCGGCCAACTGACCGCCGCCGGAGCCCTATAAGAGCCGACCGAGCCGTTCCGGACGGAGAGTGATCACACCTCCACGGACGGTGACTTTGTCCGCCTATCGCCCTTCGAAGCACCTTTTCCAGCCCTTTGCACCCATCCGAGTGGTGTTGATCTGAACATCCACGCGCCACGGGCGTCGGTCCACCACTTCGCGGTCCTCATACACATCATGAGGAAAGTACGCAAATCGCCCAACCCGAAAGTGAGGGGTCATGGCCCGGAACAAGGTCCAGACACTGTGGACAGCCATCGTCACCGCCTTCCTCGCGCTGTGCACGGCGCTCGGACTCGTCACGACGACCGCCTCCGCGGCCGTACCGCAGACCGGCGCGCACAGCAACACCGAAAGCGCCTCCTCCCAGGCGTCACCCGCGGCGGCGGCCCCCTGGTCCTGGTCACGCGCCGGCTCCCTGCCCCCCACGATGAAACAGCGCATCCGCGCCGAGGCCCACGGCAAGGCCCCCAGCTGCCGCAACCGCCCCCTCGCCGACACCGCCGCGGCCACCGGCCTCCTGTGCGACGCCCCCGCCGACTCCCAGGCCCGGCACACCGCCTCCCAGCACACCGCACCTCTCCAGCGCTGAGCGGACCGGCGCGCACGGCTCCCGCCGCGCCACCCCGCCCAGACCCGACGACACGGCGATCTGCGTACAGCACCACACGCGAGAAACGGCCCGGCCGCTCGACAGAGCAGCCGGGCCGCCGCCATGTGCGGAACACCCCGCCCGCCGGGGACCCGCTCATCGAGACCTCTTGAGCAGTCGTAGCCTGTGATCGGATCACGCCCAGCGCGGACCCACAGCCCGACCACGGACCGGAACCGGTGAGTGCCAGTGCCAAAGGCGTACGAGGTGAATGCCGCCGTGAGCCGGCGCGTCATCGTCGTCACGGCCGTCCACGGCCCCTCGGCCCCCTTCCTGCCGCAGGCCCACGCGTCGTTGTGCGCGCAGGAGCTGCCCGACGGATGGGAGTGGCGCTGGGTGATCCAGGAGGACGGGCGGACGGACGACGTGCGGCCGCACGTGCCCGACGACCCGCGTGTCGTCTTCCGGCAGGGACGGCGGGGGCGGCAGGGCGGCCCCGGTGTCGCCCGCACGATCGCCCTGTCCCACGCGGACGGCGAGTACGTAAAGACCCTGGACGCCGATGACCAGCTCCCGCCGGGCACCCTGGCCCGCGACCTGGCCGCCCTCGAAGCCGACCCGACGCTCGGGTGGGCGACGTCCCGGGCGCTGGACCTCCTGCCGGACGGCTCGACGGCCGGTTTCCCGGGCGACCCGGACCACGGGCCGATCGAGCGGGGGGAGGTCCTCGACTTCTGGAAGAAGAACGACTTCCGCGCCCAGGTCCACCCGGCGACGCTTCTCGTGCGGCGTGATCTGCTGCTCGCGCTCGGCGGCTGGATGGCCCTGCCCGCCTCCGAGGACACCGGCCTGCTGCTGGCGCTCAACTGCGTGAGCCGGGGCTGGTTCTCCGCAGAGGTGGGCCTCCTCTACCGCAAGTGGGAGGGCCAGGTGACCGGCCAGGCGGACCATGTGGACCCCGCCGAACGGGACTCCCGGATGGCGGTGGTGGAGGCCAGGGCGCGGGCGCTGGCGTCCTTCGGGTGGCGTTTTCCGGCCGGTACCTGAAACCCGCCGACCCGCCGACCCGGGCAGGGCCTGTTCGACGCACGTCCTGCCCGGATCGAGGCAGCCCGCCCGAGGCCACCCGCCAAGAGACAGAGGAAGAGGCGGCGGAAGAGGCGTTTCACATCAGCGTCTCCGCGTCGACCCGGGAGAAGACCAGATCGCTCTCGCCCGTGACCGGCCCGCGCCACCGCACCGGAGGCTCGGGCCGGCGCAGGGCGCGCGGATAGCTCTCCGGCGCGTAGTCGTTGGCCAGGCGGTAGGTGTGGAAGCCGTGCCCGCGCATGGTCTCCAGCAACTCGTCGACCGAATCACCCAGTTGTTCCATACGCTCCGGAGTCACCTCCATAGTGATCTCCGCGTCGGGGCGGAGCGCGTCGAGCATCGGGGCGAGTCCGCGGACGACACCGCCCTCCGCACCCTCCACGTCGATCTTGATCACGCGCGCCCGGGCGATCTCGTCCGGGCGGAGCAGCTCGGGCAGCGGACGTGCTTCGGTCTCGAAGGTGGACTCCACCGGTCCGTCCCACGGCACGATGCTGTTCGCGCCGGTGTTCCGTGAGCTGGCGAGGACAAAGGTGAGCGTCCTGCGGCTGTCCGAGACCGCGGCGTTGACCGCACGGATGTTGTCGCATCCGTTGAGGACGGCATGCTGGAGCAGGCGCCGATGCAGGACGGGAGACGCTTCGATCGACACCACCCCGCCCGTTCTCCCGACCAGCCGGGAGCCGTAGACGCTCAGGAAGCCGAGGTTCGCACCGACGTCGACCAGGACATCACCGGCCCGGAGCCGACTCGCGAGCCATCGCATCATGTGCGGCTCCCAGGCCCCGTACATGTAGATGTACCGCTGGATCAGGTCCTGGGTGTCGACGGCGAACCTGGCCCCGAACCCGGCGTCGGCCACCCGTCGACGAGGGTGATCGCGCAGGCGGGCGTTGAGGTAGTGCGCGGCGATCGCCCCCTTGAACAGCGAGCCGGGAGCCCGCCTCACGTACCCGCGGGCGAGCGTGGCGAGCAGGTCCGAAGCGCGGTCCGTCATACGATCGCCTCTTGTTCCGACGCGACGGGGCGCGGCCGCGCCCCGGCCCGCTGAGGGCCGCCGGGCGGGACCAGGGCCTGCGGCGCTGCGATCCTCATGACTCCCCGTTTCTCTCCTCGGCTGCTCAGTGCTTCCCCCCGATGGTGATCGCGGCGGCGGGGCACCCCTCGACCGCCTCGCGCACCCGTGGTGCGTCGACGTCGTACTCCCGTCCGGGTATCACGGCGCCCAGGCCGTCCACCTGGGTGAAGACGGAGGGGGCCCGGTGGACGCAGTCACCGGAGCCGTAGCACTGCTCGGGGTCGACGGAGATCCTCATACGCACTCCAGCGGCGGTTGACTCGAAACCATCACGACCTGCCTGCCCGCGGATCACCGCGCTGAATCCGACCGGCCCGCCCGCCTGTTGGCCCCGCGACCGTAAGAGCATCGAGCACCTTGCGGAATCGCGACCGGGGAACGGACCGGGGGCCGGTGAGCAACTCGTGGCGATCGCGGCCATGCTGCTCGGCGGTGACGACGCCATCGAGGCCGGGCACGAGCTGAACGCGGTATTCGCCGGGATCGACCGGCAGGCCACGGGCCGCATCAACGGCAGCCCGGAGGAACGGCGCGAGCGCACCGGGCAGCGTCCGGGCCTTCCGCACCTTCCACGCCAACACCCCGGCCGGGCCTCGGTGTCCGGGGCGGTGTCACCGGCGAGGCGCAGCCGAGAGCGGCCTGCTGGTAGAGGCCGCCCGTCAGCCATCCGTCGTCCGCCAAGGACTGACCCCGCCCGCCACCGGTCGTCCGCGCCCGCCGGCATCGTTCGGCACCGGTCCCTCCCCTCGTGGGGACCGGTGCCAAACCATGCCGGCGGCGTGTTGTACGCGGTGCCGGACCGGGTCGAAGAGAGCTGGGCCATCGAAAGTCGACCGAGAACGTTCGGCCTCACGGGGGTGGCTTCGCGGGCGCCGGGCCGCTGACCTGTCCGGGTGTCGGGCGGCCGACTCGCCACTGCGACATGATCCTGCCATCCACAGTCGCCGCCGACGAGGTCCCGGCGCCGCGACCATGACGTAGCCGCAGGTCAGGCGTATAGAGTGAGTTTTCCGGTCCGGACGTCCAAGTGCGGGGGAAGTAAGGAGTGGAGACCTTGAGTTTCGACTCAGGGGCACGCACGGCCTTCGCGGAACGTCTCGCACTGCTCTACAAGGAGGCCGGCAACCCTCCCCTCAAACGCGTGTCCGAGGCGGTCGTCCGGCTCCAGCGGGTCGACGAACGAGGGCGGCCCGTGCGGGTCTCCGCTCAGCGGATCAGCGACTGGCGGCGGGCCAAGAACGTGCCCGCCCAGTTCACCGCCCTCGCGGCGGTACTGCACGTCCTCATCCCCCAGGCGCGGCGCGCGCGGCCCGTGCCGGTCTCCACGGGCCTGTACGACCTGGCCCAGTGGCAGCGCCTGTGGGAGCGGGCCGTGGCCGACCCCACCGGCGAACGCCCCGTGCCGTCCCCCTCGGACGAAGAACGCCTCCCCGCCGAGTCTCCGGCCGCGCCCGGTGGTGTCTGTCCCTACCGCGGGCTGGCCGCCTACCGCCAGCAGGACGCCGGCTGGTTCTTCGGGCGCAGGCGGAGCACGGACGCCCTCGTCGCCCAGCTCCGCGCGGCACAGGACACGGGCGGCCTCGTCATGCTCGTAGGCGCCTCGGGAGCCGGGAAGTCGTCCCTGCTGAACGCCGGCCTGGTGCCCGCCCTGCGAAACGGCGCGCTGGACAACGGGGACGACGGGACCGGCCGACCGAGGGAAGTGCTCCAGCTCGTACCGGGAGGCGATCCGCTCGGGGAGCTGGCCCGCCGGATACCCGAGCTGGCGTCCGTCGTTGCCGCCGTCTTTGCCGAGAAGGACGCGGCGGCGGAGGAACTGGGCACTCCGGCAATCGCGCGTGCGTCCAGGGAGGCCCTCACGGCATGGGCTCGTGGCAGAGCCCAGGGGTCTGCCACGGAGGCGCCTGCGGCGGATGCGCCTGACGCAAAGGCACCTGACGCGGAAACACCTGACGCGTCGACACATCGGGCGGCGACGGAACAGGCGACGGCGACGCAGGCGGCTGCCCGTCCGGTCGTCATCGTGGACCAGTTCGAGGAGGTCTTCACCCTCTGCGCCGACGAGTCGGACCGGCGCGCGTTCGTCCAGCTCCTCCAGGCCGCCTGCGCGCCCGGCGGACCGGAGGACCCGGCACCCGTACTCGTCACCCTCGGCGTACGCGCGGATTTCTACGAGCAGTGCCTGCGCTACCCCGAGCTGGCCGACGCCCTGCAGCACCGGCACATGGTGCTCGGGCCGCTGACCACGGCGGAGCTGCGCGAAGCGGTGACCGGCCCGGCCAGGGCCGTGGGCATGGAGCTAGAACCGGGACTGGCGGAGCTGATCATCCGGGAGGTGAGCACCGACGGGCCGCGCGGGGCGCACGACGCGGGCGTGCTGCCCCTCCTCTCCCACGCCCTGCTCGCCACCTGGCAGCGCCGCAAGGCGGGCCGGCTGACGCTGGCCGGCTACCGCGCCGCCGGCGGGATCCAGGGAGCGGTCGCGGCGACCGCCGAGCGGGCCTGGTCGGGCCTCGACCCGGCGGCGCGCACGGCCGCGCGGCTGCTCCTGCTCAGGCTGGTCCGGCTGAGCGAGGACACCCAGGCCACCCGCAGACGGGGCACGCGGCGCCGGCTGGCCCAGGAGTCGAGGGACCCCGGCAAGACGGAGGAGTCGCTCGAGGCGCTGGTGCGCGCCCGGCTGGTGACACTCGACGCGGACACCGTGGAGATCACCCATGAGGCGCTGCTCCACGCCTGGCCGCGCCTGCGCGACTGGATCGACGAGGACCGCACCGGCAACCTGCTGCGCCAGCGGCTGGAGGAGGACGGCCGGGCCTGGGAGGAGTCGGACCGGGACGCTTCGCTGCTCTACCGGGGCTCCCGCCTGGAGCAGGCCCACAGCTGGGCGGAGTCGGACGACGGCACCTACCTGACCCGGAGCGCGGTGGAGTTCCTGGCCGCCGCGGTCAGGTCACGCAGGCGCACCGTCCTGATCAGCCGGGCCGCGGTGTCGGCGCTGGTCGTCCTGGCGCTCGTGGCGGTCGGTTCGGCGGTGATCGCGTGGCAGCAGCGCAACGACGCCGTGTTCGAGCAGGTGGTCGCCGAGGCGGACCGGGTCCAGTACACGGACCCGTCGCTGTCGGCCCAGCTCGACCTGGCGGCGCACCGCCTGCGGCCGGACGACGATGACGTGCGGAACCGGCTGATATCGATCGTGAACGCGCCCCTGGCCACGCCGCTTCTCGGGCACACGGGCGCCGTCTACCTCACCTCCTTCAGCCCCGACGGGCAGGTCCTGGCGACGGCCAGTTACGACCGGACCGTCCGGCTGTGGGACGTGTCGGACCCCGCTCGTCCGAAACCGCTGGGCGAGCCCCTCACCGGCCACACGAGCTGGGTCAGCTCGGCGGTGTTCAGCCCGGACGGCAAGACCCTGGCCAGCGCCTCGGACGACGGCACGATCCGGCTCTGGGACATCGGCGACCCGACCCGCCCACGCCCGCTCGGTGCCGCCCTGCCCGGTCACGGCGGCACCGTCTACCTGCTCGCCTTCAGCCCGGACGGCCGCACCCTGGCCTCCGCCCACGACGACCACGCCGTACGGCTGTGGAACGTGGCCGACCCGCGCCGCCCGAAGCCGCTCGACACCCTGACGGAGCCCACCGCGGCGGTGCGCTCGGTGGCGTTCAGCCCCGACGGCCGGACGCTGGCAGCCGGCGGCGACGACGACACCGTCCGGCTCTGGGACGTGGCCGACCCCCGCCACGCGGCACGGATCGGCTCGCCGCTGACCGGCCACACCGGCCTGGTGCACTCCGTGGCGTTCAGCCCCGACGGACGCACCCTCGCCAGTGGCAGCGCGGACGACACCGTCCGGCTCTGGGACGTGGCCGATCCCCGCGACGCGGCACGGATCGGCTCGCCGCTGACCGGCCACACCGGCCCCATATGGGCGGTGGCCTTCAGCCCCGACGGTGACATGCTCGCCGCGAGCAGCGCGGACAGCACGGCGAGCCTCTGGAACGTCAGTGACCCCGCCTACCCGTCGCAGATCGGCGTGCCCCTCGCCGGAAGCAGCGGAGAGATGTACGCCCTGGGCTTCAGCTCCGACGGACGCACCCTCGCCACCGGCAGCGGCGACAGCAAGGTCCGTCTGTGGACGATACCGACGTCGGACATGATCGGCCGCATCGGAGCGTTCCGCCCGGACGGACACGTACTGGCCACGGCGTCGCGCGACGGAAGTGTCCGGCTGTGGAACGTCACGGACCCCGGCCGGCCCGTGTCACTGGGCGCGCCCTTCAGACCGGTGATGGGTGACATCCGGTCGCTCGTCTTCTCCCCGGACGGCGACACACTCGCCGTGCTGACGGGAAGCCGCGCGGTGCAGCTGTGGAACGTCGCGGACCCGGCCCGGCCCGCCGCCCACGGGGCACCCGTGGCGCTGCGCACCCGCTACGCGGGCCCCGACACGCTGGCGTTCAGCCCGGACGGCCACATGCTGGCCACGGCCTACGAGGACCGCACCGTCCAGCTGTGGGACACCACCGACCCCTCCCGCCCCCGCCCGCTCGGCAAGCCGCTCACCGGCCACACCGGCTACGTCAACACCCTCGCCTTCAGCCCGGACGGCAGCTCCCTCGCCAGCGGCGGCGCGGACGACACCGTCCGGCTCTGGGACGTGACCGACCCCCGCCACGCCACACGCCTCGGCGCGCCCCTCGCCGGCCACCTGGGGCCCGTCAACGCGCTCGCCTACAGTCCGGACGGCCGTACGCTGGCCAGCGGCAGCGACGACGGCACGGTACGGCTCTGGCACACCGGCGGCCCCGGTGGACCGGCCCGGGCGGACTCCACCCTCGCCGGCCACACCGACTCGGTGGTGTCCCTGACGTTCGGCCAGGACGGTGACACCCTGGCCAGCGGCGCCAACGACAACACGGTCCGGCTCTGGGACGTCAGCGCTCCCGCCGATGCCGCTCCCATCGGGGAGGCGATGAGCCCCAACGCCAAGGCCGGCGGCTTCCTGTCCTTCAGCCCCGTGGGCCTCATGCTCGGGGTGTCCAGCGGCACGGACACCGTCCGGCTGTGGAACCTCGACGTGGACGACGCCATCGACCGCATCTGCTCGTCCACCCGGGGCGTACTGACCGAGGAGAAGTGGCACGAGTACCTGCCACGCCTCTCTTACGAGCCCCCGTGCGACCGGTGACGGACTCCCGCCGGGCATCCGCCCTTGTTAGCCTGGGCAACAGCCCGACCGCTGGCGCATCCCCCGTCGCCAGCGGTCGGGCGTTCCTTCTGGTGCGGGGCCGCTCCTGACAGAGCTGATGCGGCTCTGTCGGCCCGTCCTCGCCCCATGTGCTCCACGCCATGAGCAGCCGTGCTTACACGTTTCTCCTCGTCGGTGTCCTGGTCGTCGTATTCGCGATCACCTTCGCGGTCTTCGTCATACCGTCGGGCCGCAAGGCTCAGGCCGATCACAACGCTGCCGCCGGCACCGCCACCGCGCTGCTGCGGGCGCTCGGCCGAGGAGACGGGGCCAAGGCCTGTGACCAGCTCACGAATCCCGCTGCCACTGCCCTCCCCAGCGCAGCATCCGTACCAAGCACGACGCTGGGAAGCTGAGGCCGGTTCCGTGACCGCCGCTGATGTCAGCCGTGGATGTCAAAGACCCCCAGTCGGTATCGACTGGGGGTCTTCTCGCTGGTGGGGCTAACAGGATTTGAACCTGTGGCCTCATCCTTATCAGGGATGCGCTCTAACCAACTGAGCTATAGCCCCGCCGCGCTCTGCGGTGTATGTCCCGCGCGCTGACTCCTGAAGATTAGCGCACGAGGCGGGCAGTCCCAAAATCGGTTGTCGCGAGCCCGGCGGGCGACGCTCACTCGTCCTCGGCGAGCGTCAGCTCCACACCGCCGACGAAGCCGGCGGACAGGTTGTAGATGAACGCGCCGAGCGTCGCCAGCGCTGTCGCGAGGACGACGTCGATGACCGCGATGACCGTCGTGAACAGCAGTACGTTGCTCAGCGACAGGAACGACTGCAGGTCGAAGCCGTTGGACTCGTTCGACCCGGTCGCCTCGGAGACCGTGCTGCCGACCGACGAGAAGACGCCCATGGCGTCCATGACCATCCACAGCACGGCGGACGCGACGATCGTGCAGATGCCGAGCGCGATGGAGAGCAGGAAGCTGACCTTCATCACCGACCACGGGTCGGCCTTCGACACGCGCAGACGTGCCTTGCGGACGCGGGGCGTGGTGCGCGCGCCGGTGCGCGGGCGGCGCACGGCGGCGGACGTGCTGCCGCCCTGGGTGCCCTGGGTGCCCTGGGTCTGGTAGGCCTGCGGCGGGTGGTACGGCCCGCCGGGCTGCTGGGGCTGCCGTTCTCCCGGCAGCGGCGAGGCCGCCGCTTGAGTCTGCTGGCCTCGGGTGTCCGTCACAGTTCCCCCCTGGGATCCATGCGTCTTGGACGAGCTCGCCGGGTGCGAATCGGCCGTGTCGTCGTCGATCTTGCGCAGTTGAGTCGTGTGCGAATCCGTCGCACGCGCTGCGGAGCCACGGCCGCCGCCGCCCGTTTCCGTACCCCTGGAGGTACCGGCCGATCCGGCGCCCGTGGCTCCGCTCACGATGACTCTCTCCTCGTGCTACTCGGCCGAGGGCGCCTCACCCTCGTCCGTGCCGGTGGTCGCGGCACCCTCGGCGGTCTCGTCGACGACCACATCGCCGTCGACCTCCTCCGCCTCGCGTCCCGCCTCGGCGTTGCGTGCGATGCCGACGACGGCATCGCGCTTGCCCAGATTGATCAGTTGGACACCCATGGTGTCACGGCCCGTCTCCCTGACCCCGCTGACTCGCGTACGAATCACACCGCCCGAGAGGGTGATGGCGAGGATCTCGTCGTGTTCCTCGACCACCAGCGCGCCCACGAGCGATCCACGGTCCTCGACGATCTTGGCAGCCTTGATGCCGAGGCCGCCGCGGCCCTGGACGCGGTACTCGTCGACAGAGGTCCGCTTCGCGTACCCGCCGTCAGTGGCAGTGAACACGAACGTACCGGCTCGAACAACATTCATCGAGAGCAGCTCGTCCCCTTCGCGGAAACTCATGCCCTTCACGCCCGAGGTGGCACGTCCCATCGGGCGCAGCGTGTCGTCCGAGGCGGTGAACCTGATCGACTGCGCCTTTTTGCTGATCAGCAGCAGATCGTCCTCGGCCGATACGAGCTCGGCTCCGATCAGTTCGTCGTCGGAACCGTCCGTCTGCTCACGCAGGTTGATGGCGATCACACCGCCGGAGCGCGGCGAGTCGTAGTCCTTCAGCCGCGTCTTCTTCACCAGGCCGGCCTTGGTGGCCAGAACCAGGTACGGCACCGCCTCGTAGTCGCGGATCGCGCGGATCTGGGCGATCGACTCGTCCGGCTGGAAGGCCAGCAGGTTCGCCACGTGCTGCCCGCGCGCGTCGCGGCCGGCGTCGGGCAGCTCGTAGGCCTTGGCACGGTAGACCCGGCCCTTGTTCGTGAAGAACAGCAGCCAGTGGTGCGTGGTGGACACGAAGAAGTGGTTGACGATGTCGTCTTCCTTGAGCTTCGTGCCCCGTACGCCCTTGCCGCCGCGCTTCTGCGCCCGGTAGTCGTCGGTCTTGGTGCGCTTGATGTAACCGCCACGGGTGACCGTGACGACGATGTCCTCCTCGGCGATCAGGTCCTCGATGGACATGTCGCCCTCGTACGGGATCAGCTTGGTCTTGCGGTCGTCGCCGAACTTCTCGACGAGCGCGGCCAGCTCCTCACCGACGATCCCCCGCTGGCGGACCGGGGAGGAGAGGATCTCGTTGTACTCGGTGATCTTCGCCTGGAGCTCGTCGTGCTCCCGGACGATCTTCTGACGCTCCAGGGCCGCCAGGCGGCGCAGCTGCATCTCCAGGATCGCGTTGGCCTGGATCTCGTCGATCTGCAGGAGGTCCATCAGGCCCCCGCGCGCGATCTCCACGGTGTCACTGCGCCGGATCAGCGCGATGACCTCGTCGATCGCGTCCAGGGCCTTGAGCAGGCCGCGCAGGATGTGCGCCCGCTCCTCGGCCTTGCGCAGGCGGAACTTCGTACGCCGGACGATGACCTCGATCTGGTGGTTCACCCAGTGGCGGATGAACGCGTCCAGGGAGAGGGTGCGCGGGACGCCGTCGACCAGGGCCAGCATGTTGGCGCTGAAGTTCGACTGCAGGTCGGTGTGCTTGTACAGGTTGTTCAGGACGACCTTGGCGACCGCGTCCCGCTTGAGCACGATGACCAGGCGCTGGCCGGTGCGGGACGACGTCTCGTCGCGGACGTCCGCGATGCCGCCGATCTTGCCGTCCTTCACCAGGTCGGCGATCTTCTGCGCGAGGTTGTCCGGGTTGGTCTGGTACGGCAGCTCCGTGACCACCAGGCACTGGCGGTTCTGGATCTCCTCGACCTCGACGACCGCGCGCATGGTGATCGAGCCGCGCCCGGTCCGGTAGGCCTCCTCGATGCCCGTGCGGCCCACCACCAGGGCGCCGGTCGGGAAGTCGGGGCCCTTGATGCGCTCGATGAGCGCGTCGAGCAGCTCCTCGTGCGAGGCCTCGTAGTTCTCCAGGTACCACTGGGCGCCGGCCGCGACCTCGCGCAGGTTGTGCGGCGGGATGTTGGTCGCCATGCCGACCGCGATCCCGGCCGAGCCGTTGATCAGCAGGTTCGGGAAACGGGCGGGCAGGACGGTCGGCTCCTGGGAACGGCCGTCGTAGTTGTCCGTGAAGTCGACGGTCTCCTCGTCGATGTCGCGGACCATCTCCATGGCCAGCGGCGCCATCTTCGACTCGGTGTACCGCATGGCCGCCGCCGGGTCGTTGCCCGGCGAACCGAAGTTCCCGTTGGAGTCGACGAGCGGCATGCGCATCGACCACGGCTGGGCGAGGCGCACCAGGGCGTCGTAGATGGAGCTGTCGCCGTGCGGGTGGTAGTTACCCATGACGTCACCGACGACGCGGGCGCACTTGTAGAAGCCGCGCTCGGGGCGGTAGCCGCCGTCGTACATGGCGTACAGCACGCGGCGGTGGACGGGCTTGAGGCCGTCGCGGACGTCGGGCAGCGCACGCGAGACGATGACGGACATCGCGTAGTCGAGGTAGGAGCGCTGCATCTCCGTCTCGAGCCCGACGGGCTCGACACGCATGGCCAGGGCGTCACCCTCGGGCGTCGTCACAGGAGTGTTCTCGTCGGTCATTGCTGGTGAAGGTCCTTCCTGGTGCGGTCAGCTGAGACCGACTCAGATGTCGAGGAAGCGGACGTCCTTGGCATTGCGCTGGATGAACGCGCGGCGTGCCTCGACGTCCTCGCCCATCAGCACCGAGAACAGGTCGTCGGCCTGCGCGGCGTCGTCGAGCGTGACCTGGCCGAGCACGCGGTGCTCCTGGTCCATGGTCGTGATGCGCAGCTCCTCGGCGTTCATCTCGCCGAGACCCTTGAAGCGCTGCACGGAGTCCTCGCGGATGCGCTTGCCGGCGCCTCGGCCCATCTCGATCAGGGCGTCGCGCTCGCGGTCCGAGTACGCGTACTCGAAGTCGTCCCGGCCCCACTTGATCTTGTAGAGCGGCGGGCGCGACAGGTACACGTGCCCGGACTCGACCAGCGGCCGCATGAAGCGGAACAGGAAGGTCAGCAGCAGGGTGTTGATGTGCTGGCCGTCGACGTCGGCGTCCGCCATGAGAATGATCTTGTGGTAGCGGAGCTTCTCGATGTCGAAGTCCTCGTGCACGCCCGTGCCGAACGCGGAGATCATCGCCTGGATCTCCTGGTTCTGCAGGATCCGGTCGATGCGCGCCTTCTCGACGTTGAGGATCTTGCCGCGGATCGGGAGGATCGCCTGGTACTGCGGGTTCCGGCCGGACTTGGCGGAGCCGCCGGCGGAGTCGCCCTCGACGATGAAGATCTCGCACTTGGTCGGGTCGTTCGACTGGCAGTCGGACAGCTTGCCCGGCAGCGACGCCGTCTCCAGCAGCCCCTTGCGGCGGGTCAGGTCACGGGCCTTGCGGGCCGCCACGCGCGCGGTGGCCGCCTGGATGCCCTTGCGGATGATGTCCGCCGCCTCGTTCGGATTGCGGTCGAGCCAGTCGGCCAGGTGCTCGTAGACCACGCGCTGCACGAAGGTCTTGACCTCCGTGTTGCCCAGCTTGGTCTTGGTCTGGCCTTCGAACTGCGGCTCGCCCAGCTTCACCGAGATGATCGCCGTGAGGCCCTCGCGGATGTCGTCACCCGTGAGGTTGTCGTCCTTCTCGCGCAGCAGCTTCTTGTCCCGCGCGTACTTGTTGATCAGCGAGGTGAGCGCCGCGCGGAAGCCCTCCTCGTGCGTACCGCCCTCGTGGGTGTGGATGATGTTGGCGAAGGAGTACACACCCTCGGTGTATCCGCCGTTCCACTGCATCGCGATCTCGAGGGACAGGCTCCTGTCCTTGTCCTCGGCCTCGAGGTCGATCACGGTGGGGTGCACCAGGTCTCCCTTGCGGGAGTTGAGGTACTTCACGAAGTCGACGATGCCGCCCTCGTAGTGGTACGAGACGCTCTTGACCTCGTGCTTCTCGTCCTCGCCCGCCTCGTCCGCGCCGGCGGTGGCCTTCGCCGACTCGCGCTCGTCGGTGAGGTTGATCCTCAGGCCCTTGTTGAGGAAGGCCATCTCCTGGAAACGCCGGGAGAGCGTCTCGAAGGAGTAGTCGGTGGTCTCGAAGATGTCACCGTCGGCCCAGAAGGTGACCGACGTGCCGGTCTCCTCGGTGGCCTCGTGCCGAGCCAGCGGTGCCGTGGGGACACCCAGCTTGTAGTCCTGCGTCCAGCGGTGGCCGTCGGTCCTGACCTCCACGGCGACCCTCGTGGAGAGGGCGTTCACGACGGAGACACCCACGCCGTGCAGACCACCGGAGACCGCGTAACCGCCGCCGCCGAACTTGCCGCCCGCGTGCAGCACGGTCAGCACGACCTCGACGGCGGGCTTGCCCTCCGAGGGGACGATGCCCACCGGAATGCCACGGCCGTTGTCGACGACCCGGACACCGCCGTCGGCGAGGATCGTGACGTCGACCGTGTCCGCGTGGCCGGCCAGCGCCTCGTCGACGGAGTTGTCCACGACCTCCTGCACCAGGTGGTGCAGGCCGCGTTCACCGGTTGAGCCGATGTACATACCGGGTCGCTTGCGGACCGCGTCCAGACCCTCGAGGACGGTGATGGCACTGGCGTCGTACGAGGCGGGAGCCGCGCCGTTCGGGGTGCTCACCGCGTCGTTCGCGCCGGTGTCGGTGGACGGGATGTTCTCGTTGGGGTTGCCGGAATCGGCCACGAAGCGCCCTTTCTGGCACAGCACGAGCCGGGCTCGTCGGCGGGTTGCCGGAGCGGCTGCGGCATGTTGCGTTGGTAAGCCTTGATCAGCGTTGCTCAGCTAGTCCCGGACGGTCCCCACGTTCGGGGCGGGATTGTCTTCCATTCTACCGGTAGCACTGACACTGATGGGGGTTTGCCGGTACCTGAGTCCGCATGTGCCGCCCTGAACCAGGCTTGTCCGACTCCCGATATGCGGATGGGGGCCTCAAGAGGCTCACAACGGCACTCAGCGCTTCCGGGCGTCAACCCTTGGCTACTTGGGAGTCAGATCGCGATTCGCAACCGTGTGCGGTTGTACGACGAAGAGGGCGCCGACGGTCCACACCAGCCGTCGACGCCCAATAATGTGAGGTACATCACCCATTCCTGACGGGGTGCCAGGGCATCCCCCGCGTCACCCGTAGGTGTCGCCCGGACCTTGGCTGCCGGGGGCGCGCAACGGCCCGTACCGGCGTCCGGGCCCGCCGGCACCACCCGGCCCCAGGACCTTGATCACCCGTACCGAACCGTGCCCCAGGTCCTCGTTGAGCCGGGCCACCAGCGTCGGCGCCAGCAACCGCAGGTTCGTCGCCCAGGCCGTGGAGTCACAGCGGACGACCAGCACCCGCTCCTCCTCGTCGTACCGCTCCGGCACGCAGTGCTTCGCCACGTCCTCACCGACGATCTGCGGCCATCGGCCCATCACCCCGCCCACCGCGGCCGGGGTCTCCCAGCCGCGCTCGGTGATCAGCCGGTTGATCGCCGAACCCAGTGCCATGGGGTCACGGCCGTCGGCGCGCGCGCCGGAGCGCAGGCCCCCACGCCGCGCCTGCTTCTTCTGCTGCGCCGCGTCCCCACGCGCGCGTGCCGCCTCCCTCGCGGCCCTGAGCGCCACGCGCGCGAGATCCACACCCGACGGCTCCGGGCTCCTGCCGCTGCCGCTGCCGGGGGGCTTTCCGGGGAGCGATTCGTCCGCGCTCATACGCGCTCCACCGCCCCCTCGGCCACCGTGAACCGCGCCCCTGCCAGGACATGCGGTACGTCGTCGTCGACCGCGGCCGTCACCAGCACCTGCTCACCCGGCGCCACCAGCTCGGCCAGCCGCTCCCGCCGCCGCGCGTCCAGCTCGGCGAAGACGTCGTCGAGGACGAGAACGGGCTCGTTGCCCTCCGCCCGCAGCAGGTCGAACGACGCCAGCCGCAGCGCCAGCGCGTACGACCAGGACTCGCCATGGGAGGCATAGCCCTTGGCGGGCAGCGAGCCGAGTTTGAGAAGCAGATCGTCCCGATGCGGCCCCACCAGGGTGACGCCCCGCTCGATCTCCTGCTTCCGGGCCTCGGCGAGCGCGGCCATCAGCTGCTCGTAGAGGTCCTCTCGCGTGTGTGCCTCACCGGGCGCCGACGGCTTGTACTCCAGGGCGACGGGGCCCCCGCCGGGGGCCAGCTGCTCGTACGCCTTGTCCGCCAGCGGCTGCACGGCGGCGATCAGATCCAGCCGCTGCGCGAGCAGTTCGGCACCCGCACGCGCGAGGTGCTGGTCCCAGACGTCGAGCGTGGACAGGTCCATCGTGCGGCCGCCGTGGCGGCGGGCAAGGGCGGCCGACTTCAGCAGCGTGTTGCGCTGCTTGAGGACCCGGTCGTAGTCGGAACGCACCCCGGCCATGCGGGGGGAGCGCGCGGTGATCAGCTCGTCCAGGAAGCGGCGCCGCTCACCGGGGTCGCCCTTCACCAGGGCGAGATCCTCGGGCGCGAACAGCACGGTGCGCACGATGCCCAGCACATCACGCGGTCTGACCTGCGAGGACCTGTTGATACGGGCACGGTTGGCCTTGCCCGGGTTCAGCTCCAGCTCGATCAGCTGCTGCCGCTCGCCCTGCTTGACCTGAGCGCGGATCACCGCGCGTTCGGCGCCCATACGGACCAGGGGCGCGTCGGAGGAGACCCGGTGGCTGCCGAGCGTGGCGAGATAGCCGACCGCCTCGACGAGGTTCGTCTTGCCCTGCCCGTTCGGACCGACGAAGGCGGTGACGCCCGGGTCGAGCGGGACCTCGACCCGGGCGTACGAGCGGAAGTCGGCCAGCGACAGATGCGTGACGTGCATGGTCGTTTCGCCGACCTCCCCAGCCTTCGGGTGTTGACCCTCCGGTGTTGACCTTCGGGTGTTGCTTACTTCTTCTCGACCGCGTGGCCGCCGAACTGATTGCGCAGCGCGGCGATCATCTTCATCTGCGGCGAGTCGTCCTGCCGGGACGCGAACCGCGCGAACAGCGACGCCGTGATCGCCGGCAGCGGCACCGCGTTGTCGATCGCGGCCTCCACAGTCCAGCGTCCCTCACCGGAGTCCTGCGCGTAGCCCCGCAGCTCACCGAGGTGCTCGTCCTCGTCGAGCGCGTTGACGGCCAGGTCCAGCAGCCAGGAACGGATCACCGTGCCCTCCTGCCAGGAGCGGAAGACCTCGCGGACGTTCTCCACGGAGTCGACCTTCTCCAGCAGCTCCCAGCCCTCGGCGTAGGCCTGCATCATCGCGTACTCGATGCCGTTGTGGACCATCTTCGCGAAGTGGCCCGCGCCCACCTTGCCGGCGTGCACGGCGCCGAAGTCGCCCTCCGGCTTGAGAGCGTCGAAGACCGGCTGCACCCGGGCGACGTTGTCCGCGTCGCCGCCGTACATCAGCGCGTAACCGTTCTCCAGGCCCCATACGCCGCCGGAGACTCCGCAGTCGACGAAGCCTATGCCCTTGGCGGCCAGCTCCTCGGCGTGCTTCTCGTCGTCCGTCCAGCGGGAGTTCCCGCCGTCCACGACGACGTCACCGGGCTCCAGCAGCTCGCCGAGCCGGTCGACGGTGGCCTGGGTGGCCTCACCGGCCGGGACCATGACCCAGACCACGCGCGGGGCGCTGAGCTTGCCCACAAGCTCTTCCAGGCTGTGGACATCGGCGAGGTCCGGATTGCGGTCGTATCCGACGACGGTGTGGCCCGCGCGGCGGATCCGCTCGCGCATGTTGCCGCCCATCTTGCCGAGGCCGACGAGACCGAGCTCCATCAGTTGTGTTCCTTAGGTGTGCGAGGTGGCGGGACGGCACGTCCTGAACCGCCGGATGCGTGCCGCGGCACTTTCGTACCCACGTCCGAGCCTAAACCCGGACGCCCGTGCACAGCTGTGGGCGTACGCGCTCATACGTACGCCCTCACCTGCGGGTTTGCCCTCACCCTGTGGACAGCCGGCGCTCAAACTCGATGGTCTGAGCCGCTCAGCCGCTCAGCCGCACCGGCATGATCAGGTACTTGTACGCCTCGTCCGCCTCGGCGTCCACCGCGGGCTTGCCGCTGAGCAGCGCCGGCTTCGTGGACGTCGTGAAGGACAGCTGCGCCACCGGCGAGTCGATCGCGCTCAGGCCGTCCAGCAGGAACGTCGGGTTGAAGGCGATCGAGATGTCATCACCCTCCAGCTGGGCGTCGACCCTTTCCACAGCCTGTGCGTCGTCGCTGGAACCGGCCTCCAGGATGAGCACGCCCTGCTCGAAGCTGAGCCGGACCGGAGTGTTGCGCTCGGCGACCAGGGCCACGCGCTTGACGGCCTCCACGAAGGGGGCGGTCTCGATCACAGCCACGCTGTTGAACTCCGTCGGGAACAGCGTCTTGTACTTCGGGAGGTCGCCCTCCAGCAGACGCGTCGTCGTCCGGCGGCCCGCACCCTCGAAACCGATCAGGCCCTCGCCCGCGCCCGAGCCGGACAGCGCCAGGATCACCTGGTCACCGCTGGTCAGGGCCTTGGCGGTGTCCTGGAGCGTCTTGGCAGGCACCAGGGCGACCGCTGAGACCTCAGGGTTCTCCGGCTTCCACCGGAACTCGCGGACCGCGAAGCGGTAGCGGTCGGTGGAGGCCAGCGTCACCGAGTCGCCCTCGATCTCGATGCGCACACCGGTGAGGACGGGCAGCGTGTCGTCACGGCCGGCGGCGATGGCGACCTGCTGCACCGCCGAGGCGAACACCTCGCCGGGGACCGTGCCCGTGGCCTCCGGCATCTGCGGCAGCGCCGGGTACTCCTCCACCGGCAGGGTGTGGAGGGTGAACCGCGAGGAGCCGCAGACCACCGTCGCCCGTACACCGTCTGTGGAGATCTCCACCGGCCGGTTGGGGAGGGCGCGGGAGATGTCGGCGAGCAGACGGCCCGAGACCAGGACCGTGCCCTCCTCCTCGATCTCCGCCTCCACCGACACCCGCGCGGAGACCTCGTAGTCGAAGCTGGACAGGCTCAGCTGCCCCTCCTCGGCCTTCAGCAGCAGGCCCGCGAGTACCGGCGCCGGCGGACGGGCCGGGAGGCTGCGAGCCGCCCAGGCCACTGCCTCCGCGAGTACGTCGCGTTCCACCCGGATCTTCACTGTTGCCGCCTCCTGCTGTTGCCGGCGCTGCTCGCTCTGCCTGGCCCTCGTCGTCTGAGTCGGTGTCGTCGGTCCCCCTGAGGGGCAGAACACCGGGGACCAGTCTGACGCACCCCACTGACAGTAGGTGCCGTTCGGGGTCAAGTCGCGACGAGGGGCGGTCGGGCTCGAGAGAGCGAGTTGTGCACAGGACCCACTTCGAAACGGATTCCGCACTCTCTCTAGTCGCTAGTAGTAGTAGGGCCTGTGGATACCGTGGATAACCTCGTTTGCCCAGGTCAGAGCAGGAATTTTGTCCACCGGGCCTGTGGGCGGAGCCGGTGGACAACCGGGCGTATCTGTGGAGAACAGAAAGTTCTGCACACGCCGTACACAGGGGGAGGCGACTTCTCCCCAGAGCCGTCCCCAGGTTTACCCACGTTTCCCACAGCCCAACCAGGCACCTTGATGTGACGCCTTTCACTCGACGTGATGAGGGGGTGCGTCGGGTTGCCGAACAGTGGACAGGCATGTGGAGAAGCTGGGGATCGCTGGGGACAACCTGCCCCAGCCTGTGGGTTGCCGGTGGACAACTCGATGCACAGCCTGTGGACGGTTTCTTTGTCCACAGGCTGTGGAGATTGTTTGTCCACGAATCCACAGGGACCTGACCTGCCCTGATGATCTCTCAACAGCCTGGCCTGTGGACAGGATCGGGACAACTTCCCAGTCCCCAAGGTGTGGACGGAAAAAAGTCGCCGAATCTGTGGAGAGCGGCCGTAACCCGGCAAGGATTCGAACAGCCGGAGCCGGGGCGGGGCCCGGCCGGCCACCCCGCGCCAGCGCGGATCCGACCGAGACGGTCGCGGATACGGGTCGCGGATACGGTCCTGAGGGCACAGGGCACAGGGCACAGGGCACAGGGCACAGGGCACAGGGCACAGGGCACAGGGGCACACGGGCACACGGGCACGGAAAAGGCGCCCCAGGGGTGCCCGGGGCGCCTCGGTGGGCGGCGCGGTTGGCGTCAGCCGTTCTTGATGCGGTTGGTCAGCTCGGTGACCTGGTTGTAGATGGAGCGCCGCTCGGCCATCAGATTGCGGATCTTGCGGTCGGCGTGCATCACCGTGGTGTGGTCCCGGCCGCCGAACAGCGCGCCGATCTTCGGCAGGGACAGGTCCGTCAGCTCACGGCACAGGTACATGGCGATCTGCCGCGCCGTCACCAGCTGGCGGCCGCGTGAGCTGCCGCACAGGTCCTCCACCGTGAGGCCGAAGTAGTCGGCGGTCTCGCTCATGATGGCCGTCGAGGTGATCTCCGGCGTCGAGTCCTCCCCGCCGGGGATCAGGTCCTTGAGGACGATCTCCGTGAGGCCCAGGTCGACCGGCTGCCGGTTGAGCGACGCGAACGCCGTCACACGGATCAGCGCGCCCTCCAGTTCGCGGATGTTGCGCGAGATCCGGGAGGCGATGAACTCCAGTACCTCCGGCGGAGCGTTGAGCTGCTCCTGCACCGCCTTCTTGCGCAGGATCGCGATGCGGGTCTCCAGCTCGGGCGGCTGGACGTCGGTGATCAGGCCCCACTCGAAACGGTTCCGCAGCCGGTCCTCCAGCGTGACCAGCTGCTTGGGCGGCCGGTCGGAGGACAGGACGATCTGCTTGTTGGCGTTGTGGAGCGTGTTGAAGGTGTGGAAGAACTCCTCCTGCGTCGACTCCTTGTCCGCGAGGAACTGGATGTCGTCGACGAGCAGGATGTCCATCTCGCGGTAGCGCTTGCGGAAGCTGTCGCCCTTGCCGTCGCGGATGGAGTTGATGAACTCGTTGGTGAACTCCTCGGAGCTCACGTAGCGCACACGTGTGCCGGGGTAGAGGCTGCGGGCGTAGTGCCCGATGGCGTGCAGGAGGTGCGTCTTGCCGAGGCCCGACTCCCCGTAGATGAAAAGCGGGTTGTACGCCTTCGCGGGTGCTTCGGCGACGGCGACCGCGGCCGCGTGGGCGAAACGGTTGGAGGCCCCGATGACGAAGGTGTCGAAGAGGTACTTCGGGTTCAGTCGTGCGGTCGGCTCGCCCGGTCCGGTCGCCGGCGCGGGCTGCGCGGCCAGCGGGCCGGGGGCGCCGGTGGCGGGGCCGGGACCGACGGGGCCGCCGCGGTGGACGTGCCCGGAGCCGGACGGCGGCTCGGGCAGATCCCGGCGGGGGCCGCGCGGGTCGTAGTCGCCGCGGCCCTGTTCGTAGTCGTTGCGCTCGTAGTCACCGCGGGAGTCGCCGCGCTGGGCGTCGTACGGCGGGCGGTCCGGGGACTGCGGACGGTAGTCCTGTTGGCGGGGGTCCTGTTGGCGGGGGTCCTGCTGGTACGCGTCCTTGGGGTACGGGTCCTGGCCGTAGGACTCCTGCGGCGGCGACGCGTAGGGATCCCGTTCCGGGAAGCCGAGGCGCTGCTGCTGCCAGCCGTAGTCGTCCTGCTGTGCCGGGCGCGGCCAGGATCCGGGCTCGGGGCGCTGGTACTCCTGCGGGTAGGCGGGGCGGGCGGTGGGGAGCTGGTCGGCGCGGTGGCGGCCGTACCCGTCGTATCCCTCGTACTCGTCGCGTCCCTGGCCGGGGGCGGGGAGCTCGGGCTCCTCGTAGCGGGGCTGGGGGCGGGCGGGCGGCGCCGGCGGGGTGGGGCCGGCCGGTTCTCCCGCGGTGTCGTCGACGGTGATCGCGATACGGATGGGACGGCCGCATTCGCGGCTCAGCGTCTCGCTGACGATGGGGGCGAGACGGCCCTCCAGTACGCCCTTCGCGAATTCGTTCGGTACGGCGAGCAGGGCGGTGTCGGCGACCAGCGCGAGGGGCTGGCAGCGTCGGATCCAGTGCTCGTCCTTCGACTCGACACCCTGCCCGCGGCCCTCCCCGAGAAGTTGCTCCAGTACGCGTGGCCACACTGCGGCAAGATCGGCAGGTACGTCAGCCACAGGGCACGCTCTCTCACGAGTCCCTCGAAGGTGTGATTCGGGGACGGGTCGGGATGAAACTCGGGTGGGGCAGGGATAAGGGAACGAATCGGAGTCCAGCCACGGTAGTCAGCGCGGCCGGTAGGGTTCAAGTTGTTGTCCCCAGCCTGTGGACAAGTGTCTCCCGGTCACCGCTGGTTTGACCGAATGGCGCAGTCCCACGTACCGTAACCAGGTCGAGTTGTCGATGGCTGCTGCCGCCTGCCTCCGATGGGCACAGGTCACGTCCAAGGTGATCGAAAAGCGGTGCACTCGGGCGTAACGCGAGCTACTCGTGGGCGCACGGTGACAGCCAGGACGGCACCCCGCCAACCCCGATTCTTTCTGGAGCCCCCGAGTGAGCAAGCGCACCTTCCAGCCGAACAACCGTCGCCGCGCGAAGACCCACGGCTTTCGGCTGCGTATGCGGACCCGTGCCGGCCGCGCGATTCTCGCGACTCGCCGCAGCAAGGGTCGCGCCCGTCTGTCCGCCTGATCCCGGTCAGGTCATGACATCGTGCTGCCCACCGAGAACCGGCTGAGGCGGCGCGAGGACTTCGCGACCGCGGTACGACGAGGTCGCCGGGCCGGCCGCCCGGCCCTCGTCGTCCACCTTCGAAGCGGTGCCACGGACCCGCACGCGCCTGGGGAGAGCGCTCCCCCGACACGTGCGGGTTTCGTCGTGAGCAAAGCCGTGGGTGGTGCGGTGGTGCGCAACAAGGTGAAGCGCAGGTTTCGCCATCTGATGCGCGACCGGATCGACCTGTTGCCCCCCGGTAGCCTGGTAGTCGTACGAGCGCTGCCCGGTGCGGGTGACGCAGACCATGCACAGCTGGCCCGAGACCTGGATGCCGCCCTGGAGCGGCTGCTGGGAGGGGGCGCGCGATGAAGTACCCGCTGCTGGCTCTGATCAAGCTGTACCAGTGGACGATCAGTCCGCTGCTGGGGCCGGTGTGCAAGTACTACCCGTCGTGTTCCCACTACGGCTACACGGCCATCGACCGGCACGGTGCCATCAAGGGCACGGCGCTCACCGCTTGGCGCATCCTGCGGTGCAATCCGTGGTCGCTGGGCGGCGTGGACCATGTTCCGCCGCGTAAGCGACCGCGGTGGCACGAAATGCTGCGTGGCGCCTGGCGTGCACGCAAGGGCGGGCCCTCCGCCGCCGAACCGGCCACCGAGGGACAGACTGCTCCGACGAGTCCGTCCAGTCCTTCGAGCCCGGCCGCAGAGACCCAGCCCCATGCCCAAGGAGCATGATTAGTGGACACGATTGCCAGCCTCTTCAGCTTCATCACGACACCTGTCTCCTGGGTCATCGTCCAGTTCCACAGCGTGTACGGCGCCATTTTCGGCCCTGACACCGGATGGGCCTGGGGCCTGTCCATCGTGTCCCTGGTGATTCTGATCCGCATCTGCCTGATCCCGCTGTTCGTGAAGCAGATCAAGGCGACGCGCGGGATGCAGACGCTCCAGCCGGAGATGAAGAAGATCCAGGAGCGCTACAAGAACGACAAGCAGCGCCAGTCCGAAGAGATGATGAAGCTGTACAAGGAGACGGGTACCAACCCGCTCTCCTCGTGCCTTCCCATCCTGGCGCAGTCTCCGTTCTTCTTCGCCCTGTACCACGTGCTCAACAGCATCGCGTCGAACGACACCATCGGTGTGATCGACAAGGGTCTGCTGGAGAGTGCGCAGAAGGCTCACATCTTCGGAGCGCCGCTGGCCTCGAAGTTCACCGACGGTGCGTCCGCGGTGGAGGCTCTCGGATCCTCGCTGACGGACGTCCGGATCGTCACCGCGATCATGATCGTGCTGATGTCGGCGTCGCAGTTCTTCACCCAGCGACAGCTGATGACCAAGAACGTCGACACGACGGTGAAGACGCCGTTCATGCAGCAGCAGAAGATGCTGATGTACGTCTTCCCGGTCATGTTCGCCGTCTTCGGCATCAACTTCCCCGTCGGTGTTCTTGTCTACTGGCTGACCACCAACGTGTGGACCATGGGCCAGCAGATGTACGTCATCCGCAACAACCCGACGCCGGGTTCCAAGGCGCAGGCCTCCTACCTGGAGCGCCTGCAGAAGAGCGTCACCCACCACGGCAAGACGCGTGGACGTGGTGAGAAGGCCATCGTGAAGGCCATCGTCGCCAAGGGCCGGGACCGCAACGAGTTCGAGCGGAAGTTCATCAACGGTCTGAACAAGGCGGGCATGGCGGCCCAGGCCGACGGCACCGTGGTGAAGAACGACGCCGCCGTCGCTGCCCAGACCGATGACGGCACGACCGTGACCACTCCGGCCACTCCCAAGCGCCAGCAGCCCAAGCGGCAGAGCAAGTCTCAGCGCCAGTCCGCGAAGGTGGCAGGCGAGTCCGAGCCGAAAACCTCGCTGACCAAGTCGGACGAGCCGCAGGACGGCAAGCAGGGCGCCAAGCCTGCCGCCGGTGCCGGCAAACCGGCTCAGAAGTCCGGTGGCGGTGGCCGTAGCAAGGCCCAGTCCGGACAGCGCAAGGGCCCGCAGCGGCCCAAGTCCCCGTCGAAGAAGTAAGAAGGAGTCCATCCCGTGACGGAAGGCACCACCTCTGCCGCTGCCGAGGGTGCAGACACCCTGACTCGCCTCGAGAACGAGGGCGAGATCGCCGCGGACTACCTGGAGGGCCTGCTCGACATCGCCGACCTCGACGGCGACATCGACATGGACGTCGAGGCCGACCGTGCCTCTGTCTCGATCATCAGCGACTCGAACAGCCGTGACCTGCAGAAGCTGGTCGGCCGGGACGGCGAGGTGCTGGAGGCTCTTCAGGAGCTCACGCGCCTGGCCGTGCACCGGGAAACCGGCGACCGCAGCCGGCTGATGCTCGACATCGCGGGGTACCGGGCCGGGAAGCGGGCCGAGCTCTCCGAGCTGGGCGCCAAGGCTGCGGCCGAGGCCAGGAGCAGCGGCGAGCCCGTGCGGATGAAGCCGATGTCCCCGTTCGAGCGCAAGGTCGTGCACGACGCGGTCAAGGCCGCGGGTCTGCGCAGCGAGTCCGAGGGCGAGGAGCCGGAGCGCTTCGTCGTCGTGCTTCCCGCCTGATCGGTTCTCACGTTCTCCGGCCCCGTCTGTTGCGCAGGCGGGGCCGGATTTTGTCAGCCTGATAGTTCTGGTGGTTCTTGTAGCGGCGACTGGTGCGCCGGTGCCGTACGGAAGGACGGTCCCCCTGTGTCGGAGGCAGCGGAGCTTCCCCCTGTGCCCGAGCAGGCACGCGACGTTTTCGGTGATCGGTACGCGGACGCGGTCCGCTACGCGGAGCTGCTCGCCGAGGCGGGAGTGAAGCGTGGTCTGATCGGTCCACGTGAGGTTCCCCGCCTGTGGGAGCGCCACCTGCTGAACTGCGCGGTGCTCTCGGAGGTCGTGCCCGAGGGCGTGACGGTGTGCGATGTCGGCTCAGGGGCCGGCCTGCCGGGAATTCCGCTGGCGCTCGTCCGGGAGGATCTGAAGATCACGCTTCTGGAGCCACTGCTGCGGCGCACCACCTTCTTGACCGAAGTCGTGGAGCTGCTGGGCCTGGACCATGTCACGGTCGTGCGTGGCCGTGCTGAAGAGGTCATGGGCAAAATGCCGCCGGTGCATGTGGTGACGGCTCGTGCCGTCGCTCCTCTGGACCGTCTGGCCACGTGGGGGGTCCCGCTGCTGCGCCCCTACGGCGAGATGCTCGCTCTCAAGGGCGACACGGCGGAGGAGGAGCTGAAGGCTGCGGCTTCGGCGCTGAGCAAGCTGGGTGCGGTGGAGACGTCCATCCTGCATGTCGGCGAGGGGGTCGTGGACCCCATGTCCACAGTGGTGCGGGTCGAAGTCGGGGAGAGCCCGGGAGGTGTGCGCTTCGCCGCCAAGCGGGCCAAGGCAGCTCGGACGGGGCGGACGCGTCGGCGCCGAGGATAGGCGCACGGATGGCTGTGGTGGGCGTGGGCAGCACTGATGGGTGCTGATCCGACCTGATGGTCGGCAGTACTCCACACAAGCTGCCGGACCTACGCATGCCGGAGTGTCGCGACAGTTCGGCTTCGGCTGCTGTGCATCGTGTTTCACGTGAAACGTCGCTCACTGCTGCACGGCATCATCAGTCGCGGCCGCGCCGCGGCCGACCCCCGTGACCGAAAGCCTCTCGGGTCGCTCGGGGAGGGCATGGAATTGTCCACAGAGGTGGATTTCTCCACAGAACACCAGGCCTCACTGGTTCATGACCCCGAAGACATGGGAGGCTCTGTTCATTGCGAGCCTGAAGTCGAGGAGAGTGAATCCTTGCGGTCCGACGCCAATATCGCGGGACCGATGACCGATCCGGTCCCCGGTCCCCGTACCGAGTCGATGGGGGCGGATGTTTCACGTGAAACACCGCCTCCGATGGACGACACTCCGATCGGTCGTGCTGCCCAACTGGCGGTGGACGTTCTGGGGCGCGCCGGCGAGGGGTTGCCGCGGCCTGAGCGGACCCGGGTCATGGTGGTCGCCAATCAGAAGGGCGGTGTGGGCAAGACGACGACGACCGTCAACCTTGCCGCGTCACTCGCCCTGCACGGTGCCCGGGTCCTGGTCGTCGACCTCGACCCGCAGGGCAATGCCTCCACTGCGCTGGGAATCGACCACCACGCCGACGTCCCGTCCATCTACGACGTGCTGGTCGAGAGCAGGCCGCTCTCAGAGGTGGTCCAGCCGGTATCCGACGTCGAGGGCCTCTTCTGTGCCCCCGCCACGATCGATCTCGCCGGTGCGGAGATCGAGCTGGTCTCTCTGGTGGCGCGTGAGAGTCGGCTCCAGCGGGCGATCCAGGCGTACGAGCAGCCGCTGGACTACATCCTCATCGACTGCCCGCCCTCCCTCGGCCTGCTGACGGTCAACGCGCTCGTCGCGGGCCAGGAGGTGCTGATCCCGATCCAGTGCGAGTACTACGCGCTGGAGGGGCTGGGGCAGCTGCTGCGGAACGTTGACCTGGTCCGGGGGCACCTCAACCCCACGCTGCATGTGTCGACGATCCTGCTCACCATGTACGACGGCCGGACGCGGCTCGCGTCGCAGGTCGCGGACGAGGTGCGCAGTCACTTCGGTGGCGAGGTGCTGCGGACGAGTATTCCGCGCTCGGTTCGTATCTCCGAGGCCCCGAGTTACGGGCAGACGGTACTGACCTACGATCCAGGATCGAGTGGAGCTCTCTCCTATCTGGAGGCGGCACGCGAGATCGCGCTGAAGGGCGTAGGCGTCAGCTATGACGCGACGCACGCGCACATCGGCGCACAGAACGACCCGAACACGGTGGAGGGGATCCAGTGAGTGAGCGACGGAGGGGGCTGGGCCGAGGTCTGGGCGCACTGATCCCCAATGCCCCGACGGAGAAGTCGGTGGCTTCGGCGGCGTTGGGGAATGCGGCTCCCGCGTCCCAGGGGCCGATGCCCCTGCTGCAGAACGACCGCGGGGTGGCCGCGGCGAAGGTCGCCACGCTGCCGCCGGTTCCACGTGAAACAGAGGAGTCGGCGGCACACGGTGCGGCACCAGGCGGTGCGGACACGCTCAGGCCGCCCATGGGGGCGCACTTCGCGGAGGTCCCGCTCGACGCCATTACGCCGAACCCGAAGCAGCCGCGTAAGGACTTCGACGACGATGCGCTGGCCGAGCTCGTCACCTCCATCGGGGAGGTCGGTCTCCTCCAGCCGGTCGTCGTCCGGCAGACGGGGCCCGGACGCTACGAGCTCATCATGGGCGAGCGTCGTTTCCGGGCCTGCCGAGAGCTGGGGATGGATGCCATCCCGGCGATCGTGCGGGCGACGGAGGACGAGAAGCTCCTCCTGGACGCGCTGCTGGAGAACCTGCACCGGGCCCAACTGAACCCGCTGGAAGAGGCCTTCGCCTACGACCAGCTGCTGAAGGACTTCAACTGCACGCACGACCAGCTGGCGGACCGCATCGGCCGATCCCGCCCTCAGGTCTCCAACACGCTGCGTCTGCTGAAGCTGTCGCCGAAGGTTCAGAACCGGGTGGCCGCCGGAGTGCTCTCCGCCGGGCACGCGCGAGCACTGCTCTCCGTGGAGGACCCGGAGGAGCAGGACCGGCTGGCCCATCGGATCGTGGCCGAGGGACTTTCGGTGCGGTCCGTCGAAGAGATCGTCACCCTGATGGGTTCCCGGCCGCAGAAGGCGCAGCGCGCCAAGGGCCCGCGCGCCGGTGCCCTGGTCTCTCCGGCGCTCTCGGACTTGGCGACGCGGCTCTCGGATCGCTTCGAGACGCGGGTGAAGGTCGACCTGGGGCAGAAGAAGGGAAAGATCACCGTGGAGTTCGCTTCCATGGAGGACCTTGAGCGGATCCTCGGAAGCCTCGCTCCCGGCGAAGGGCCCGTGCTGCAGAAGGGCCTCCTGGACGGCGCGGCCGAGGATCTCGACTCCTGAGGCCAGGGCAGGGAGGAGCACGGGCGGTGCTTCAGCCTGCTGACGGGGCGGGTCGTGTCGGTGTGTACCGGAACACGGCCCGCCCTTTGCATTTCGTCGGTGTCGGGGTCATCGCATCCTGGATACGATGCGATCGGGACGGCGCAAGCACCTGGCAGTACTTCTGAGAGGAAGGCAGGGGCCATGCGAACAATGAGCCGCACCGGACTGGTGAGCGCGGGCTTGGGGCTGGGCGCGGTCGGTGGGTTCATCGGCAGCCTGCTCAGGGAACGGAGCGCTCTGACAGCCGCTCGCCACGCAGCGGGCGAAGGAAGCGAGGGAAAGCCTTCATGGGGCGCCGGCTCGTACCGCTCACGCTGGACAACCTTCAGGACCTTCCCCAGCGCTGTCGCTCGTGCGTCTTCTGGGAGCTGGACCCCGTCAGTGGTGAAGCCGCGGTAGAGGCGGGCACACCGGCCCTGGAGAAAGAGTCCTGGATCTCCGCCGTCCTGCTGGACTGGGGATCGTGCGGCCGGGTGGTCTACGTCGACGACGTGCCGGTGGGCTTCGTCCTCTATGCCCCACCGGCGTACGTACCGCGCTCGACTGCCTTTCCCACCAGTCCTGTCTCGCCCGATGCGGTGCAGTTGATGACAGCATTCGTGATGCCGGGCTATCAGGGGCAGGGACTGGGCCGGGTGATGGTCCAGACGGTCGCCAAGGATCTGCTGCGCCGGGGCTTCAAGGCGATCGAGGCGTTCGGGGATGCCCGCTGGAAGGAGCCCGCCTGTGTCCTGCCGGCGGACCACCTGCTGGCTGTGGGCTTCAAGACGGTCCGGCCTCATGCCAGCCATCCGCGGCTGCGACTGGACCTCCGTTCCACGCTGTCCTGGAAGGAAGACGTGGAGATGGCATTGGACCGTCTGCTCGGCGCCGTCCAGAAGGAACCCGCGCTGCGGCCGCTGTAGTGGCGCCGCAGTGCCGAGGACCGCTTCAAAGCGAATGGGCCGACCCATCCGGGTCGGCCCATTCGTGTTTCACGTGAAACGTCAGTCGGCGATGAAGTCCTCGAGGTCGCGGATGATCGCGGCCTTCGGCTTGGCACCGACGATGGTCTTGGCGACCTCGCCGCCCTGATAGACGTTCAGGGTCGGGATGGACATGACGCCGTACTTGGCGGCCGTACCCGGGTTCTCGTCGATGTTCAGCTTGACGACCTCGATCTTGTCACCGTACTCGGCGGCGATCGCTTCGAGGGACGGCGCGATCTGGCGGCACGGACCGCACCAGGCGGCCCAGAAGTCCACCAGGACGGGCTTGTCGCTCTTGAGGACGTCCTCGTCGAAGGAGGCGTCGGTCACCTTCTTCAGGGCTTCGGCCACGGCGGGCTCCTTAACTGGTTGGTGCGTGGGGTGGAAGGGGTCAGACAGCGGTCTTCTCGGGCTCGGCCTTGTCCTCGTCGGTGAGTGCTGCGAGGAAACGCTCGGAGTCGAGCGCGGCGGAGCAGCCGGTGCCGGCGGCGGTGATCGCCTGGCGGTAGGTGTGGTCGACCACGTCACCGGCGCCGAAGACACCGGTCAGGTTGGTGCGGGTCGACGGGGCGTCCACCTTCAGGTAGCCCTCCGGGTCCAGGTCGAGCTGGCCCTTGAAGAGCTCCGTGCGCGGGTCGTGGCCGATCGCGATGAACAGACCGGTCACCGCCAGGTCCGAGAGCTCGCCGGTCTTGACGTTGCGCAGCTTCAGACCCGACAGCTTCTGCTCGCCCTGGACTTCGGCGACCTCGCTGTCCCAGACGAACGAGATCTTGGGGTCGGCGAAGGCGCGCTCCTGCATCGCCTTGGAGGCACGCAGGGTGTCGCGGCGGTGGACGATCGTCACGGACTTGGCGAAGCGGGAGAGGAACGTGGCCTCCTCCATCGCAGTGTCACCGCCACCGATCACAGCGATGTCCTGGTCCTTGAAGAAGAAACCGTCGCAGGTCGCGCACCAGGAGACGCCGCGGCCGGAGAGTGCGTCCTCGTTCGGCAGACCGAGCTTGCGGTGCTGGGAACCCGTGGTGACGATGACGGCCTTGGCCCGGTGGACCGTGCCCGCCGTGTCGGTGACGGTCTTGATCTCACCGGTCAGGTCGACGGCGACGACGTCGTCCGGGATCAGCTCAGCACCGAAGCGCTCCGCCTGGGCACGCATGTTGTCCATGAGCTCGGGGCCCATGATGCCGTCCTGGAAGCCCGGGAAGTTCTCCACCTCGGTGGTGTTCATCAGCGCACCGCCCGCGGTGACGGCGCCCTCGAACACCAGCGGCTTCAGCGACGCGCGCGCGGTGTAGAGCGCCGCCGTGTAGCCGGCGGGCCCGGAGCCGATGATGATCACGTTTCGGACGTCGCTCACGGCTTCATTCCTCGTCTCTGGACTGCGTCTTCAGGGCGGGGTGGAGCTTCTCTCGGAGCTCTCACCCCACCCAACGGATCCTACGGGGCGCGCATTCCCGCTGTGTCCGGGCACACGGAGCGGAGTGCCCGGAGCGATGTGATGAGGAACGGATACCCGTGCTGAAGAGAAGCAGGTCTCAGTGCTGAAGAGGAACAGCCTCGGTGCTCAAGAACGCGCGTAGGACTGCTTCAGGAGGATCTTGGCCTTGCTGACAGCAGGCTGGTCCACACACGTCGACTCCACGATGTACGCGGTGACGCGGCTGTCGTTGGCGGCGTCGGGCAGCACGACGAGCAGTGCTTCTCTGCCCTTGTAGATGCCTTCCTCCGTGGCGAGTGCCGTGTCGTCGCGGCCGATGCCCTTCTGGATGCACTCGGGAACCGTCGGCTGCTTGAAGACACGGTTCTCAGCACCGGTCTCGGACTCCGTCCCGAAGCTGCGCGGTGTACGCGGCCCGCTCTGAGTGTCCTGCCCCTTGGCCATGAGATCGGTGACCTGCTCCTTGAGCTGTCCCTCGGAGAAGGTGTCCGCCAGCGCGGTCTGCTGCCCGTGGGCGGTGTCATCGGACGGGCTGTCCCCAGTAAGAGAGGAGACAATCACGGAGCCGAGCCCGAGGGCGGCAGCGGCGGCGACGGCGCCGAGGACGGCGATCCTGCGTCGCCCGCCTCGCCTGCGGTCCTTGCGGCCCGGCCCGGTGGACGAAGAGCGGGCGCGCCCGACGGGCCGGTCCGCCGATGGCGATGTTTCACGTGAAACAGGAGCGCTGTCCTTGCTGCCGGAGGCGGCGGGCGCCGCAGCGGCACGCTCGGGCTCCGAGGTCTGCGGTGCCGTGGTGCTCAGCATGGCCTCGGCTGCCAGGACGGCATTGATCCGGCCGACCACGTCGTCGGGCATCCGAGTCGGTCCCGGAAGCGTGCCGAGCAGCCCCTGGATCTCCTCCAGCGACGCGTAGACGTCCGCGCAGAGCACGCAGGTCTCCAGGTGCCGCCGTAGCTCGGTGGTCCGTGAAGGCGGGAGCAGGCCTTCGGTGAGGTCGGAGATCTCTGCGACGTCCGGGTGCCCGGTCATGTCTGTCGTCGACGACGTCACGCTCGTCCACCTCCGCCCTTCACTGCTGCTGAATCGCTCGGCCCTGCGTCCGACGGACCCGCACGGTGCGGTCCCGCTGCAGGTGGGACGGATGTCCCCTGCGCTCGGTTCCGCTCCGTGCCGGGCTTCCTGTCCTCGCCGCTGCCCTCGGGACGCAGGTGGGTGAGCAGCGGCAGGAGTCTGGCTCTGCCCCGGGCGCACCGGCTCTTGATCGTGCCGGTCGGCACATCGAGGATGCGGGCGGCCTCCGCGACGGGGTAGCCCTGCATGTCCACCAGGACCAGGGCCGCCCGCTGGTCGGTCGGCAGGGTGCCGAGGGCCTCCAGCAGCTGGCGATGCAGGTCGTTGCGCTCGGCGGGGGCCGAGGCCGACTCGTGCGGCTCCAGTAGCTGCTCCAGGCGCTCGGTGTCGTCGACGGGAGCCGTCTTCCGGGAGGCGGCCTTGCGGGCGCGGTCCAGGCAGGCGTTCACCGTGATCCGGTGCAGCCACGTGGTGACGGCTGCCTGCCCGCGGAAGGTGTGGGCGGCCCGGTAGGCGGAGACGAGGGCGTCCTGAACGGCGTCAGCGGCCTCCTCGCGGTCCCCCAGCGTCCGCAGGGCCACCGCCCAGAGGCGGTCACGGTGGCGGCGTACGAGCTCACCGAAGGCGTCGGGGTCCCCCTCGACGTGGCGGGTGAGGAGGTCCTGGTCGCCGACGTCGCCGTACGCGCTGTCCTCTGCCATCGGACCCCCTCCCCCTCAGGTGGGCGAGCTCTCAGCCCTTGAACGTCACATCGGTGATCGCCTGCTTGTACCCGGCGTCGCTGTACCCGTCACCCGAGGCGTAGGGCAGGGCCGTGAGCCACACCAGCACGTACTGCGTCTTCACCGGCTTGGACACCTTTACCGTGGCGGTGGTGCCACTCGTCGTGACCGTCCCGATCTTCTGCATCCCGTCGAGTGAAGACGGCTGCAGCGAGTCTGCGGCGTACAGGTCGACGGTCGTGTGATTGCCGCCGTAGTAGAGCCCTATGGCCGCCGTCGAGACCTCTTGTGCCGAGCCGAGGTCGTAGACGATGCCGACACCCGGCTTGAAAGGTGCGAGAGGCGGGCCTTCGAAGAAGGTGCTGGTGCGCCAGTACGTCGAGCTTTCACCGTCGTAGGTCTTGCCGACGTCCTCCGGGTGCTGGGCGCTTCCCTTGGCGACGAACTCCTGAGCTCCACCGATGGTGATCGGCTTGACCGGCTTGGGCTGCTCCGCGTTCTTGTCGTTTCCGTCGGTCGTCTGCGTCTGGTTCTGGTCGTCGGCCTTGCCGCCCCGCTCCATGATCGCGTCCGCGAGCTGCCAGCTGCCCAGGCCGAGCGCGGCGATGAGCAGGGCGGAGACGCTCCACTTGAGTGCCTTGCCGGTGCGGCTCTGCAGCGGGGGCGGCGGGGTCGGCACCGGTTGGGTGGCACGGGGGTGCGGCGCGGAGCGCCCGTAGGCACCCTGCTGGTAGGCCGTGCGCTGGTACTGGGGCGGGGCGGTGTACGCCGGCTCGGGAGGACGGATGCGGGGCATCTCGCCGATCGCCTTCACCAGTTCCTCCGGCGTGGTGCACGGGGACTCGTGGCGGGAGGCGGTGGCACCGTCGTTGGCGAGCGCCCGCATGGCGAGTTCGGAAAGGCCGCGGTGGACGCCCGCGCGCACCTGGTCCGGCGGGATGAGGCCGATGTCCTTGGGCAGGCCGGCCAGACCGTGGGCGTCGCTCTCGTACGGCCAACGCTGGGTGAGTGTGGCGTACAGGAGGGCGCCGATGGCCTCGGTGTCGGTGCGCTGAGGAGTTTCGGAACTGATGCCGCGCAGCGCGGCGTTGACGGCGAGGCCGCGGATCCGCCACTGGCCCGTCGACGTCCGCAGCACGGCGGTGGGGCTCAGGCGCAGATGCGCCAGGCCCTCGCGATGGGCGGCCGCCATGGCGGCCGAGACCTGGCTGACCATCTGATAGGCGTCGTACACCTCCAACGGGCCGGAGGCGAGGAGCGCGGTCAGCTCGGTGGCGTCGGGGAGCCACTCGTGCACGACGTAGACGATGTCGTTGTCCTCGACGGCGTCGAGGACCTGCACGAAGCGGGGGTCGCCGAGAAGGGCGGAGGAGCGTGCCGCGGCCAGCACGGACCGGGCGCGCGTGTGGTCCGCCGGAAGGATGTGGACCCCGACGGCGCGGCGGAGCTTCTCGTCGACGGCCCGCCAACTGCTGAAGCCGTCCAGACGGGTGACGCACTCCTCGAGGCGGTAGCGTCTGGCGAGCTTGTGCCCGCTGTGCAGTTCGGGAGGCGAGGCCTTGCCGGAATCCTCGCTCGTCGGGCTCCCCTGTGCCTCGTCGCTGTCCGTGTCCCGCTCCCGGTTGTTGGCCACCCCGTCGGCCGTGGACTGGTCCGCCTGTGCGGTCAGCGGCTCATCGCCGCCGTTGTCTGCCACGTCGACGGCAGCTGTGCTCCGTTCCGCCACCGTCGTTCCTGCCTCCCCATTCGATGCGCGCCGACCGGCTACCGATGCGCGCAGTCCGACGCCGAACCCAATTGTGCCCACAGTCCGCCGCTATGCACGACACACGGTGGCAGACGATGGTTGTGCGCCTACCCCGGGTCTCAGCGTCCCAGGCGTCCGCGCACCATGCCGACCAGTGAGTTGACTTCCTCGATGCGCATCCGGCGGGCGGCGACGAAGAAGACACCGAACAGGAGCACGCCGCCGGCCAGCAGCGCGGCGAAAGACCCCAGCACGCCCTGACCGAGCGCCCGGCTGATCGCGTAGCAGGCCGCACCGCTGAGCAGGGCGGCCGGGACGGACGCGATGCACAGCCGGGCGTACGTCCGCAGCACCCGGGCACCGTCCAGATCCCCGCCGAGCCGCTTGCGCAGCCTGCGCCAGGCGATGCCCACACCGGTCACGTAGGCCAGACCGTAGGCGGCGGCCATGCCGACGACGGCCCAGCGCGCGGGCAGCAGGAAGTAACACAGTGCCGAGGCAGCGGCGTTGACGACGGCCACGATGACGGTGTTGTAGAAGGGCGTGCGGGTGTCCTCGTAGGCGTAGAAGGCGCGCAGGACGACGTACTGCACGGAGTACGGGATGAGGCCGAGGCCGAAGGCCATCAGCATGTAACCCATGTTGGTGGCCTCGCTCGTTCCCGAGGAGCCGAACATGAGCGTGCACATCGGGATGCCGAGCGCGACGAAACCGAAGGAAACGGGAACGATGGCGACGGCCGTGGTGCGCAGACCCTGGGAGATGTCGTCCCGGACCGCGCCGCCGTCGTTCTCGGATGCCGAGCGGGAGATACGGGGCAGCAGGGCGGCCATCAGGGAGACGGTGATGATGGCCTGAGGCAGGCCCCAGATCAGCTGTGCGTTGGCGTAGGCGGCGAAGCCGGTGCCGTCGACGGGCGACGCCTTGCCGGCGGCCGTGGAGAGCTGGATGACGATCATGGCGCCCGCCTGGTTGGCGAGGACGAACAGGACCGTCCACTTGGCGAGGGTGACGGCCTTGCCGAGTCCGTGGCCCTTCCAGTCGAAGCGCGGCCGGATCCGGAAGCCCGTCTCCCGCAGGTACGGGATCATGGCCAGGGCCTGGACGATGAGGCCCAGCAGCACGCCGATGCCGAGCAGCCGCTCGCCCTCCGGCGGGATGCTCGTGACCGTCATCCCCGAGCTTTCCGCGGTGCCGTAGACCCAGATGAACATCCCCAGGGTCACGATGATGACGATGTTGTTGAGGACCGGAGTCCACATCATCGCGCCGAACCGGCCGCGGGCGTTGAGGATCTGCCCCATCACCACGTGGAGGCCCATGAAGAAGATCGAGGGCAGGAAGTAGCGGACGAACGTGATGCCCACCTCGTTCGCTGCCGGGTCACTGGCGACGGGGTTGGACAGCAGCCGGATCAGCAGCGGTGCGGCGAAGACAGTGATCACGGTGAGCACGCCGAGCGCCACCATGACGAGGGTCAGCAGGCGGTTGGCGTAGGCCTCACCGCCGTCGTCGTCCTCCTTCATGGCCCGCACGAGCTGCGGCACGAAGACCGAGTTGAGGCCGCCACCGACGGTCAGGATGTAGATCATGGTCGGCAGCTGGTAGGCGACCTGGAAGGTGTCGCCCAGCAGGCCGACGCCCAGCGCCGAGACGATCAGCGCCGAGCGGATGAAACCGGTCAGCCGGGACACCATCGTGCCCGCCGCCATCACGGCACTCGACTTCAGCAGGCTTCCCGCGCGCCCGCCCTTCTTGGGAGCGGCCGGCGTAGAAACGGGCTCGGGCTCCTGGAGGGGTGCCTCGGCCGCTTCCGGAGTGGGGGCCACCGCGTACTGGCCCGGCGCGGGCGCCGCGTGCTGCCCGGGCGTCGGAGCGGGGCCGTCGTACTGGCCGTGCGCCGGTGCGTTTCCGTAGGGGCCCGGGCCCTGGTGCCCGCCGTACTGCCCCGGCTCAGGAGCGTATCCGTACGGGGTGGGGACCTGGTTTCCGCCGTACTGTCCTGGTCCCGGTGTCCCGCCGTACTGCCCGGGTGCCGGAGCGGGGGCGGGCACGGACGCGTGATCGTCGTACGAGGGGTGGCCGCCACCCTGCTGCTGGTCGCGGAACAGGTGGGCGAAGGCGTCCGGCTCGTGGCGCTGGTCGCCGGCCTGGGTGACAAGGTCGTCCACGCCGACGAACTGGGTGGTCCGCGGGTCGTCGCCGTACGGCAGGTACTGAGTCGGGCCCTCGGGTTCGGGGGCCGGGGTCTGGGCCCAGACGCGCGGGTCGGGAGAGTAGGGCGACTGGTAGGGCTGGGAGTACAGCGGCTGCTGCGGCGGGTACGTGCCCGGCGGCGGCGGTGGGTGCGCGGCGCGGTCGTAGAGAGCCTCGGAGACCGGGTCCTGGGCGGAGAGGTCCTGGGCCCGGTAGGGATCCTGGTCGTAGGCGTCCTGGAGATACATGTCCGCGGGCGGCTGCGGCGGATTCTGGCCGGGGCCGGGCGGCAGACCCTCGGGGTGACCCGAGCCGTCCACGGTCCGACCGCGGTCACCGTCGTACGGCGCGTTCATGGTTACCCCACCTCATCGTCCCGGGCCGACCGGCCACGACATCCTCAACGGTCCACTCTCTCACCCGTGCCGGACGGGTCGGCGCTTTCCGCTGCGGTGTCCGGTGTCGGGTCACTCGGCTGCTCCGGGGCGTCTGCCCGGGGGTATGCGTCGGACTCCTCCGCCTCGGACTCCTTCTGGAGACGTTCGTCGGGGCCTTCCGGGTTCTCCGGACCGTCGTTCTCCGGACCGTCCTCGGGATCCCCGGGCTCCTCCGTCCCGTCGCCTTCGTCCTTCTCCGCCTTGCGGGCCGCGGCTCGCTTGCGCTGCGTGTACATCCGGAAGCCGGCGAGGACGAGCAGCAGGACACCACCGCCGATGACGAGCATCACGGTGGCGGTGATCTCGGTGACCTTCACGTCGAACGTGACGGGCTCGCCGTACTTTCGCCCGTCCATCGTGTACAGCTGGGCGATCACCGTGGCCCGGCCGTTGGCGTTGGCCGACGTGGTGAACTTCACCGACTGGCTGTGCCCGCCGGAGACCGAGATCGGCTGCTCTTCGTAGTCGGCGCCGTCGATCTCGAGGCGGGTCGGGTTCGTGGAGGTGAGCCGCAGGACCAGGGGTCCGACGTCCTGCACCAGGTTGTTCTGCACCGTCACGGGGATCGTGGCGCTGCGGCCGGAGAGCTTCGTCTCCGACTTGTCGATCAGTCTGACCCGGCCGGTCAGCCCGTCGAGGTACCGCTTCACGTCGGCGCGGAAGGACTCCGCCTCGTCGGCCCGGCCTCGCCATGACGCGGACATCTCCCGGTTCAGTGCGCGCCCGAAAGGCGTCACCACCCGGGACGGGTCCGACAGGACGACCTGGAAGTTGTCGAGCGTGTCCTGGGTCCGGGCGATCTGTACGAACGCCGACCGGGGCAGTTCCTTCCTGCGCAGCGCCGAGGGGTAGGAAGAGGCTCCCGGCACCTTCGTGGTGGCGTCCGGGTCCGGCTTGGCAGCGGCGGCCGCCGCCAGTTTCTGGGACTCCGACCAGGTGCCGCCCTGCAGTGCCCGCAGCGCGTCGGCCATCGCGCGTGCCTGGCTCCCGGAGAGCATGCGCTGCGGGGCGACGACGACGCTGCGCTGCTTGCCGGTCTGGAGGTTCAGGGCCAGGCTCTGAGCCAGGAACCGCTGCACCGCGAGTGTGGACGCGGACGCTGTCGTCAGGTCGCCCTCGAAGGCCTTGGACAGCCGGGCGTCCGTGACGACGGCTGTCGTGCCGCCACCGATGGGGCGTGCCGCGGAGGGCGTGTAGGGCAGACCGCTGGTTTCCTGGAGACTGTCGCTGCGGGTGATCACATTGTCGGCGCCCGCTGAGGTGGCGACCTTGACGATCGACCGGTCGACGGCTCCGTCCACGGGCCAGGCGAAGTCGGTGCTGGGCTTCACGTGGAGGATCGGCTCGACCGTGTTGTTGATGACGTCCGTGGCGCCCTTCAGCTGATTCAGCGAGCCGGTGACGTCCGTGCCGTTGTGGGCCAGGGACGCCAGGTCCGGGTCGGCGAAGGGCAGGGCGACGACCTCCTCGTCCGCCACCGCGTCCTGCAGCTCGGCGAGCCACTGCTTGGCGACCGCCTGGTGGGTGCCGACGACGGTCTTGTCGCCGTCCCGGACGCGGTAGCTGCCCGTCATGGCGTCGACGGAGGCCAGCAGGTCCGGGTCGACCACCCAAGTGATGTCGAGGTCCTTGCCCAGCGTCACCATCTGGTTCAGACGGCCCCCGGGGGAGATCTCCTTGGCCAGGTCGTCGTTGAGGAAGACCGGTGTCTGCTCCTCGTTCGGGCCCGTCTCGGCGGCCATGTGGGTGGTCGACACGAGCGGCCACAGCGCCGTCGTCCTCGTCCTGGGGGCGGCCTCGTCAGGCTGCCAGGGCAGGAAGGTCCGCTGGATGCCGAGGATCTGGTTCCACGGCTGCGAGGAGGTCTCCCCGGAGAGCGATACGGCGAATTCGTAGACGCCGTCCTCGCCGAGGTCCAGGTCGTCGACCGGTACGGAGATGTTGAAGTGCTCTGCGACGCCGGGAGTGAGCTTGGAGAACTTCTCGGTGTACTTGTCGTCGATCTCCGGGGCGATGGATCCCTGGAGATCGTCGCTGTCCTTGGCGATCGCGTCGACGGACGAGCGGGTGTTGACCTCGGGGCCCACACGCAGGCCTACATGGGCGTCGGTGACGGTCTGCTTGCCGTTGTTCGTCACGGTGCCCGACACGGTCACCGTGTCCCCGTCGGTGGGTGCGGAGGGAGTGAGCGAATCGACAGCGACGGCCACCGAACCCGAATCGGCGTCGGCCTTGGCGGCGGACTGCCCGTCGGCGTGTGCCGGGCCCGCGGCCGGCAGCTGGACCAGGCCGGCCACCAGTGGCGCTCCGGCGAGCAGTGCCGTGGTGCGCCGTAGCCACCGGCGGGCAGGTGAGGGACTGGTCCCCTGGAAGTCTGCCGCCTCGGCCACGCGCTCGCCCGTCCCTCGTCGTCGTCAGTGGTCGTCGGAATGTGCGTCCACGCATGGTAACGATGTGAGCCGAGGGGAAGTGCCGCGGAGTGCGCCACAAGATCCGCCACCAAACGGGGCCGCACCGTATGTGCGCCTATAAAGGGAGTGCTGGGGAAGTGGGGGATTCGTTGCGTGATCAATGGAGGCGCCGGTGTCCGCCCGGGCCACGTACCCTGTTCTGTTGTGCCGAACGCCAACGAAGTCAACCCCAGTGCCCTGAGCCAGGAGCAGGACCGCGCGGTGAGTGAACCGCTGCGGGTCGCCCCTGTCGCCGACGACCTCGCCCGCCGCTTCCAGGAGGCCGGGTTCTCTCTCGCCCTGGTCGGCGGCTCGGTCCGGGACGCGTTGCTCGGCCGGCTCGGCAACGACCTGGACTTCACGACCGACGCCCGCCCGCAGGACGTCCTGAAGATCGTTCGGCCATGGGCGGACGCCGTCTGGGAGGTCGGAATCGCCTTCGGCACGGTGGGTGCGCAGAAGGTCGCCCGTGACGGTGACACCGATCGAAGCTTTCAGATCGAGGTGACCACCTACCGGTCGGAGGCCTACGACCGGACCTCGCGCAAGCCAGAGGTGTCCTACGGCGACTCCATCGAGGAGGATCTCGTCCGACGGGACTTCACTGTGAACGCCATGGCCGTCGCGCTCCCGGAGAAGAAGTTCATCGATCCGCACGGCGGCCTCGACGACCTCGCGGCACGTGTGCTGCGTACTCCTGGCGCCCCCGAGGATTCCTTCTCGGATGATCCGCTGCGGATGATGCGGGCCGCGCGCTTCGCCGCGCAGCTCGACTTCGAGGTGGCCCCCGAGGTGGTCGCTGCCATGAAGGACATGGCCGGGCGCATCGACATCGTCTCGGCCGAGCGGGTCCGGGACGAGCTGAACAAGCTCGTTCTCTCCTCCCACCCCCGCGAGGGCCTGAGCCTGCTGGTGGAGACCGGCCTCGCCGAGCGGGTCCTGCCCGAACTGCCGGCGCTGCGCCTGGAGCGGGACGAGCATCACCGGCACAAGGACGTCTACGACCACACGCTCATCGTTTTGGAGCAGGCGATGGCCCTGGAGAACGAGGGTCCTGATCTGACCCTCCGCCTGGCCGCCCTGCTGCACGACATCGGCAAGCCGCGCACACGCCGCTTCGAGAAGGACGGCCGGGTCTCGTTCCACCACCATGAGGTGGTCGGGGCCAAGATGACGAAGAAGCGCATGACCGCGCTCAAGTACTCCAACGACCTGGTGAAGGACGTTTCGCGCTTGGTCGAGCTGCACCTGCGTTTCCATGGTTACGGCACGGGCGAGTGGACGGACTCCGCGGTCCGCCGGTATGTCCGGGACGCCGGCCCTCTGCTCGACCGGCTCCACAAGCTGACCCGTTCGGACTGCACGACCCGCAACAAACGCAAGGCCTCGGCGCTCTCGCGTGCGTATGACGGGCTGGAGGAGCGGATCGCACAGCTGCAGGAGCAGGAGGAGCTGGACGCGATCCGTCCGGACCTGGACGGCAACCAGATCATGGACATCCTCGGTATCCGCCCCGGACCGGCCGTCGGCCAGGCCTACAAGCATCTGCTGGAGCTTCGCCTGGAGAACGGGCCGATGGGGCACGAGGCGGCGGTGGCTGCGCTCAAGGAGTGGTGGACCGAGCAGTAAGCGTGAGTTACGGAAGGCGGGTCATGTTTCACGTGAAACATGGCCCGCTCTGACGAGGCGTGTGGATGGCGCCGGACAAGTGGCAGGGGCGGTGTTTCACGTGAAACACCGCCCCTGCCACTTGTGCACCGCGAGGCGCACACGGTGGTGTGGGCCCGCCCGGACAAATACCCCACGCCCCGCCCCCCCCGAAAAACCGGGGCGCCCCCCC
>NZ_JBIRHU010000029.1:0-90683 GCF_044328675.1 Streptomyces sp. NPDC017890
ACGACACTCGGGCCCTCGGCCTGCCCACCCTCAGCCCACGGCACGAAAACGGTCCACCGACTCCGTCGGCGGACCGTCACGAAACTTCGAGGTTAGTGTGCCCGTGTGACGACATTTCGATCCGGCTTCACGCTCTGGCAAATGGTCCAGGCGGCACGGGAACTGACTGAGGACGCGCGCGTTCGGGAGCGCGTCGACGCGGTGTTGCACATCATGGGCGGCCTCGGTGGGACGTACGGCAAGGGCAGGCCGCTGGTGAACGCCTTGGAGGACGTCGCCCAAGAGGCCATCCTCCAGGGCGACTTCGCATTCGCCCAGCGCTTTCAGCGCTTCGCCGCCTATGCCGGAGGCGAACTGTTCCTTGACATCCTTGAGAACTACTACGACGACGAAGCCCGACAGCGCAGCGAGAAACACATGCGCAGGATGGCCGCACTGGGTGCAGACAGGGCGGTCGCCGCCCTTGACGTCCTGTGCCGCGACAAGCCCGGTGCAAGCGCCGCCGACGCCCGTGACCTCTTTCGCGGCATAGCCCAGTCCATCGACTACCTGGGCCTCGGGGACGGCGAGGGCGGGATCCGGCTCTCCACCAAGGAGGCGAGGCGACTCCAGGAATACGGACACATGGAGATGGTCCTCCGCAACCTGCCCCGGCCCGCCTCCGCCGAGGCTGCCCGGATGATGAGCGACGTCCTAGCCGATGTCGACGCCGGCATGCTGGCCCAGTTGCTCGAACTGCGGGCCAGGCAGGTCGGCCTGGCGGCCCTGCGTACCGCGGTGGAGGACCCGGACAGCTCCGAGAGCGCCCTCCATGGCTGTCTGAAGAACCAGGAATGGATCTTCGGTGGGGCCTACGTGGCCGAGCTGGCACGCCGGCAGTACACCCCGGACGCCATCCTCGACATCCCGCTCCTGCGCGGCGACGGCTCACTGCACGTGGTGGAGCTCAAGCGCGCCAACATCAAGGACCTGGTCATACGACGCTCCGGCCACCTCATGTTGGGTGCCCCGGCGCACCGCGCGGTCTCCCAGGCACAGAACTACCTCCGGGCCATGGACGAGAACCGCCCGAGCATCCTGACCGAGCACGGAGTCGACACCCGCCGGGCGTCGGCGACGGTCGTGATCGGACACTCGCGGTACGTGACCGGGGACGTCACCTCCCAGGAGATCGCGGAGACGCTGCGAACCTACAACACACACCAGGCGCGCATAGAAGTGATCACATACGAGACCCTGCTGGATTCAGCCTCCCGCATGCTGGCTCTGTCATCGGCACGGCAGGACGCAGACCCCGACCCGGACGAGGAGTCCGCTGCATGACCAACACACCACCCGCGATCGAACCGCTCCTGGCCCGCTTGTGCGGCGGTGAGATCACCGACAAGGACTACGTCGGATACTTCATGAACGAGTATGGAGAGGAACTCGTGTTCGCCCAGCGCCGAGGCGAGAAAACCGCTCGGCTCTGGCACAGCGACGCGGATTGGAAGATGTTCCTCGTCGGTGACCACTCGATTCGGCTCGACGGCCCGATGGACGGGATGATCACCGTTGCGGACCTGATCATCAACCGCGAGGAGGCGACATGGCTGTCCTCCTGCCTCGCCGCTTCCCGCCATCTACGGCAGGGACGGACCTGACCACGCACCGTGCTGAGGCCTCAACGGACGGGCCTGGCTCAGGGGAGGCGGCCAGACCCCTGCACATGAGCCCTGCTCTGCCCAGGCTGTGACGCGCGTTCGAATCTCGCCGCCGGCGCCGTGCCGGTGTCGTCCAGCGGCCCAGGGCGCCTCTACAGTGCGTGGCCGCCTACCTCGATGTCTACCCCTGAGATGGCACCTAATCGAAAGCCGTAATGATCACGTCAATTATGGCTTGAACCCCTGACCAATCTTGGCTCTCCAAAACGGACTTATCACGAAGTGCAGCATCCATCTTGGCCTTGAATTTTTCTTGGAGTTTCACCTTACCCATTACCTCGCCCTGGTATGAGCGCGACCCTTCAATGTAGGACCTCCACTGGACAGGACTCAAAATCCCATCCGGCCGCTCCAATACATCTCGCCCCAAGTAGAGCTCTATTGAACCGGCCAATCCGTTAACGTCAGCTAGTGCTATTTGCCCCTTGAGTGAGTCCTCAGTCGGGGGGCCGAGCGTCGGATAACGCGCCGCTATCTCAAGGGGTGGATATTGGCGAACTTGAATATTATTCGGCAATTTTCCCTGGTCGAGCTTCCGAATGGCATCGCTCGCCGCGGTGTCATTGTCGAATATTGCAACCACCCTATTTGCTATACCCGCTGCTGCGAATGCTCGGACCGTGTTCACCAAAGTTGAAGCGCCGCCCGGAGGTCGCCCCCCGTAGTCCATGAACTTGATGAAGTCAACTAGATGAGGGGCAAGAAGTTCTAGGGATGGCCGCAGTATTTCGACGTCCGTCTTCCCTTCCGTCAAAACAACCAAGGGAGCATGGGCGGCACCTTCTTCTCTCAGGCGATTCAAAGAGGTCGAGCATAGTGTCGCCAATTCTGGTTCATGCTTGGATTCCTCGATAAAGTCGAGGTCCACGGTTACCTGTGCGTCCGGAACAGCTAGGAGGGCGGTTCGCAAAGCCAATCGTTCGTCCATGTAATCGATGTGGCGAACTACCCAGCGCATGCCATTCATGCCGACTTCCTCAGGTGAGGGTCCACCCGCCTTGAAGTCCTCGATCCAGTCGTCTACCGAGTAATTGAGCAAGTATGTAGCGTCCAGTGCGTACGTTTTGAGCTCTGGGTCTAGGTTCTCATTTCGTTCTCTGTCGTTTTCTATGCACTCTGCAAGGTAATCGCGTGCTAGGGGTGCGGTGAAGCCCATCATTCCAGCCTTTGGGCTACAGCCCTGCCTGGTGCGGAAAGTCTCGCTACTTCAATGATTTCCTCCCCATATTCTTCTCCGTAAGCCTCATTTGCCGTCACTGAATGGATGTTTAGGGAATCGTCCGTAAAGGTGGCTAGAAGTTCCGGTGGGCACCCCTCTCGAAGCCTGTTAATCTGTGTGCCATTTACACGAAGGCCACCCCAAGTACTCACCACGACATGATCCCCCATATGCCGGTTGCTTCGGTGCTTGTTCCCGAAATTCGAGAGCCTGGCGTCGCCGATCGGACGGCGCAGAGGTAACGAGGCATGAGGGAGCTGATCCACGTAGGTCGGCGGAGCGGCTTTGGGCTGGAGCTGCTTTGGCGCGAGTGATCATGGCCCCGTAAGCTTCCGGCGCGTCGGGCAGTCTGTGGACCTGCCCGGTAAAGCACGACGTTGGGGCCATGATCTTCGAGGCTCGCGCCAAAGTGGCTGCCTAAAGCCGCGGAGCCGACCGCCCCAGCCACGACGTACCCCTTCTCTGACGTCAGGCGGCTGATGACTGTGCGCGCGGCACGGGCGCCGGCCGGGCTGGAGCGGGGCGGAGACAGGAGCGCAGGCCCGGCCGGGGGCCGGGCCGCGCGCGGGGAGCGGAGCGAGCCGCCTCGAACCCGTGAAGAAGGTTGTAACTCAGGATTCGTCTGCGTCGATGCGCCACAGCGGCGCCTCGTACTGCTTCGGGCGGCTGGCAATGAGGAGCTGCCGCAACTCGTCGCGCTGTGCACCACTGAGACTCAGGGCTTCGGTGATGCGGCGAAACGATGTGTGGGTGGCTCCGCGGGTGCGTGCTTCGGCCTCGAACTGGGCTAATTGCGACAGGATCGCGGCCGGGTCCAGATTCGTCGGCTGCTGCTCGTTGAGCCAGAGAGCTTTGTTGCGCTCAAAGTCGATCTCTGAGTAGCCGCACACTTCGCGGCTGTACGCCTCGGCCTCGTCCAGGTCGGCAGTGGACATGATCGCTCGGGCCAACCGGTTGCGGCTCAGAGCGTTGTCCAAGTCGACCTCGTGTACTGCCGGGCTCTCGTCCGTGAGCAGGACAGGGAGTCCCGCGTCTCGGATTTCGCATGTGCCGCGTACGCCTCGGGCTGTGGCTGCGAGGAGCCCCGTCGCTTCGGACGGGTGCCACTCAAGGACGGCGCTGATGGCGGCCGTGTCCTCCGCGGTGAGGGTGTGGACAACGGGGCCCAGCGCGCCGGTCATAGCCTGCGGCGGGAGTTCGCCGTCCAGGCCCGGTCCTGCTACGAGGAGCCGCACAGGTTCGTTCAACTGGCAGCAAGCCGCCAGCGCCAGAGCGTCGGCCAGCGGGCTCTTCAGTGTCGGCTCGTCGCCCTGCGCGAGGATGTCGCCGCCCACGTCCAAGAGATCGATTGATGCGGGCTGTATGTGGTCGACGAGTGATTCGAGTTGCCGGGTGAGGCCGACGGCCCCCTGGTGTGGGTCGAGCAGTACGAAGGTGGCTGGGAGCTCCGCTGCCAGTCTGGGGAGGGTGGAGCCTGCGGGTTCGATCGGGCGGGCCTGTGCTGGCACTGACCAGACGTCTGGCGTGAGGCGTTCCAGGCCGGTGAAGTCGGCGGGGCGCCGCGGGCCCGGGAGTGGGTCAATCAGGAGGCGGTCCCAGGCGTAGGTCAGGATCACCGCCTGGTCCTCGTCGCCGTAGAGGGCGGCGTGAAGCATGGCGGCGGCGACTGCGTCGCCCCCTCCTCCTGCTGCGACGATCAACCGCGTCATGCGATCAGCCTACGGGTTCCCAGATTGGCCACTCAGCCTATAGTGGCCAAAGGCTATAGCCACTTGGACAAGGAGGGGACATGCCTCAGATCGAGGAGGCTCAACCCAAGTACCTTCAGATCGCGCACTTCATCCGCGACCAGATCCTTCGGGGTGACCTGCGGCCTGGGGACGAGGTGCCCTCTGAGCGGCAGCTCGCTGCGGACTGGAAGGTGTCCCGGCCTACGGCTGCGCGGTCGCTTGAGGCGCTGAGCCATCAGGGCCTGGTCGAGAAGCGGCAGGGCTCCGGCACGTACGTGCGCAGTCTCGAAGTGAATCGCCGTGCGAGGGAGTTGTACGGGCGGGCTCGGCAGACCGGGAAGATCTATACGCCCGGCGAGTATGCCGTGATCACGTCGGCCGGCTGGCTGGATGCCCCGGACCACGTTGCTGAGGCCCTGGGCTTGGTAAGGGATCGGCGGGCCGTGCACCGCCGGCGCGTCACGAACAACCAGGACGGCCCGATCACCCTGTCCACCTCCTGGTTCGCTCCGGACGTCGGCCAGCGTGCGCCTAAGCTCACCGACCCTGGACGCATCCAGGAAGGGACGCTCATGTACGTCGAGCGCATGACGGGGCGTCAAGGCAGTTACGCCGAGGACCGCATGTGCGCTCGTTCGGCCACGGAGGAGGAGGCCGCCGACCTGGGGCTGGAGCCCGAGTCTGCCGTCCTCATCGTTCACCACGTCGTCTTCGACCTCCAGGACCGGCCTCTGGAGTTCGCCGAAGCCACGTATCCGCCGCACCGTTGGGCGTTCGAGCAGGGCTACCCGCTCACCTGACGGCACGCCAGTTCCGTCGTATCGCTTGCGCTCTGCAAGTGGCCAATGCCACTATCCACAAAGTGGCTAAGGCCACTTGGAGATGAAGGGGGCACGACGTGACGAGTCGGCGGCCGAAGCAGGACGCGCGATTAGCTTGCCGGGGGTGTCGGGGGCGTGGATGGAAGCGCGTCGGTTCCCGAGCGGCGCTGACGCTCTCCGCGGCCGACGACCGCAACCGTGCCACGTCGAAGCGGCGCTGCCTCGACTGCGACGGCAGCGGCAAGGAGTGAGCACGCATGGCTTACACGATCGACCGACACCCCTGTGAGGACTCGCCGCGGCTTGGGGCGATGACCTTGCACCCGGAGCCTGAGTCCGTCTCCCGTGCGCGGCGCTGGTTCCGTAAGTTCATCGCTCCGTACAACCCGGCCTGCTCGATCGACGACTGCGCACTGATGATCTCCGAACTGGTCACGAACGCCATCCGCTACGGCGCGTCGGAGGATCCGTGGGTGGTGCGGGTCGAGTGGTTCCGCCAGGGGGCCTCGCTCCGTGTCGAGGTTCACAACCCCGGCTTCCCGGCGAGCGTACGGCTGCGGCATCCGGACGCGAACGATGCTCACGGCCGAGGATTGCTCCTCGTCGATTCCATCGCGGATTCCTGGCACTCCGGCCCCAGCCACCTCGGCGGCACGGTCGTCTCGTTCGTGGTCGCTGATGCCTGGCCGGCGTGATGGGATAGCTCACCCCTTCTTCTGCCGGTGTGAAAGTGTCGCTAGGCTGGTTGACCAGTTGACTTGGCCAATCTCGACAGGCGGCGTTCATGGCGTATGAAGTGGAGCCACCGAAGTACCTGCGCCTTGCGCAGACGCTCCAGCGCCGCATCGAGGACGGCACCTATGCGCCAGGGGTTCGGGTGCCGAGCGAGAACCAGCTCGTGCAGACCTTCGGCATGTCCCGCCCGACCGTCGTGCGCGCCTTGGAGCTGCTGAAGCGGGATGGCTGGCTGGAGTCTCGCCAGGGGTACGGCACGATCGTGCGGGGGCGTCCGACCGCTACAGAGGACCAGGACCGCAGGGGACAGCAGGCACTCAGCCGTGATGAGTCGCGTGCCCCCGGGCGACTGGTCGAGGTGGGGTACGTGCCCGTCCCGAAGCGGGTCGCCTCAGTGCTGGGGTTGCCCAAGCGAGCCAAGGTCCTCATGCGCCGCTTCTTGGTGGAGGACGAGGGCGAACCATTCGAGCTGGTCTCGTCCTACTTCCCTGCCGGCATGGTCGAGGGCACCGATCTGGAGAGCACCGAAGCGCTGAGTGGCAGTACCCGGGAGCACCTGGAGGCTCGGAAGAAGGTGCGCTTCGACCACGTTCAGGAACGGATCTCGGCGCGGCTGCCCGGGCCGGCCGAGGGTGAGCTTCTCGACGTCCCGGATGGTGTTCCGGTCCTCAGCGTCCTGGTCGTCGCATGTGATGCGTCCGGGCAGGCGTTGCAGGTCTCCGACGTGTTGCTGCCCGCTGACCGGCAGGAGCTCGAAGACAACTACCGGCTGAGCTGAGCAGGCAGAGGACGGCGCCGACGCGGTCGGCGGAACCTCATAATCTGCTCTGACGCAGGACTGAGTGATCTCAGGTTGGAGGGGGCTCATGACAGAAGGGCGCAGGTCCTACCCGGATGTGGTCGGCGGTCACATCGGGCTGGCGGTGACCATCATTGCGCTGATCGTCGTCGCCAGCTTCTCCGGCCCCCGCTGGACTTTGATCACCGTGGGGTGCTTCGCCGCCTGGTTCATCGTCGCGCTGGCCGTCATCCTCATCAGGGGCGGAAGCGGCAGGGTTGCGGTTCGGCGGGCCTATGTCGCCACCTTCGGATGGGGCGACTACATCACTCCCTGATGCGTGACCTTGCGGACCACAAGCCTGCGCGTGGCTCTTGAGCGCAGTCTTTCTGCGTGAGTCGCGCCCTCTCGTGCTCGCTGTCTTCATGGGGACGGGGCCTTGCCTCGTCGGAAGGCCGCCCGCCACCCAAGCCACTTGACAAGTCAACCTGGCATCTCTAACTTCGAACTTGCTAAGTCAATCTGTCAGGTTGGCAGGTTGATCGATTCCTTGAAGGAGCAACCCCTGTGCGTGTAATCCGCGTTGACGCCTCGACCGCCACGATCCTGCTCACCGAGGCTCCCGCACCCAAGGTGCGCGACCGGCAGACCGGTGAGATCGCGAAGGATGCGCTGACTGGTGAGGCACTGATGACCGTCGGTGTCGTCTACATCGACGAGGGCGAATCGTCGCTCTTCCAGGTCACCGTCCCGGAGACGGGAGTGTCCGAGGGCCTGACGGTCGGTGCCCCGGTGTCACTTCCGGGCCTGGTGGCACGGCCGTGGGAGAGCGTCTTCAACGGCAAGGAGCGCCACGGCATCGCCTACCGTGCGACGGCCATCGCTCAGGGCGCCTTCCCGATGACGCAGGCGGGCTGATCGCCGTGACGGACCTGTTCACGGTGGCCGAACTGGGCGGTTCGCTCGCTGCGATAGGCGGCGCGGCGTACGCCCGGCACTCTCACCCGGCGGCGTACTGGTCCACGGTCGGGCTTCCACTCTCGGTGGCCCGGCTGCTGGCCTCGTACTCCTCGACCATGGACGCTTGCGGCCTGACCGTCGAACCGCCCAGGTGGAGGGCACTGGCCGTTCGGGCTGCCACTCGCCGTGAGGTGCGGCCCGTGCCCCCTCGGCGAGGCGTCATCCGGCCCACGACGACCGGGCTGCGTATGCGGTTGCGGTTGGCCCCGGGACAGGAGCCGGCGGACTTGGCCGCCTCCGCCGAACGACTTCGGCATGCCTGGGGTGTGCACGCCGTCTACGTCCGTGGCATCAGGCCCGGGGTCGTGGAGTTGCGGCTCGTCGGCTTCGATGTGCTGAAGAAGGTGCGCATGCCTCGTCGGCTCGACGGCGGCCCGCTTCGAGTCCCGGTGGCGTTACGAGAGGACGCGACCGCGTTCCTACGGGACTACCGAACCGTGCCGCATGAACTGGTGCTCGGCGCCACGCTCTCGGGCAAGTCCATGTACCTGCGGAACCTGCTGGCCGGGCTCGCCGCTCAACCGGTGGTCCTAGCCGGCATCGACTGCAAGCGCGGAGTCGAGCTGGCGCCCTTCGCGCCTCGGCTCTCCGCCCTGGCAACGGACCCCGACCAAGCGGCCGAACTGCTTCCCGCACTCGTGAAAGAGATGGAGGACCGCTACGACCTGATCAAGGCCCGGCAAGGCATCGCTCCCGGCACCCCGGAGGAGCTGATCACCTCGGACGTCTGGGGGCTGCCGGACAACGAACGCCCAGCTCCGATCGTGCTCTTCATCGACGAGGTGGCGGAACTCTTCCTCGTCGCCACAAGGAAGGAGGAGGAACGCCGCGACGAGATGGTGACCCACCTCATCCGCCTCGCCCAGCTCGGACGGGCTGCGGGGATCTACCTCGAAGTCTGCGGACAGCGCTTCGGTGCCGAGTTGGGCAAGGGCGCGACCATGCTTCGCGCTCAGCTGACCGGTCGCGTCTGCCACCGCGTCAACGACGAGGCGTCCGCGAAGATGGCGCTCGGAGACATCGCCCCTGAAGCCGTGTCGGCGGCCTGCGCCGTCCCTGCCGAACTGCCCGGCCTGGCCGTCGTCGGCGACACCTCCGGCGGCTGGTCCCGCATCCGTACCCCCTACCTCTCCCTCGCCGACGCTGCGGCTACGTGCCGTGCCATGGCGGGCCTCACCCCCGGCGTACCGACGCTCGCCCCCTTCAGGCCCTGCCTCTCACCGATGCCGGCGGCGGCACCTGGCCCCGTGGCCCCGGTAGCTCCGGCTCACCCCGCCACCGAGTAGGCCCACCGCCTCACGACCGGCACGGCCGTTCCGTGCCAAGTCCCTACCCCCTCCATGTCTGGCACCGGAAGGAGTTACGCCATGGGCACCTTGCCCGTCCGTATCGACGCGGTACTCGTCCAAGCACTGATCGCCGCAGCGCTGTCCTTCGCCCATCTCCACGACCTGGCGCTTGCCGCCGGGCAGGACGGCTGGAAGGCGTGGGCCTACCCCGTCTCGGTCGATCTCCTGCTGGTCGCGGCCTGGCGGAGGCTGCGCACCGGCCAAGCCAAAGCGGCCGGATGGTGTTGGTTCGTCATCGCCCTGACCGCCTCCCTCGGCGCCAACGTCGCCACGGCCGGCCTGCTCGACCTCAAAGCCGTACCTGACTGGCTGCGCATCCTCGTCGCCGGGTGGCCTGCGGTCGCCTTCCTCGGCGGGACTCTGCTCGCTCACGGAGAAGCCACGGCCGCCCGCACGACCAGCGACGGGTCGGCCACCCGCTCTTCAACATCTGAAGCCCCCACCTCCGCCCCCGAGCTGCCCGCAGCCGAGACCGAAACGGCTGCCCCCAGCTCCACCCCTGTTCCTCCGGCACTTGTCGCGCTCGCCCGCAAAGTCGCCGACGAGCACCACGCCCGAACCGGAACGCCCATCGACACCTCGACCCTTCGCGCCCGGCTCGGCGTCCCGCTGCCGCTGGCCGAAGCCATCTCCGCCCACCTGACCTGACCCGGAGGACCTGCCCCCGTGCGCCCGTCCACGCTCCGCGCGCTGAAGCGCGCCGCCGAGCTGACCCGACAGAACCGCCTCACCGAAGCCGTGCTCATCGCCGAGCCCGTCATCCTCGCCGCCGACAGCTACGAGGGTGACGAGATCTTGCGATGGCTGGCCGAACACGTCACCGACTTCACCGGCGAAGAACCCAAGGAGACCTGTTGATGACCGCCAACCGCCGCTTCCGCCGCGTAGTCCGCATCGGCCCCGTACAGGTCGCCACCTACTACGACGGCCGGGGGCCGTGAGAAGCACACCGCCGCCTGCACCGCTCCGCGCTGCGGCTTCGCCACGGACTACGACAGCCGCGCCGCCGCCGAGCTGGCCGCCCGTACCCACCGCTGCGCCGTCCGCTGAGGGAGCTCCCGTGACCGTCTCGCTGCCCCTCGTCTTCGTCCTGGGCGTCATCGCCTGGGCCGCGATCAAGTACCTCGGCGTCCGGCTCTGGGTCGCCGTCGTGATCGCGCTGTTCGGTTTCTGGCTCTCGCACACCATCCTCGCCCCCGCCATCGAGTCCGGCACCCGCTCCGGGGTCGACGTCGTCAACGGCACCGACGAATGACAAGGAGATCCGTCATGTTCCGCCCCAAGCTGCCCGACACCCCGACTGCGCCGACGACGACCGTCACGCCCCCACCCCAGCACTCGCAGGCTCCGCTTCCCTCGACCGGTCGCCCCGTCGTCCCGTACGTCGGCATCGGCGCCGGAGCGGTAGCCGCCGTGGTCGTCGTCGGGATCGTCCTTACCGCGCTCCTGGCGGCGGTCGCCGTCTCGGCCGTGTCCGTGGCCATCGCCGCGGTGGTCCTGCGCTCACTCGTCAGCAGCGCGAACAAGCGCTGACCGGCCGCCGGGGCGGCAGCAAGCCGCCAAGCATCCCGCCGCCCCGGGGCCGTCTCTCCCGACCGTCGCAACAGCCGAAAGGAACTCCCATCATCACCCGGCAGACTCCGCCGCTGGCGGAACTCTCCATGCTGGCTTCCCTCGGAACCATGCCCGAGCTGGCCCGTCAGCTATCCGGCCTGGGCGGCTGCACGCACCCCGTGCGCCTCGACGGCCACCGCATCGAACACGCGGTGGACCGGACAACCGGCGAGATCGGCCGCGTCCTGCACCACCTGGACTCCTCGGCCCTGCCCGCCGGCCAACTCCTCGTCCGATGCAACAACCGTCGTGCGACCCGGTGCGCGGCCTGCGCCGAGACGTACCGTCGCGACACCTACCACCTGATCACCGCCGGACTCCGCGGCGGCAAGGGCACACCTCAACAGGTCGCAACGCATCCGCGCGTCTTCGCCACCTTCACCGCGCCCAGCTTCGGCCCGGTCCACAACCGCCCGTCGGGCGGTCGGCGCTGCCGCTGCGGCGTCCGGCATGACGAAGGCGCCCCGGTCCTGGGCACGCCCCTCGACGCCGACACCTACGACTACGAAGCGGCCGTGCTGTGGAACGCGCACGCTGGTGCCCTCTGGCGACGCTTCTCGATCTACCTCCGCCGAGAGGTCGCCAAGCGCGCCGGGCTCACCCAACGGGCCTTCCGGGACCACGCCCGGGTCTCCTTCGCAAAAGTGGCCGAGTACCAGAAGCGCGGTGCGGTCCACTTCCATGCCGTCGTCCGCATCGACGGCCCCGAGGGTGGCGAATCGCCGCCTCCGACCTGGGCCACGGCCGAGCTGCTGACCGACGCCATCCAGGTCTCTGCCGGCGCTGCTCGCCTTGAGGGTCCAGAGGTCAACGGGCGGCCCCACACTTTCACCTTCGGACGGCAGCTCGACGTTCGCACGATCCGGTCTGCCGACTTCGATGGCGGCCAGGCGCTGACCGATCGGGCCGTCGCCGCATACATCGCCAAGTACGCCACCAAGGGGGCCGAGACGGCGACGGGGGCCCTGGACCGGCCCATCCGTTTCCTGGCCGAGTTGGCGCAGGCCCGGATCACCGAGCATGCCCGCCGGATGATCCGCACTGCATGGACCCTGGGCGCTCGCCCCGAGCTGGCAGACCTGCGCTTACGGGCCTGGGCTCACATGCTCGGCTTCCGGGGCCACTTCTCCACCAAGTCCCGCCGCTACTCGACCACCCTCGGCGCCCTCCGCGACGCTCGCGCCGACTGGCGGCGTGCCCAAGCGGCTCCGCCCGTCCCGCAGGACGGAGAAACCACTCTCGTGCTCGCCCACTGGGTCTTCGCCGGGACCGGCCTCTCCCACGCCGAAGCCTGGCTTGCCACGTCACTCGAACCTGCCCCCGGCACGGAAGGAGAGCCCACTCATGGGTAGTCGTCGCCTCGCCGTCGCCGAAGCGGCCTCCGAGCCGCCTCGTCTGCCGTCTCGGTACCTGACTCCTGACGACCTGGTGGCGATGTTCGACCTGCCCAGCGTCGAGACGGTCTACCAGTGGCGCCGCAAGCGCACCGGCCCTCGTGGCTTCCGCGTCGGCCGGCACCTGCGCTACGACCCTGCGGACGTCCAGGCCTGGGTCGAGTCCCTGCGGCAAGGGGCTGCCGCCTGATGGCCGGGCACATCCAGGACCGCTGGTACCGGACCGAGACTGGCCCGGACGGGAAGGTGCGCAAGGTCAAGACTGAGCGCTATGGATCCGGCCTCCGCTACCGCGCTCGCTACGTCGGCCCGGACGGTACGGAGAAGTCCAAGAGCTTCCCCGACCGTCAGAAGCGGCTCGCTGATCAGTGGCTGGCGCACATCGAGGCGGACATGGCCCGCGGGCAATACATCGACCCGCGCGCCGCCCGGATCACGTTCCAGCAGTACGCCGAAAGCTGGGTCGCCACGCAGGGCGCCGACCCGAACACCCAAGCTTCGATGGAGTCGCAGTTACGGCTGCACGCCTTCCCCTACGTCGGCTCACGTCCGCTCGGCTCCTTCCAGCCAGCGCATATCCGGGACTGGGTGCGGCAGTTGCAGGAGAACGGCGTCCGGGGGTCGTACGCCCGGACGATCTACTCCAACGTGCGCGCGGCGCTCACCGCGGCGGTGGACGACGGCCACCTTCCCCGCAACCCGTGTGCCGCCCGGTCCGTCCGGCCGCCGACCGTCGACAACAAGCGCGTTGTGCCCTGGCCGCCCGAGCGGGTCTTCGCCGTCCAGGCCGCCATGCCCGAGCGCTACCAAGCCATGGTCGACCTGGGCGGCGGCTGCGGGCTCCGCCAGGGCGAGATCCTGGGCGTGGCCGTCGACGCGATCGACATTGCCTCGGACACGCTCCACGTGGTCCAGCAACTGAAGCTGAGCCGCAGCAAGGCGGTGTTCGCCCCGCCGAAGGGCGGCAAGCTGCGGGACGTTCCGCTCCCCCGCCCGGTCGCTGATGCGCTCCGGGCCCATATGAAGCGTTTCCCGCCGGTCGAGATCACATTGCCGTGGAAGGTGGCCGACGGGCCCCCGGTGACCAAGCGGCTGGTCTTCACCGGACCGCGTGGCGGGCACGTCTGGCGGACGTCGCTCAACGAGGAGGCGTGGAAACCGGCGCTCGCTGCGGCCGGCGTCATCCCGGTGCCCGAGCGGGGTCGGCCGTACGCGGAGTCACGCGAGAACGGCATGCACGCGCTGCGCCACTTCTACGCCTCGGTGCTCCTGGACGCGGGCGAGAACATCAAGGCCCTCGCCGAGTACCTCGGCCATTCGGACCCGGGTCTGACCCTACGCGTGTACGCGCATCTCATGCCGTCCAGCCAGGAGCGGACCCGCAAGGCAATTACGGCGATCTTCGGCTGATCTGAAATCTTCAACCGTGAACACACACTCCTCAAATCCACGGGACATGATTTGACGCCTGGGAGATTTGAAATCACCATCCGTGAAATGTGCACCCCCAAATTCACGGAACATGATTCGACGCCCGTGAGATTCGAAATCACCATCCGTGAAATGTGCACCCCCAAATTCACGGAACATGATTCGACGCCCGTCATCCGTCCGGTCGGGCGGCCGCCCGACCGGCCACTCACCTGCACGGTCGCCCGCCCGGCCGCCCGGCCGGGAGACACCGCGTTAGCGCATGAAGCGAGGCGAACGATGGTTACAGGCGACTGCTGCCGATATCCTTCCAGACTTCCGCGCCTGCGCACTGGAAGAACCGCAACAGGGCCCTAAGCTGCAGCGTTTGTGGGTACGACGCTGGGCGTCTATTGTCCATTGCGTCGCAGCGGAATCAAGAGGGGCCACCCACGGCAATGAGCGGCCCCTCGCTCCGTCGGCACATATTGTCCAACCTGCTACGGAGGAACCATGTGTCAACCGGATAAGGCCATAGTGCCACGTAACGGCCTACGCATCGAGCTGATCGCGCGTGAGCCTGACAGCATCAGCCTCGGCATCGGTGGAACGCTTCTGGCCCTGGCGGAGGGAGGCGCACCGATCATCGCCATCCCGGCCGGCTTCCTGCTGTCGTTCAGGGTGCGGTTCAGCCGCATCTGAGACCACGGCCCAAAGGCGCCAGGGCCGACTACGGCCCTGGCGTCTATGTCCACCCACGGCCCAGAGACGGCCCAGAGGCAGCGGAAAGCCCCCTCCCAGCGGAGAACCCGCAGGCAGGGGGCCTACTCGCAGGTGCCTACTTCTTCTTGCCCTGGTTCTTGACCGCCTCGATCGCCGCCGCAGCCGCGTCCGGGTCCAGGTAGGTGCCGCCCGGGTTCAGGGGCTTGAACTCGGCGTCGAGTTCGTAGGAGAGCGGGATGCCGGTCGGGATGTTCAGGCCGGCGATGTCGGCGTCGGAGACGCCGTCGAGGTGCTTGACCAGGGCGCGGAGCGAGTTGCCGTGCGCCGCGACCAGGACCGTGCGGCCGGTGAGGAGGTCGGGGACGATCGCGTCGAACCAGTACGGGAGCATGCGGACGACGACGTCCTTCAGGCACTCCGTCTGCGGGCGCAGCTCCGGCGGGAGCGTCGCGTAGCGGGCGTCGGAGAACTGGGAGTACTCGGCGTCGCGGTCCAGCGCGGGCGGCGGGGTGTCGTAGGAGCGGCGCCACAGCATGAACTGCTCCTCGCCGAACTCGGCGAGGGTCTGGGCCTTGTCCTTGCCCTGGAGGGCGCCGTAGTGGCGCTCGTTGAGGCGCCAGTGGCGGTGGACGGGGATCCAGTGGCGGTCGGCGGCCTCCAGCGCGAGCTGGGCCGTGCGGATCGCGCGCTTCTGGACGGACGTGTGGACCACGTCGGGCAGCAGGCCGGCGTCCTTGAGCAGCTCGCCGCCGCGCGTCGCCTCCTTCTCGCCCTTCGGGGTGAGGTTGACGTCCACCCAGCCGGTGAACAGGTTCTTCTCGTTCCACTCGCTCTCGCCGTGGCGGAGGAGGATCAGCTTGTACGGTGCGTCGGCCATGGCTCCGAGCGTAATCGAACCGTCTGACCGCCCGCGCGCCGCGCCCGCAGGGCGGACAGTTGACGGGAATTGTTAATCGGGTGGCTCCCGCGGACCGCCCGTTTGTAAGTTCTGCTTGCCGCACCAGGCACTTACATCTGTTCTGCCATCTGCTCTACGGGGGTCCCATGCCAGTCGCCGGACTGAGACGTGCCGCGCGCGAGACCGTCTCCGGGCTCCCCCGCGAGTTCTGGTGGCTGTGGACCAGCACCCTGGTCAACCGGCTCGGTGCCTTCGTCGCCACCTTCATGGCGCTGTACCTGACCATCGACCGCGGCTACTCCGCCTCGTACGCCGGTCTGGTCGCCGCGTTGCACGGGCTCGGCGGGGTCGTGTCCTCGCTGGTTGCCGGGGTGATGACCGACCGGTTCGGGCGGCGGCCCACGCTGCTCGTCGCGCAGGCCTCCACCGCGCTGTCGGTCGCGCTGCTCGGCTTCGTGCGGGATCCGGTCGCCATCGCGGCCGTCGCCTTCCTGGTCGGTATGGCGAGCAACGCGTCCCGGCCGGCCGTGCAGGCGATGATGGCGGACATCGTGCGGCCCGAGGACCGTATCCGGGCCTTCTCCCTCAACTACTGGGCCATCAACCTCGGCTTCGCGATCTCCTCCATGGCGGCCGGGTTCATCGCCGAGGTCAGTTACCTCGCCGGGTTCCTGGTCGAGGCGGGGATGACCATGGCCTGCGCCGTCCTCATCTTCGTGAAGCTGCCCGAGTCACGGCCGGAGCGGATGTCCGGGAAGGACGGCGCCGCGAACGGGGCCTCGGCGGGCGAGCCCGTCGTCTCCCTCGGGACCGTTCTGCGCGACGGGCGCTACATGTGCGTCGTCGGGCTGTCCTTCCTCGTCGCCCTGATCTTCCAGCAGGCCTACGTGGGGCTGCCGGTCGCCATGGGCGAGGCCGGGTTCACGCCCGCGGACTTCGGTCTGGCGATCGCCGTCAACGGTGTCCTGATCGTCGTACTGCAGATTCCCGTCACCCGGTTCATCGAGCACCGGGATGCGCGGCTGCTGCTCGTCGCCTCGTCCCTGCTGGCCGGGTACGGCTTCGGGCTCACCGTCTTCGCCGGGTCGGTCGGGGTCTTCGCGCTCACCGTGTGCGTGTGGACGCTGGCCGAGATCGTCAACGCGCCGACCCAGACCGGGCTCGTCGTCCGCCTCTCCCCGGTGCACGGGCGCGGGCGCTACCAGGGCATGTACACCATGTCCTGGGCGGTCGCCGCCCTCGTCGCCCCGCTGATGTCCGGTTTCGTCATCGACCACTGGGGCGCCGAGTGGCTGTGGGGCATCTGCGCGGTCGTCGGCACGGTGGCGGCGGTGGGGTACTGGGCGCTCATGCGGGGGCTGCCGGGTGAGGAGGCGGTGCCCGCCGAGACCTCCCGGACACACGGGGAGGCGGTGCCCTCCGAGACCGCCGTGTTCCCCGAGACGTCCGAGGTCGCCGGGACCTCCGAGGTCGCCGGGACCTCCGAGGTCGCCGGGACGCGCGCGTCCGCGAAGAACGACGTCGGCGCGGGCTGACGGACGCCCGGCGGCCGCCTCTTCGCTCACGGGTGCATCCGGGCCCCCTTCAGCACCTTGTCCACCGCGTTCTTCGGGCCGTGCACCGCCAGGCCCACCAGGTCCAGCCCGGCCGTGGGCACGGCTCGTACCGCCGCCCGGTTGTCGCGGTCGTTGCCCGTGGTGAAGAGGTCGGACGTGAACAGCGCGCGGGGCAGGGCGCGCGACAGCACGCGCGCGTGGGCGTTCGTCAGCGTCTCCTTGGTGCCCTCGAAGACCAGCACCGGCTGGCGGAACATCGGCAGGTAGCCGACGGAGTCGGCGTCCTCGTAGGGCTCCCCGATCACCTCGGGGAACTGCGAGCCCAGGCCGCTGACCAGGAAGGCGGTGACGTTCAGCCGCTGCCAGGTCTCCAGGTCCTCGCGCAGCAGTACGGCGATCTTGGTGTCGAAGCGGACGGGGGCGGCCGCGGGGTCCGTGTCGTGGGTGCTCACCGTGTTCATCGTGCTCATACGGTGAGACTGCCGGTCGGCGTACGGTCTGGTCTTGTACGTTTTTTGCATGGCCGCCGACCGGGAAACGCGGAACGTGTCCGCGTGGCGCCCACGCGTCCCGGGCGTCGTCGAGGTCTTCCACGCCCACTACACCGAGTACGCCTACCCGATGCACGTGCACGAGGCGTGGACGCTGCTCATCGTCGACGACGGGGCCGTACGGTACGACCTGGACCGGCACGAGCACGGCACCCCGCACGACACGGTGTCGCTGCTGCCGCCGCACGTGCCGCACAACGGCTCCCCCGCCACCCCGGACGGCTTCCGCAAACGCGTCCTGTACCTGGACGCCACACGGCTGGGCGACGACCTGATCGGGCCGGCGGTCGACGCCCCCGACCTGCGCGACCCGGTGCTGCGGCGGCGTGTCGGGCAGCTGCACTCGGCGCTCGCCCGGCCCGGTGACGAGCTGGAGGCGGAGAGCCGGCTGACGCTGATCGGGGAGCGGCTCCACGCCCATCTGCTGCCCCGGGGCGGCACGGGTCCGGCACGCCGGGATCCCGTCCTCGCCCACCGGCTGCGGGAGCTGCTCGACGAGCGGGTCGTCCCGGGGATCGGCCTGGAGGAGGCGGCCGGGCTCGTGCCCGCCCATCCGGCCCACCTGGTACGGGCGTTCAGCGGCGCCTACGGGATCGCGCCGCACCAGTACCTGATGTCCCGCCGCGTCGACCGGGCCCGGCGGCTGCTGCTCGCGGGGCGCACCCCGGCCGGCGTGGCCGCCGCGACCGGCTTCTACGACCAGGCCCATCTGACCCGGCACTTCAAGAGACTGGTGGGCGTCACGCCCGGCCGCTACCGCACCAGCGGACAGCGCTGACCGGCACTGACCGGCACTGACCGCGTCGCGTCAGCCACCTGTCGGACGTCAGTCATGTCGGACGTCAGTCACGTCGGACGTCAGTCATGTCGGACGTCAGTCCTCCGCGCGCTCGATCAGGTGCCGGAACGCCTCCAGGTTCCGCGTCGACTCCCCGCGCGCGGTCCGCCACTCGTGCTCCTTGCGGATGGCGGACGCGAAACCCAGCTCCAGCAGGGTGTTGAAGGCGCCGTCGGCGGCCTCCAGGACCTGGCCGAGGAGGCGGTCGATCTCGTCGGGGGTGACGGCGGCGAGGGGCAGTTTGGCGGTGAGGTAGATGTCGCCGAGGCGGTCGACGGCGTAGCCGACGCCGTACAGCCTCAGGTTGCGCTCCAGCAGCCAGCGGTGGACCGCGGGTTCGTTCTCGTCGGGGTGGCGGATGACGAAGGCGTTGAGGGAGAGGGAGTGCCGGCCGAGGAGGAGGGAGACGGTCGTCGAGAGCTTGCGGGTGCCGGGGAGCTTGACGACGTAGTTGCCGGGCTCGGGGCTCTCCCACTCCAGCTCGGCGTCCTTGAGGGCCCCCTCGAGCACCTGTGCTGCCTTCTGTACTGCCTCAGCCATGGTGGGAGCGTACGCGACGGCGGTGGGACTGGACCGCGGCCGTGTAGGCGTCGGCCGTCGCGGCGGCGGCGCTGTCCCAGCCGAAGGCCTGGGCGTGCCGGGCGGCGGCGTCGCCCATCCGGTGCGTCAGCTCCGGGTTGTCGGCGAAATCGCGCAGCACGCGCGCGTACGCAGCGGGATCGTGGCCCTCGACGAGGCGGCCGGTGTGCCCGTCGCGCACGGCGACCGGGAGGCCGCCGACCGCGGCGGCGAGGACCGGCGTACCGGCCGCCTGGGCCTCTATGGCGACCAGGCCGAAGGACTCGCTGTAGGACGGCATCACCAGCACGGAGGCGGCCCGGAACCAGTCGGCGAGCTGCTCCTGCCCGACGGGCGGGCGGAACCGTACGACGTCGGCGATGCCGAGCCGCGCGGCGAGTTTCTGCAGGCCCTCCGGCTTGGCGAGGCCGCTGCCGCTGGGGCCGCCGACGACGGGGACGACGATGCGGGAGCGCAGGTCGGGGCGCTCGTCGAGCAGGGCGGCGACCGCGCGCAGGAGCACGTCGGGGGCCTTCAGGGGCTGGATGCGGCCGGCGAAGAGCGGGATCAGCGCGTCCTGCGGCAGGCCGAGGCGGGCGCGGGCGGCGGCCCGGGCGTTCCCGGTCTCCCCTGGGCCGGGTTCGGAGCCTTTGGGGAAGGGGCGGAACCGTTCGAGGTTCACGCCGGGGTGGACGACGGCGACCTTGGCCGGGTCGGCGGCGTAGTACCGGACCAGCTCGTCGGCCTCCTCGGCGGTGTTGGCGATCAGGCGGTCGGAGGCGGCGACGATCTGCGTCTCACCGATGACGCGGGCGGCCGGCTCGGGCGTGTCGCCGTCGGCCAGGTTGGCGTTCTTGACCTTGGCCATGGTGTGCATGGCGTGCACCAGGGGGGCGCCCCAGCGCTGGGCGGCGAGCCAGCCGACGTGGCCGGAGAGCCAGTAGTGGGAGTGGACCAGGTCGTAGTAGCCGGGGCGGTGCCCGGCCCAGGCCTGCATCACGCCGTGGGTGAAGGCGCACAGCTGGGCCGGCAGCTCCTCCTTGGCCAGTCCCTCGTAGGGGCCCGCGTCGACGTGGCGGACGAGGACGCCGGGCGCCAGCTCCACGGTGGGCGGGAGCGTGGCGGTGGTCGCGCGCGTGAAGATCTCGACCTCGATGTTGATCGCGGCGAGGCGCTGCGCGAGTTCGACGATGTAGACGTTCATGCCGCCGGCGTCGCCGGTGCCCGGCTGGTGCAGCGGTGAGGTGTGCACGGAGAGCATGGCGACGCGGCGGGGCCTGCGCAGCAGCCGGAGCCGAGGGGAGGCCGCCGGGGAGCGACGCCCGAGCCTGCTGACGTACTGGCTCACGAGCTGTTCCTCCTCGCTGCGGGCATGCCGTTCGGAGGACAAGCGCCGCCCTCCAAGAGGTGCGAACACCGGATGGCGGTGCTCCATTTCCGGTTTCCCGACCTTTGCCGAATCATTACCGCTCATCGTTCAACCGTTCGAGAGGGGGAGGCGTCCAGACAGGGAGGAAACCGTGGAGACGCGCCGAAGAGGACGGACCCGGCCGCATACCCTCGTACGCATGCCCTCCCGCGCCACCGTCCTCCCCCACGCCCGGCTCCGCTCGCGCGGGGGGCGTCCCATGGGCCGCGGGACCCCCACGAGCGGGACGGCCCCTACGAGCGGCGGGACCCCATGAGCGGGAGGACTCCCACGAGCGGGAGGACTCCCGTCGTGGGCACGGTCACGCGCGGGACGACGAATCCGAACCGGCTGCGTCGCATGGATCGCTGGATCGCGGCCACGCACGGCGCCGAGCTGCGCCGCGCCGCCGACCCCGTCGCCGTCGACCTCGGCTACGGCGCGGCCCCCTGGACCGCTGTCGAGCTGCTGCAGCGGCTGCGTACGGTCGCGCCGCACACGTGCGTGGTGGGCGTCGAAATCGACCCGGCGCGGGTGGCGGCGGCCGAGCCGTACGCGCGCGCGGGGCTCGTCTTCCGCCACGGCGGCTTCGAGATCCCCCTCTCACCCGGCTCCCGCCGCCCCGTCCTCGTCCGGGCGGCGAACGTGCTGCGCCAGTACGACGAGGAAGAGGTCGCCGCGGTCTGGCAGCGGCTGTGCGCGCGGCTCGCGCCGGCGTCGGAGCACTCCGCCGGCGGGCTCCTGGTCGAGGGGACCTGCGACGAGATCGGGCGTCGGCACGTGTGGGTGGCGCTCGGGCCCGAGGGTCCTCGCACGGTCACCTTCGCGACCCGGCTGGGTTCCCTGGACCGCCCCTCCGACCTGGCGGAACGGCTGCCGAAGGCGCTCATCCACCGCAATGTCCCCGGCGAGCCGGTGCACGCCTTCCTGCGCGACTTCGACCGCGCCTGGGCCGCCGCGGCACCCTACGCCTCCTACGGCGCCCGTCAGCGCTGGATGCGGGCGGTGCGGGACCTGACGGCCGACTGGCCGGTGACGGACGGGCCGGTGCGCTGGCGCCAGGGCGAAGTGACGCTGCGGTGGGAGGCGTTGGCGCCGCGCACGTGAAGCGGCGAGACGGCGAGACGGCGAGACGGCGAGACGGCGAGACGGCGAGACGGCGAGACGGCGAGACGGCGAGACGGCGAGACGGGCGGGAACGATCTCCGTGCGGCGTTCGTCACACAGCGGGGAACAGCGCAGGAATCGTCGTACGGCGCGACGGAAGGGGAGGGGGGCGGGAGAGAAGGGGAGGAAAGCGGGGCCTCTGTCGCTTTCCGCGCCGGCATGGCACGATCCCCCCGGGCGACCTAAGTTACTGACGGTTAATCAGTTTGGGGGCGATGTATGCGTACGGGGAAGCATGGCTTGATGACCGCTGCCGTGACCGTGGTCTGCGCGGTCACCGTGCTCGCGGCACCGGGCACGGCGTTCGCGGATCCCGGGCCCGCACCCTCGCCCGGCGCCTCCAGCGCCTCCCCCACCGCCTCCGCACCGGCCGCCGCCCCCGGCAGAGACCTGGAAGCCGTACGCAAGAAGCTCGACGAGCTCTACCGCACGGCTGCCTCCGCCACGGAGGAGTACAACGCCGCCGAGGAGAAGGCGCAGAAGCAGTCGGCCGAGATCGTGGACCTGGCCAAGAAGATCGTCAAGGGCCAGGAGAGGCTCGACGGGCTGAAGGACCGCGCGGGTGCGGCCGCCCGCTCCCAGTACCGCACCGGCGGCCTGCCCGACGAGGCCAGACTGATGCTGAGCGACGACCCCGCGGATTTCCTCGACGGCACCGACCGGGTGATCCAGGGCCAACGCGCGACCAAGGGCCTGCTCGGCGAGCTGACCCGCGCCCAGGAGGACCTGAAGGCCTACACGGCGGACGCCTCCGCTCAGTTCAGGAAGCTGGAGGCGAACCGCAAGGCCAAGGCCACCGCCCAGAAGAAGATCGAGAAGCAGATCGCGGCGGCCGAGAAGCTGGAGTCCGAGCTGGAGCAGGAGGAGAAGGAGCGCCTCGCCCGGCTGGAGCGCGAGGCCCAGGCCAAGGCCCAGACCGCCTGGCTCGGCTCCGGCATCCTCGAGGATCTCGACGCCGAGGCGACGGAGCGGGGCCGGAAGGCGGTCGAGTACGCCACCGCCCAGGTCGGAAAGCCGTACCAGTGGGGCGCCGAGGGCCCGAAGGCCTACGACTGCTCCGGTCTGACCTCACAGGCCTGGGTGTCGGCCGGGCAGGCGATACCGCGCACCTCGCAGCAGCAGTGGCAGCAGCTGAAGCGCGTCGACATCAAGGACATGCGGCCCGGTGATCTGATCATCTACTTCGACGACGCCAGCCACGTGGGCATGTACATCGGCGACGGCTCCGTCGTGCACGCCCCGCGCCCGGGACGCTCGATCACCATCGCGGGGGCGGGCACGATGCCGATCCTCGGGGTCGTACGCCCGGACACCGGGACGGCGCCCGCCGAGTGACGCGGGCCACGCGCCCGGTGCCGGGGACGTGAAGCGGGCCACGTGACCCAGTCCACGCCCGGCGCCCCGCCCCGCGTGACGTTCGTCATCCCCGGCCCCCGGCCGACGTGTCCAACTGCGTTACATAACGCGGCATATGACAGCGGCCGGTGGCCGCCCGACGTGTTCTGGACCATTCCGCAGCGGCGCCGTCACCCGCTATGGTCCCCGTCGGTGGGTCGAGGTCCCTCGCCCCGCCATGCCCTCGGGGGGAGGGAAGGAAATCAAGAAGATGCCCGTACCCGTACCGCGGCAGAGGGCGATCCCGGCCGTGGAGTGTGGTCAGGCGCCCGCCGCGTCCCCGGACAGCGGCCCTTCCAAGGAACAGGCCCCGCCCGGGACGACGCACCCGGCCGAAAACCCCACCGGCCGGCGAGAGCACCCCACGGAGAAGCGCGAGAAGACCACGAACGAGACCACGGACCAGCTCGGGAGCACCGCCCCCACCAATCTGACGCTGCTGCTGATCGAGGACGATCCCGGCGGCTCGCCGATCGTGCCCGACCTGCTCGACCAGACCGGCAAGCCGATCCGCGTCCGCACCGCCCGCAACCTCACCGAGGCCGAGCGGCTGCTGACCGACGACGTCCACTGCATCCTGCTGGACCTCGCCCTGTCGGCCCCCGCCCCGGCCCGCACGAGCACCGAGGCCAACGGCACCAGCGCCAGCACCGGTGACGGGAGCGGAGACGACGAGCTGGCGGTGCTCAGGCACGTGCTGGAGCTCGCGCCCCGGCACGCCGTGCTCGCCCTGACCTCCTCGAGCGACGCCGAGCGCGGCGCGGAGGCCGTGGCGGTCGGCGCCCAGGACTACCTGTTCCGCGACGAGCTCGACGGCCGGCTGCTGAGCCGGGCGATCCGCTACGCCGTCGAGCGCAAGCGGTCCGACTCGGCGGAGCGGCGCCTGGCCGAGGGCCGGCTGCGGGCACAGGAGAACGCGCGTCTGGAGCGCGGCCTGCTGCCCACCCCGCTGCTGGAGGGCTCCTCGCTGCGCTTCGCCGCCCGCTACCGCCCCGGCCGCTCGCGTGCCCTGCTCGGCGGCGACTTCTACGACGTCGTCCGCACCCCGGACGGCACCGTGCACGCCATGATCGGCGACGTCTGCGGGCACGGCCCGGACGAGGCGGCGCTCGGTGTGGAGCTGCGGATCGCCTGGCGCGCGCTGACCCTGGCGGGGCTCTGCGGCGACGAGCTGCTCGGCACGCTCCAGCAGGTGCTGGAGCACGAGCGCGCCCACGACGAGATCTTCGCGACCCTGTGCGCCGTGGACATATCCCCGGACGGCCGCCGCGCCGGCCTGTGCCTGGCCGGGCACCCGTCGCCCCTGGTCTCGGGCCCGGGCACACCCGCACGGCTGCTGCCCTACGACAACAACGGCCCGGCGCTCGGGCTGCTGCCGGGCGCCCGCTGGCCGCGCATGCAGGTGGAGCTGGGCGCCGAGTGGAGCCTGATGCTCTACACCGACGGCCTGATCGAGGGTCACGTCGGCGAGGGCCGGGAGCGGCTCGGCCAGGACGGCATGGTGGAGATGGTCCGCCGCCAGCTCTCCGAGGGTCTGCGGGGCGAGCAGTTGCTGCGGGCGACCGTCAACGAGGTCCGCGAGCTCAACGGCGGTGAACTGGCGGACGACGTGGCCGTGGTGCTGCTCGACCGGACGGCCTGAGCGGCCGCCCACCCCGGGCGGCCCGTACGGCGACGATGACATGACCGCCGTACGGATCACCGTCGTACGCCGACCACGGGTCCGCTTCGGGCGACCACCGGTCCGCTCTCGACGGCCACCGGCCCGCTCCGTACGGCCGCGCCCACACGGCGGGGTCGCATGATGTCAGCGCCCCGCCCCGGGGTCGCGCCTCAGCGTCCGCCGTTGTACGGGCCGTAGGGGCCGTCGCTGCTGGAGCCGCGGCGGGTGCTGCGTCCGCCGCCCGGCAGGCCGCGCAGCGCGGGCCGCACATCGACCATGTACACGATCGTCGCGATGAGCCCGATGATCGGCAGGAACGACAGGACGTTGAAGATCAGGTTCACCACGAAGGCGAGCCCGAGGATGATCAGCCAGAACGGCTTGGTCTTCTTGTCGGCCGCGCGGTAGGCGTCCTCACGGCGCACGGCTGCGTCGGCCAACGCGAAGCCGCTGAAAAGGATCAGGGCGATGCTCAGCAGCCACATGAAGCCTGCGAACCCCTGCATCAGCACAACGTCCACCACCAGACTCGGATCGTCTCTACGCGGTCACCGTACCCGGAGAACGGGCCGGGCACCCCAAGGGTGCCCGGCCCGGGCCGTGCTCACCGTGTCCATCGCCGGGCGGGCCGGTTACTTGGCGGGCGGCGTCGTCTTCTTCGCGGTGCCGTTCGTGCTCTTCCTGGCCGGAGCCTTGCGCGGGGCCGGAGCCTTCTTCGCCGCGGCGGACTTGTCCTCCGTGACCCCGGCCGGCTCTGACTTGGCGGGCTTGGCCGGCTCGACGGCCACGGCGATCTCCTCCACCTCCTCGGCGAGGTCCTCGATGCTCTCGGCGGCCTCGCCGCGCCAGGTGCGCACCGCCTGCTCGCCGCGCTCGGCGACCTTCTCGTAGGTCTCCCGGGCCTTGACGGCGTACTCGGCGGCGACGCCGACCGAGCGCAGCGCGAGGTCCTGCGCGGTCTCGCCGAGCTTCTTGAAGTCGGCGTCGAGGGAGCCGAAGAGCTCGTTGGCCTTGGCCTGGAGGGTCCCCTGCGTCTCCTTGACGCGGGCCGTCGCCTTCTCCTGGACGGCCTTCGGGTCGGTGTTGCGCACGGCCTCGATACGGGACGGTGCCTCGGCGCGCAGCTGCTCCACCAGCACCGGCACCTTCTTGGCCTGCTGGAAGGCCAGGTCGGCGGTGCCCGCGGCGAAGTAGAGCGGGGTGGGGTCGCTGAGGGTCTTGCGCAGGTCGTCGGTGATGGCCATGGTGATGGTCCTCCGGAAATACGTTGGGCTGAGGGTTTGTGGTGGTCCCGCGTCCCGGCCGGCCGGTTGCTCGCGCCGGCTCATCCGGCCGTCTGCTGCGGTCCGGCGTCACTGCCGCCGGTCGTACGGGGGCGGTGCCCGGGTATGGAGGCACCGCCGTCGAGAACGTCGTCCGCCGGTCTGTCCTGGGCGGCCGCCACGTCCGTGCCGTGGACGGACCCGCCCGCCGCCGCGTCGTCCGTGTCGGTCCCGAACCCGTTCTCCTTGCGGAAGGACTCGTAGATCTGGAGCAGCACCTGCTTCTGCCGCTCGTTCAGCGAGGGATCGGCGAGGACGACCGCACGCGTCTCCACATCGTCCCGGTCCCGCTCGGCGTCGAGGATCCCGGCGCGCACGTACAGCGTCTCGGCGGAGATCCGCAGCGCCTTGGCGACCTGCTGGAGCACCTCCGCGCTCGGCTTGCGCAGCCCGCGCTCGATCTGGCTCAGGTACGGGTTGGACACGCCCGCGGCGTCGGCGAGCTGCCGCAGTGACAGCTGCGCGTTGCGCCGCTGCTCGCGCAGGTACTCACCGAGATTGCCGACGTTGAGCGAGGCCATGCCTCCACGATGCACCACGCCGCTAACTATTGCAAGCATGCGCTTGCAATAGTGCGCCTCCGCGGGGCGCGGGGCCCGCCCCTACCCACTTTTTTGTGCGTACTTGGCAGCGCGCCGCCCTCGGCCGAAGCTGAAGGGGCAGCTGAACGTCAGGAGGCCGCGCGGGCACCGGTCTCCGGCCCGGCGGCGAGCCTGTCCAGGCGCCGGTGCCCCCAGTCGGAGAGAGGAGCAAGGGCCCCGGCGAGATCGCGGCCGAACGCGGTCAGGGAGTACTCGGTCCTCAGCGGAAGCACGTCGTACACCCGCCGGTCCACCAGTCCGTCCGCCTCCATCTCGCGCAGCGCCTGGGTCAGCACCTTCTCGGTGAGGCCGGGCACCCGCCGGCGCAGTTCGGCGGGCCGGTGCGGGCCGGACTCCAGCTGCCACAGCAGCGTTGTCTTCCACTTGCCCTCGATCACCGCGATCGCGGCGGTCACTCCGCAGACGTTCGGGTCATGGCGCCTGCGCGTCATGCCGCACCCCCTTCACCGGCCTTCACCGGCCTTCACCGGCCTTCACCGGCCTTCACCGGCCTTCACCGGCCTTCATCAGCGATTGCTCGACAATTACTCAGTACGTTACGGGAGTTGAAGCATGTCCGTGCACACCGACCAGTCCCCCGCCGCCGTCACCGTTCTCGGGCTCGGTCCGATGGGCCGGGCGCTGGCCGCCGCGTTCCTGGACGCCGGCCTGCGCACCACCGTCTGGAACCGCACCCCGGGCCGGGACGGCGACCTCGTCGCCCGGGGCGCGGTCGCGGCGTCGTCGGCCGCGGAGGCGGTCGCCGCCTCCCCTCTGACGGTCGTCTGCGTCGTCAACTACGACGCCTCGGACGCCGTACTGCGCCAGGAGGACGTCACCACCGCCCTCAAGGGCCACACCCTCGTCAACCTGAGCGCCGACACCCCCGACCGCGCCCGGGACACCGCCGAGTGGGCCGGCCGGCACGGCATCCGCTACCTGGACGGCGCGATCATGACCCCGGCCCCGACCATCGGCACGCCCGACGCGGTGTTCCTGCACAGCGGCCCCGAGGAGCTGTACCGGGAGCACCGTCCCGTGCTGGCGGCGCTCGGCGGCACCCACACCCACCTGGGTGAGGACACCGGGCGGGCCGCGGCGTACGACGTCGCGCTGCTCGACATCTTCTGGACGGCGACGGCGGGCTACACGCACGCCCTCGCGGTGGCCCGGGCAGAGGGCATCACCGGCGCGGAACTCGCCCCGTTCGCCCAGGGCATCGCCGCGATCCTGCCGTCGCACTTCACCGAGCTCGCGGCCGACACCGACGCGGGCACGTACTCGGGCGAGGTGAACCCGATCACGTCGGCCGCCTCGACCATGGCGCACGTCGTGCACGCCTCCGAGGCGCACGGCATCGACGCGAGCGTGATGCGCGTGATCGAGGGCCAGGCCCGGCGGGTCATCGCGCTCGGGCACGGCACGGACGGCTTCACCCGCGTCGCCGAGGTGATCGGCCGGAGCTGACCGGCGGGAGGTGGCACGGCCGGACGCGTCGCCGGCTCACCGTTCGCCGCGCGGCGAACGGGAAGGCCCGACGGGCGTGTCCGGCAGCGACCGGACGGTCCGCTGCTCCTCGCGCTCACGCAGGCCGGGCTCGCTCCTGGTCCGAGCCTGCGCACCGGCCGCACACCGGCCGTGCGGAGGGCCACCGGCACGGGACCGGCCCGCCGGACGCCCCTGGACGCTAGCGCCTCGCGCGTCCGGATCTCCCGGCGGCGGGGCCGGCGTACGCACGGTGCCGGTGGACCAGCGCAGTCATGATCTCCCGGCGGCCCGGCACGTACTCCAGGCCGAGCGGGCCGGCGGCGGCGGTCAGGACGTCCTGCAGTTTCCCGGCCACCCGTGGAAGAGCCGCCCAGCGGAACCCCGTCTCGTCGTGCAGGGACATCGCCGCGCGGACGGTGTCCGTGTAGACGGACTGCGCCCTCTTGAAATCGGTGAGCAACCGCAGGTCGCGCTTCCAGCCGCGGGAACTGCCCGGACGGATGGCCTCCACCGCCTCGCACCATTCCCGGATCATGCGGTACTCCTGATCGACCGGGTACCGCATCAGGTAGAGATGGGTGGCCAGGTCGTAGAGCGGGTCCCCGACCATCGCCAGCTCCCAGTCGATGGTCCAGAGCCCTCCTCGCGGGTCGAGGATGAAGTTCTCGCGGTGCAGGTCCGCGTGGAGCAGGCAGAAGGGCCGGCCAGTGAGCCCGGCCACGCTCTTCTCCAGCCGGACGAGCGACTCCTCCCGCACACCCAGCGCCTCGTAGAGCCCACCGAACTCGGCCCGGTTGGCCGCGTAGACCTGCTCCTCGATGAACACGACGAGGCGTTTGAGGAAGCCGCCGGTGTCTCCGTCCTCCGGGGCGTCCCGCGGCGAGCAGCGCCGTTCCACGTCCAGCGTCCCGGCCGTGATCGGCACCGTCTGCCGGAACACGGCGACGATCTGCTCGAACACCGCGTCGGGCACCCGCCGGCCCCACCACCAGCGGTGCGCGCCGAGGGTCCGGCCCTCGATGAACGTCTGCAGGCCCATGCCCTCGATGTCGATGACGTCGGGCACCCGGTCGATACGCCCCTTCAGGCCCCGGAGCAGTTCCTCCTCCGAACGGAAGCACCTGCGGTCGAACCACAGGCTCGTGGAGCGCGGCTCACGCAGTTTGACGGGCCCCGGCCCACCCGGCGGCCACAGCACGTAGGTCTCGTGGTGGTATCCCTGGAGAGGCCCCTTGACCAGGGACGGACCACCGCTCATCGCTTCGGCTCGCTGCCTGACGGGCGAGGCCGGTCGGGGCGTCATGCTGTGCGTTCTGCCCATCCGGGTCGTGCCAATGGGTAAGGGGGATGCACGTTACTCCACCACGCTCGAGCACGCGTCGAGAACCCGGCCCCCGGACGTCCGCGTCGCCTCCCCGGGCGAATCGGCGTACGTCCGTACGGTTGTGTCCTACCTGCCGCTCCCACCGCTTCGCAGCAGGCGCAGCAGCGGCTCGAAGGAGTCGACGACGGTGTCGGCGCCGGCGTCCCGCAGGAGCTTCGCCTTGCGTTCGTCGCGCGCGTAGCCGAGGAAGGGGACGTGGGCGCGCCGGGCGGCCTGGCAGTCGGAGGGGGTGTCGCCGATGAACAGCGAGGCGGACGGAGCCGCCCCCATGGCGCTGAGGGCGCGGACGAGCGTGTGCGGGTGGGGTTTCAGCAACCGGAGTTCGCGGGTGCGGCCGTAGACGTGCGGGGAGAAGCAGGGCAGCAGGCCGCGGCCGGTGAGGTAGGCGCGCACGACGCGGGGGGAGTTGTTCGTGGCGACGGCCAGGCGCACCCCCACGGCCGTCCAGGTCCGGATCAGCGGGTCGGCGTACGCGGTCGGCATGGCGGAGGCGGCGGCCCGCAGTTCCTCCTGGGTGAGACGGTCCTCCAGCCCTTCGACCAGGTCGCTGCGGGGGCGCTCGCGGTCGACGGCGCGCAGCACCGCGTGGGGATCCGGGGACTCCCGCTCCGCTTCCGTCAGCAGCCCGCGCAGTCCGCGCCGCTCCAGCCAGCCGACGAGGTCGGCCGCCACCCGTTCCGCCCTGTGCCCGGCGAACAGGCGGCAGATCGGCCCGTCGAAGTCCCAGAGCACGAAACGGGCGTCGTCGAGCAGCCGCGCCAGCCCTTCCGTGTCCGCCGTCCCCGTGTCCGCGTTCTCCGTGTCCGCCGCCACCGGCCCGGTCCGCGTCGCATCAGAAGTCACTAGGAGAGTGTCATGTCCGTGGTGATGGTTTCCCAGAGGGCGTCGAACCACTTCTGCGATTCCTCCACGAACACCGCGTCCCGGTGACCCGCCCGCTTCAGGAAGGAGAAGAGCAGGGACTGGGAACCGAGGGCGTCGTACATCTGCAGTGTCCGGCTCTCGTACTCCTCCTCGCGCCGGGTGAGCATGTAGTAGCCGAGGAGGGCCTCCTCGCCGCCCAGCAGGTAGAGCTTCATCGGCGGGGTGAAGGGCAGCGCGCGGAAGGTGACGTTCACGTCGATGCGGTGGGTGGACCGTACGGCGTGCAGGTTGTGCTGGAGCACCCGGGCCTGGGCGTTGCGCATCTGTAGCCAGCGCTGGTGGACGGGGTCGTCCTCCTCGTCCTCGACCAGGACGGGGAAGGCCAGTTCGATGTGCCGGGACGGCATCAGGACGCGGAAGTCGATGGACTCCGGGCGGATGCGGCCCTCGTGGATGAGGCGGAGCGGCTCGCTGAGCGCCAGCATCAGCGTCTCCGAGGTGTGGCACACGACGTCGACCCGCACCTTCGCTACCGAGAACGCCTCCGCCAGCCGCGGCCCGAGCGCCACCATCGTCGGCTGCGGCTCGCCCCAGGGTGTGGCGGGCTCGGCGATGCGGGGCGGGCTGCCCTTGCTGACGTTGGTGAGCAGCCCGTCCTCCTGGAGCGCCCGCAGGGCCTGGCGGACGGCGCCGCGCTCCACCTTGAACTCCTCGGCCAGTTCGGCCTGGGTGGGCAGGCGGTCGCCCGCCTTGAGGTCTCCCCCGCGGATCCGCTCCCGCAGGATGTCGGCGATCTCCTGGGACGAGAGCCTTCTGCCGCCGTTCACGGACACGTTCTCCTGAGTCACGACCAAACGCTACAACTTCGACCTACCTACGTGGAGTTGTTTGAAACTTGTTTATAAGTAGCTGCCAAGTGGGGACAACATACTCAGAGTTGGTTACCAACTTGGTCTAGTTGGCGGAAGTTCACCTTCCCAGACTTCCGATGGGGGAAAGACCATGCCCGTCCTCGCCTTCGTCTCCGCCGTCCTCGTCGTCACCCTCGAGCAGATGGTCCAGTGGAGGTACGGCGCCACCGGCCTCGTCGGCCTGCTCCTGCTCACCGTGGGCATCAAGGCCAAGAGCCCGTCCGTCAGCTCCGCCGGAGCGGTGGTGCTGGCGCTCCTGGTCGCGGGCCCCGCGCTGTGACCGGGAGGTGATCAGGCGGTGAGCAGCAGCTCCGAGCTGATCGTCTCCCACAGCGCGTCGAACCACAGCCGCGACTGCTTCACGAACACCTCGTCGCGCACGCCACCGCCCTGCCCGAAGGCGAACAGCGTCGAGCGGATGCCCTCCGCGTCGTACATCTGAGTCGGCTCGTGATCGATCTCCTGCTCGCGCCGGCTGAGGGTGTAGTACGCGAAGAGGGCCTCCGTGCCGTTGAGCACGTACAGCTTCACGGGCGGTGTGAAGGGCAGCGCACGGAAGGAGACGCGCACGTCGATGCCGTGCGTGGCCCGCAGGCCGAGCAGGTTGTGCCGGAGCACCTGGCCCTGGGCGTTGCGCATGGCCAGCCACCGTTCGTGCACGGGGTCGCCGACCCCGCCGCCGGCCACCGCCACCGGGAAGGCCAGGCCGATGTTCCGGCTCGGCAGCAGGACACGGACGTCGATCTTGGCCGGTTTCCGTAGCCCCGCGTGGATCTGACGCAGCGATTCACCGAAGGCGAGGGTGAGGGAGACCGACGTCAGGCACAGGGCGTCGATCTCGACGTGCGGGGCGTTGAAGGCCTCCGCGATCCGGGGCGCCAGGGCGGCCATGGTGGGCATCGGCGGCGCTCCGGGCCCGGTCAGGGCGCTGTGGGGGTCGGGTGCGACGGTCGCGGGACTCCCCTTGGACACATTGGCGAGCAGACGTTCCGACTGCAGGGTGCGCAGGGCCTGACGGACGGCGCCGCGTTCCACACCGAACTCGTCGGCCAACTGGGCCTGCGTGGGCATGCGCTGGCCCGGCTGCAGCCGGCCGGTCCTGATCCGGGCGCGCAGCTCGTCGGCCACCTCGCGGTGTGTCCGCTGTGGCCGCTGCGGTCTCTTCCGCCCGTTGACGGGGGCGTGTTCCTGCTCCACAACCAAACACTACAACTTCTCGCCATCTTCGGGCAGTTCAGAGGAAGGTGGTTATGAGACGCTCCCAAGCGGAGATAAGTACAGTGAAGTTGGCAGCCAACTCGAGCAACGTGGTCGGACCTCTTGGGGGTTGGCCACCACGGTGACAGGGGGACCACCATGCCGCTCATCGCCATCGTCGTCGCCGCTCTGGCCATCGGGTTCGAGCAGCTCGTGCAATGGAAGTACGGGCCGATGGGAATCATCGCCTTCGTCGCGCTGTCCATCGGCATCAAGGCGAAGAACACCATGATCGGCGGTGTGGGCGCGGTGATCCTCGTGATGCTGCTCGCCCAGTCCGGCTGAACCGACGTACTGCTGTCCGGGCCCCCTTCCGGAGGGGAGCCGGGAGCCCGGCCAGTCAGTCAGCACCACCGCACAACAACCACAACCACAACTGAATGCACCGTCACAGCCGAAGAAGACGCGCTACGGATGCGCACACCCGCCCGTCACCGGCAGAAGGGAGCCACCTCAGAACATGTCCGGGCACCAAGGCCGCCTGGACGTACGCAGCAGGGCGTCGGCCACACGGGCGGCGCCCGCTCGTTCTTCCCGGACCCGGCCGAGCGCGGCCAGCCGCACCGCCGACGCGTCGCCCAGCCACAGCGCCGCCAGCTCGGCCACGTCGAGCACGAGGCCGGCGCTCTCGGTGGTCGGCGTACAGGACGCCCCGTCCGCTCCCGCCTCCAGCCGCCATCGCCCGCCGGTGAGCCCTCCCCGGTCCACGACCTCCAGCACGAGCGACCCCTGCCCCTCGTACGTCCGCGCCTCCAGCGCCCGTACGACGTCCAGGATCCGCACCCACAGCCAGTCCGCCTGCGTGGTGATCCTGGCCGCACGCGGGTCCGGCAGGAGGTGCGGGAGCAGGTCGTCGGGGGACCGCCAGCCGCTCTTCACCGTCGTGATCCAGTCGATCGAGCACAGGTAGTGCCACAGGGCGCGCTCGGCTGCCGGGGTCACCGCCAGCAGCCAGTCGACGGTCGCCGTGTTCAGGGGCTGCTTGGCGTCGCCCCAGTGGTCGTCGGCCCGGTAGGAGACCATGCCCTCGACCTCGCCGCCCGCCGATCGGTACACGGCGAAGAAGGGCTCGGTCCACGGGGTGTCGTTCACGCTCAGGACCCCGGTGCGGGTCTGCCACCACAGCTCGGCCCGGCTGACCGCGCCCGGCTGGGCCCGGCGCAGCCGCTCGTGCAGTTCGGGGCCGAGCTTGCGGACGTCCTCGCCGTCCACGAGGTCGATCCGGCCACCGTCCTCCGGTGCCGCCCAGCGCCGGTCGAGACCGGCGCGGGGCACGTCGACCGTCCACTCCGTCATGGTGGTGGCGGGGCCGAAGCCGTACCGGCCGTAGATCGGGTACTCGGCCGCGATCAGCGTCGCGACGACGTCCCCGCGGTCCCTCGCCGCCGCGAGGTCCCGCTCCATCATGCGGGTGAGCAGGCCGCGGCGGCGGTGGGTCGCGGTGACGGTGACGTTGGAGATCGCGTCGGCGGGCACCTGGGCGCCGCCCACGGCCGTGATCTCCTGTGCGAAGGACCGGTAGGTCGCCACGCACCGCTCACCGTCGAAGGCGCCGAGCGACCGGCCGGGGACGAAGAGGTGGCGGCGGGCTTCCAACTGCTCCGCGGCGAGGGCGGGCGGCATCAGGAACCCGGTGTTCAGCGCACGCTGCCAGTCGGGGAACTCGGCCTCGGTGATGGGACGTACGTCGATGTCGGTGCGGCGGGTCATGCGCCCACGGTAGGTCGACGACCGGGCCGGCGTCGCGCGGATTTGCCCCCGCCGACGCCGTGAGGGCTGCCCGCCCCGGCGTGAGGGGACCTGCCCGCTCCGCCCCTCAGAAGGCCGCCCGGATCTCCCCCACCTCGTGCCCGCCGCCGAGCAGGGGCGTACGGCCGATGCGGTCGACCACGGGCCCCTCCACGCCCGTCAGCGTCAGCGCGCGGGCCAGGACCGGGCCGAGGGCCCGCGTCGCGCCGTCCTCGACCTTGAAGGCCAGGGCGCGGCCGTCGGGCAGGGCCACCGCCTGCACGGCCTCCGCGCCCATCTTGGAGAGCGTGCCGGGCACCTCGCGCATCAGCCAGGTGTCGGCGCGCCGGTGGCCCGCGACGTACTCGGGGTGGGCGCGCATCGCGTCGGCGACGCGGCGCTCCGCCGTGCCGGGCTCGGCGCGGACGAAGGAGCGGAAGGCGCGGGCCAGCCCGACCAGGCTGATCGCCATCAGGGGCGCCCCGCATCCGTCCGTGCCGACGGCGGCGACCGGCTCGCCCGCCGCGTCCTCCACAACCCTGTGGATGATCCGCTGGAGCGGATGAACGGGGTCGAGGTAGGTCTCCGAGGGCCAGCCCCGCTGGGCGCAGACCGCCAGCATCGCGGTGTGCTTGCCGGAGCAGTTCATGGTGATCCGGTCGGGTGCCGCGCCCGACGCCAGGTAGGTGTCCCGCTCCTGAGGGTCCAGCGGCAGGTCGGGCGGGCACTGGAGCGCGGCCGGGTCCAGGCCGTACTCGTCCAGCATCTTGCGGACCAGGTCGCGGTGGAAGGGCTCCCCGGAGTGGCTCGCGGCGGCCAGCGCCAGCCGCTCCCCCGCGAGGTCGAGGCCGGCCCGCAGGACGCCCGCCGCCTGCATCGGCTTGTTGGCGGAGCGCGGGAAGACCGGCGCCGTCACCTCGCCCAGCGCCAGCTCCACGGCCCCGTCGGCACCCAGCACGACCAGACTGCCCCGGTGCCGCCCCTCGACGAACCCGGACCGGACGACCTCGGCGAGGACGGGCGGTACCACGGCCGGGAGAGCGGACGTGGGCGCGGGCTGGAACGGCTGGGACGGCTGGGTCTGGGACGGCTGTGACGGTTGCGGCGCGGACATCGGCGGTGGCCTTCCGAACGGGTGACCCGCCGCGGCGACGGCCCGGGATCGCCGGGCTCCGGAGGGCGGCCCGGAGGCCGCCCCACGCGTCACACGAGCAGGTCGTCGACTTGTGCTTCCCCCTCACGGTACCGGCGTGCGATCTCCGCGCTGCAGTCGTCTGCCGTGCCCTGCAGCCGCTGCCGTCGCCGGGACACCTGCTGCTCATAGCGTACGAGCCGGCCTGTCCCGGCGGTCAGTTCGGCGTCGGTGCGGGCCGTCAGGTCGGACAGCTCCACCTCGCCGAGCATCTCCGCGGCCAGCCGCCGGCACTCCTCGCTGCGTGGAGTGCCGAGCGTCACATGACGGGCGGAGGAACGCTGCCGGGCCGGTGCGTCGGTCAGGATCTCCGACAGCCGCTCGACGACGGGCCCCTTCGCCGCGGTGGTCACCACGGATGCCGGCCGGCGCCGCGCCAGCTCCGCCCGCAGGATGTCGATACGCCCCTGCAGCAGCCGCCGTACGTAGCTCAGGTCGGCCTCCTCGCGCTGCGCGTCCCGCCGCAGGGTGCGCAGCTCCGGCAGGCTCAGCGTGGTCAGGTCGCGCCCTGGAGGATCCGCGGGCAGCTCCGGGCTGTCCGTGCGCTGCACGGGTGGCCGGGGCGCCTCCAGGCCACCCGGATATGTCAACGCGACAGTCCCAAGCGGCTGCCCCGTACTCGGTGTTCTCATGTGCATCAACCGTCCCCTCGACCGGCGTCTGGGAGCATCGTGCCACCCCAAGTGGCCGCTATGTGACCGAGTGCCCATGATCGGCCCCGATCAGCCCCAGATGGGGGGTTAGGGAGCGAAAAGAAACCCCGTACGGGCCCCTGTGCCGACCCCCTGGAGGCGCACGGCATCATGACGGGATGCGTGCAGTGGTGCAGAGGGTGGACGGCGCGAGCGTCGTCGTGGACGGCGAGACCGTGGGATCGATCGACGGCGAGGGCCTGTGCGTCCTGGTCGGCGTCACCCATGACGACACCGAGGAGAAGGCGGCGCAGCTGGCCCGCAAGCTGTGGTCGGTGCGGGTGCTGCACGACGAGAAGTCGTGCAGCGACGTCGACGCCCCGCTCCTGGTGATCAGCCAGTTCACCCTTTACGGCGACGCCCGCAAGGGCCGTCGGCCCACCTGGAACGCCGCCGCGCCCGGCGAGGTGGCCGAGCCGCTCGTCGACGAGGTCGTCGCCCGGCTGCGCTCGCTGGGCGCGACCGTGGCGACGGGTCGTTTCGGCGCCCACATGCGGGTGTCACTGACGAACGACGGCCCGTTCACGGTGCTCGTCGAGGTCTGAGCCCTGAGCCCCGGGGGATCCCGGGCGCTCAGATTCCCATGGCCCTCAGGGCTCCCATGGCTCTCAGGGCTCCCATGGCTCTCAGGGCTCTACGACCGTCTCCTGGGCCGCCGCCGTGTCCCCCGCCACCAGCCGGGCGTCCACCGGCACGTTCCGCTTGACCAGTGCGAGGGCGACCGGGCCCAGCTCGTGGTGGCGTACGGACGTGGTGACGAAACCGATCTTGCGGCCGTCGGGGCCGTCGTCCGCGAGGCGGATCTCCGCGCCGGGCCCGGGCAGGTGGACCTCGCTGCCGTCCAGGTGCAGGAAGACCAGGCGGCGCGGTGGCTTGCCGAGGTTGTGCACCCGGGCGACGGTCTCCTGCCCCCGGTAGCACCCCTTCTGGAGGTGGACCGCCGTCCCGATCCAGCCCAGCTCGTGCGGGATGGTCCGGTGGTCGGTCTCGAAACCGACGCGGGGACGGTGCTGTTCGACGCGCAGCGCCTCGTGCGCCAGGATCCCGGCCGGCGGACCGGCCTGCGCGGCGAACGCCTCCAGCTCCTCGCGCGGCAGGAAGAGGTCCCGGCCGTACGGCGTCTCCCGGACGGCGACGCCCCCGGACACCTCGGTGATCGAGCCGGCCGGCACGTGCACGACCGCGGTGTCGGCGGTGCGGTCGGCGACCTCGACGCGGTAGAAGAACTTCATCGACTCCAGGTAGGCGATCAGCGCCTCCTGGCTGCCGGGCTCCACGTGGGCCCAGACGGTCGTGCCGTCGTCGACGAGGTACAGGGCGTGTTCGATGTGGCCGTTCGCGGAGAGGATCAGCGCCTCGGTGGCCTCGCCGGTCGGCAGGTCGCTGACGTGCTGGGTGAGCAGCAGGTGCAGCCAGCTCAGCCGGTCGTCGCCGGTGACGGTGACGACGCCGCGGTGGGAGAGGTCGACGAAGCCGGTGCCGTCGGCGAGGGCACGCTGCTCGCGGAACAGGTCGCCGTAGTGCGCGGCGACGCCTTCGTCCACGCCCTCGGCTGGGACGGCGCCGGGCAGGGACAGCAGGGGGCTCTTCATACGCCCTAGCCTACGACTCGGTGGTCGGACCCCTCTGGGAACAGTCCTTGCACCGGCCGAAGATCGCGAAGTGCTTCAGGTCGGTGTCGAAGCCGAACTGCTCCCGCAGTTTGGCGGTGAACTCGGCAGCCACCGACAGATCGGCTTCGATCACGTTGGTGCAGTCCCGGCAGACCAGGTGGATGTGGTGGTGCCGGTCGGCCAGGTGGTAGGTGGGCGCACCGTGCCCGAGGTGGGCGTGGCTGACCAGCCCGAGCTCCTCCAGGAGCTCCAGCGTGCGGTAGACGGTGGAAATGTTGACCCCCGACGCCGTCTTCCTCACTTCTCCGAGGATGTCGTCGGGGGTCGCGTGCTCGAGGGTGTCCACGGCTTCGAGCACCAGCTGCCGCTGCGGGGTCAGCCGGTAGCCGCGCTGCCTGAGGTCGCTCTTCCAGTCGGTGCTCACCACACCCACGAGTCTAGGACCTCTTCGAAGGGACCTGCTTGGGATCCGAACGGGTCCGAAGGAGTGCGAAGGGCCTACTTGAAGAAGGCGATCCCGTCGTCGGGCATGTCGTCGGGCAGGGCCTTGGCCCAGCGCTCGACGTCCTCCGGGGTGACGACCTTCTTCAGGTGCGCCGACATGTAGGGGCGCAGCTCGACCTCGGGGGTCTGCTTCTCACCGACCCACATCAGGTCGCTCTTGACGTAGCCGTACAGGCGCTTGCCTCCGGTGTACGGCTGCGAGGCCGCCGTGCGGGCCACCGCGTCCGTGACCAGGTCGATCTGGGGCTTCTGGTCGGCCAGCTCGCCGTACCAGATCTCGATGACGCCGTCGTCGCGGGTCATCGTCACCTCGACCTTGCGGTTCGCGTCGATGCGCCAGAAGCCGTGCTCGGACTCCAGCGGGCGGACCTTGTTGCCGTCGTTGTCCAGCACCCAGGTGTGCGACCGGTACTCCAGGAAGTCGCGGCCGTCGTGGGTGAAGGAGACCTCCTGCCCGAAGTTGCACTTCTCGGCGCCGGGGAAGTCGTGCACGCCCGCGCCCGCCCAGTCGCCGAGCAGGAAGGCGAGGGGGACCAGGCCCTTGTGGAGGTCGGACGGGATCTCGATCATGAGCGGTACTTCCTGGCGTCGGTGATCAGCGCTGGCCCTGGTACAGCTTCTTCACGGTCAGACCCGCGAAGGCGAGGACGCCGACGCAGACCAGGACCAGCAGGGCTTCGAAGAAGATCTCCACGGGGTGCTCCTCGGTAAAGCGGAGTGCGGTGCGTGCGCCGGGTGCGCTACGTGCACAGGGCCGTGGCCCAGCTTACGCGGCCCGGGGCGGCGCCACTTTGCGAGGTGGGCCCTCCAGCGCGCCGTACGATGCGGCCATGGCGAAGAAGCTCGTGATCAAGGTGACGGCGGGCGCCGACGCGCCCGAGCGGTGTTCGCAGGCGTTCACGGTGGCGGCGGTGGCCGTGGCCAGCGGGGTCGACGTGTCCCTGTGGCTGACCGGCGAGTCCGCCTGGTTCGCGCTGCCGGGCCGCGCGGCCGAGTTCGAGCTGCCGCACGCCGCGCCGCTGCCCGACCTGCTGGACTCGGTGCTGGCGGCGGGCCGGCTGACCCTGTGCACCCAGTGCGCGGCCCGCCGTGACATCACCGAGGAGGACGTCCTCGACGGCGTGCGGATCGCGGGTGCGCAGGTCTTCGTGCAGGAGGCGCTGGGGGACGAGACGCAGGCGCTGGTCTACTGACCGGCCGGGGCCCGGGGCGGCTCAGGGCCGGTCCTGGTGCCGCGGCCCCTTCCTGCCGTCCAGCTCGTCCCACCACTCGTCGGACTTGGCGTCACCCGACGGGTCGTCCCACCAGCGGTCGTCGGGGCCGCGGCGGTTGGCGACGACCGCGGCCAGCGGGGGGATGACCATGGCGACCACGCACATGCCGACGGCCGCGGGCACCGACCAGAGACGGACGACGCCCCAGGCCAGGACGAACAGCCCGATGCAGACGCCCATCATCACGAAGTAGATGTGCCGCCGCCGTGCGTACATACGTCCAGGGTAGGCCGGGACGTGGGGTCCGGACGCCTGTCCGAACGCGGATTGGGACAGGCGCCGGACACGGGTCCGGACATGCCGGAGGGCCGCGCCCCGGGCGGCGTCCAACCCGCGGGGTGCGGCCCTGCGGCCGTCACTCGCCGTCAGACGGCGATCGCGACCTCCGCCAGTCCGCCCTGCTGGGCGACGACCGTGCGGTCGGCGCTGGCGCCCGGGACGAGCGCCCGTACGGTCCAGGTGCCCTCGGCCGCGTAGAAGCGGAACTGGCCCGTCGCGGACGTCGGGACCTCCGCGGTGAACTCGCCGGTGGAGTCCAGCAGACGGACGTAGCCCGTCACCGGCTCGCCGTCGCGGGTCACCTGGCCCTGGATCGTGGTCTCACCGGGCTTGATCGTCGAGGCGTCGGGGCCGCCGGCCTTCGCTCCGCACATGTCGTACTCCTGAGGGGTTGAGGGGGCGGACTTACTTGTTGGCGCCGAGCTCGATCGGCACGCCGACGAGGGAGCCGTACTCGGTCCAGGAGCCGTCGTAGTTCTTGACGTTCTCCACGCCCAGCAGCTCGTGCAGGACGAACCAGGTCAGGGCCGAGCGCTCACCGATGCGGCAGTAGGCGATGGTGTCCTTCGCCAGGTCGACCTGCTCGTCCTCGTAGAGCGCCTTGAGCTCGTCGTCGGACTTGAAGGTGCCGTCGTCGTTGGCGTTCTTCGACCACGGGATGTTGCGGGCGGACGGGACGTGGCCCGGGCGCTGCGACTGCTCCTGCGGGAGGTGGGCCGGGGCGAGCAGCTTGCCGGAGAACTCGTCGGGCGACCGGACGTCGACCAGGTTCTGCGCGCCGATGGCGGAGACCACGTCGTCGCGGAAGGCGCGGATCGCGGTGTTCTGCGGCTTGGCCTTGTAGTCGGTCGCGGGGCGCTCGGGAACGTCGGTGCCGTCGACCAGCTCGCGGGCGTCCAGCTCCCACTTCTTGCGGCCGCCGTCGAGGAGCTTGACGTTCTCGTGGCCGTACAGCTTGAAGTACCAGTAGGCGTAGGACGCGAACCAGTTGTTGTTGCCGCCGTAGAGGACCACGGTGTGGTCGTTGGAGATGCCCTTCGCCGACAGGAGCTTCTCGAAGCCCTCCTGGTCGACGAAGTCGCGGCGGACCGGGTCCTGGAGGTCCTGGGTCCAGTCGATCCGGATCGCGTTCTTGATGTGGTTCTTGTCGTACGCGGACGTGTCCTCGTCCACCTCGACGATCGCGATGCTCGAGTCGTCCAGGTGGTCCTGCAGCCAGTCGGCGTCGACCAGGACGTCGCTGCGGCTCATGTTTTCTCCTCCGGGGCAGTTGGCGGCGGGGCGTGCGGTGAGAGGGTGGGCGCGCTCAGGCCGGGGCGGCGCGCGGGCGCCCTGGGCAGCAGGGCGGGCGAGGGGAACAGCGGACGGCGGCGACGCCGTCCGCTCAGGAGGTGCGACAGAGCATGGCGGCAACGCGGCACAGGTCCACTGCCCGCCGCTTCGTGAGATCCGCCTGTCGCTTCATAAGGCCCGATCGTAGGGACGGACGGTAGGCCATGTCACCGACGTGTCGCATTGTGAGACACGATCGTCCGCGATACGGGATGCCTGCGGCTCCCGGAGTGCCGCCGAGGGGTGTCCGGCCCCGGGCGTCCATCACTCCATCTGCGGTGCGGACGGCCCCGTCTCGCCTGTCGGACTGCCGTCACCGGTCACGCCGGTCACGCCGGTCACGCCGGTCACGCCGCTCGCTGCCTCTTGGGCAGCCGACCGTCGTCCTACCCGGCCAGCCTGACGTTCGAACCCTTCACCGTGATCTCGACGCCGTCCTTCGCCGCCTCGACCTTGTCCAGCTCGATGCCGCCGGGCAGCTCGTCGATGGTCTGCTGGAAGTCGGTGATCTCCCGGATCCGGGACTCGGCGAGCTCCTTGCCGCCGATCTCCGGCAGGCCTTCGGCGACGACCTCCACGTCGTTGTCCTTGACGGTGACCGTGCTGAGCACCTCGACCGGCTGGGGCACCTCGACGCCCATCACGGTGGCCGCGAGCGACACCTTGATCTTGCCGTTGCCGCCGTCGGAGAGGCCGATGACCTTGGCGCTGACGCCGGGCGCGATGGCCGTGGGCTCGGACTTGGCGGCCTTCATCAGCTCGTCGTAGCCGACGGTCGCGGTACCGGTGGCGTCGGCCGCGGTCGCGGAGCCGAAGTCGCTGGAGAACTCGACGCCCTTCATGTTCGCGCGCAGACCGTCGATACGGATCTTCTCGCCGCCGTTGCCGGTGGACGCCTCGTAGTCGTCGATGCCGACCTCGACGTCGTCCAGCTCGCCGCCGACGACCTGGGTGAGGAAGGGGAAGCCGTTGATCGAGACGTCCGGCGTCGAGGCCAGGTTCTCGGTGCTGCGCAGCTTGTCCGCCACCTCGCCCTCGGCGAAGTTGACCGCCAGACGGTCCGCGATCGTGAAGAGCCCGCCCAGGATCACGACGACGATCAGCAGTATTCGCAGTGCACGCATGCGGTGTTCCCCAACCCTGGGCGTTCGACGACGGCGGTCCCCGACGACCGACGGCCGTCCAGCGCGAGGGTAACGCGACAGGGAAGGGCCGCCGGGATTTTGTGGATCACCTGTGACAGGGGGACCCTGCGCAGCGCAGGGGGACCCTGCGCAGCCCGCAGAGCACCGGGCCCGAGCCGGAAAGCGCCCGAGCCCGCGGAACGCCCGAGCCGGAGAGCGTCCGAGCCCGCGGAACGTCCGAGCCCGGAGGCCGCCCGGGCCCGGGGGATGGCTCAGCCGAGTGCCCGGCCGAGCACGTACACGGCCGGTGCCGCGGCCGCGAGGGGCAGCGCCACGCCCGCCGTGAAGTGGACGAAGCGGGACGGGTAGTCGTAGGCCGCCACCCGGTGGCCGATCAGCGCGCACACCGCCGCTCCCGCGCCGAGCAGCGCCCCGGCCGCCCCGAAGTCCGTCACCGAGCCGGCCACGAGGCCCGCCCCGGCCGCCGCGAGCAGCGCGGCGACCACGGACGCCGGCGTCGGCAGCGGCAGGGCGCGGGCCACGACGGCGACGGCCACCGCGATCGCGCCGACCGTCACCGCGTCCGCGTCGGCGGCGAGGTACCCGCCCGCGACGACGGCCAGGGCCGACGCGGCGACGGTCGCCATCAGGCCGTACATCCGCTCGTCGGGGTCGGCGTGCGAGCGCAGTTGCAGGACGAGGGACAGCAGCACCCACACCCCGAGCGTGCCGAGGATCGCTGCCGGGGAGCGGTCGGACACCAGCATCGCCGCGTCGGCGGCCAGCGCGCCCGCGAAGCCGAGCGCGATGCCCTGCCGGGCGGGCCACATGCCGTTCAGGCGGAACCAGCCCGCCGCGGTGACGGCCTGGAGGACGACGAGCGGCACGAGGAGGGCGTACGTGCCGAGCGCCGCCGACCCGGCCAGCAGCACCCCGAGCAGCGCGGTGAGCCCGGCCGGCTGCATCCCCGGGTCGATGATCGGCGAACGCCCTTCGGCACGGGCGCGCTGCGCGTCGGTGATCCGCGTGTTCCCGGCGATGGTCGCCGGACCGTACTCGGGGGCGTCGGAGGATGCGGGGGCGGAGGGGGTGGGTGCCGTCTCGGGGCCGGGCGTGGGGGGCGCATACGGCTGGGGCTGGGGCTGGGGCTGGGGCTGGGGAGCGTATGCCTGCGGCTGTGACTGGTACGACTGAGGTTGCGGCTGCGGCTGCGGCTGCGACGGGTACGGCTGAGGCTGCGCCTGCGAGGGGTACGGCTGCGGCTGTGCCGCGTAGCCCCCGGTCGTCCCGTACGACGTGCCCATCGGCTCCTGATAGCCGTGCGACGGCAGATACGCCGTCTCCTCGGCGGAGACCGGCGGCTGCACCTGCGTCTCCCAGGTCTGTCCCTGCCACTGCTGGGTGTACTGGGCCGCGTCCGGGTCCTGGTGGTCCTGGTGCGCCTGATACGCCTGCTGCCCGGGCCACACCTGGGGGTCGTACCCCTCGTGTCCCTCGTGCGGCTGATTCTGCTGATGCGGCTGATACGGCTGATTGGTCATCGCTCACCCTCCTGCGAACGGCGGGAGCACCTCGACCGTGCCACCGTCGGCCAGCCGTACCGTCTCGTGCCCGCGGGTGCCCACGGGGTCGCCGTCGACGAGGAACGAGCAGCGCAGCAGCACGCGCGTGAGTTCGCCGGGGTGCCGTTCGCGCACCGCGCCGAGCGCGTCGGCGAGCGTGGCCGCCTCGTACGGCTCCTCGGCCACCCCCGCCGCGGCCTTCGCGGCGGCCCAGTAGCGCACCGTGACCTTTGCCATCTGCATCCTTCGTCGCCGGTGCCGATCGGCGTCCGTGTCGACCGGCAGTGAACACATGCAGGCTAGCCCGCCCGGGACACGGCCCAGTCGCCGATCCGGCGGAGCAGGTCCTCGCCGGACGCGTGCTCCGCGTGGCCCATGCCGGGCTCCAGCCACAGTTCGCCGTGGTCACCGGCAGCCTCGGCCAGCATCCGGGGGTGGTCGACGGGAAAGTAGCCGTCCCGGTCACCGTGCACGACGAGCAGCGGCGTCGGGGCGATCCGCGCCGCCGCCTCCACCGGCGACAGCGGCACCGGGTCCCAGTCCCGGTGATGGATACGGGTGCGCATGCCGTAGCGGCCCACCAGGCGCCCGGCGGGCCGCATCACCAGCCAGTGGAGCCGGCGCATGGGTGCCGTCCCCCGGTAGTACCAGCGGGCGGGGGAGCTCACCGACACGACGGCGTCCGTACGCGCCTCGCTGTCGTCGCCGTACAGCGCGGCGTGCCGCAGCACCACCGAGCCGCCCATGGAGAAGCCGACCGTCACCACGCGCGCGTGTCCGAAACCGCGCGCCCAGGTGACCGCCGCCGCCAGGTCGAGCACCTCGCGGTCGCCGACGGTGGACCGGCCGCCGGACGCACCGTGGCCCCGGAAGGAGAACGTGACCACGGCCCCGTAGCGCGCGAACGCCGCCGCGATCCGCCGTACGTGCGGGCGGTCCGCGTCGCCCGTGAAGCCGTGCGCGACGACGAACACCAGGTCAGCGGCGTCGCGGCCGGTCGCGCCGGGCTCGTACGCGGCGTCGATCCGGGTCCCGTCGGATGCGTGCAGGAAGGTGCGTGCGGGCGTGCGGCGCGGCGTCCTGCGCGGCGTCTCGGAATGCGGACGAATGGTGGAACGCGCCACATGACCCGCCGGTCGGTTGCTCATGTCGGCTATTCTGCTGGGCAGAGGACTCGGGCAATGTTGCCCCCGGGTCCTTTTGTGCTTCCGGGAGCGTCGCGTGGCGTTCATCTCCCGGACGTGCGGCGGACCCCACGGGCACGGGGCCCGCACCTGTACGAAGCAGTGCCGTAAACGTCCTCGCAGGGACCCAGGAGGAACCAGACGTTATGGGCGAGCGAAACGTGCACGACCGTAGGACGACCCAGGCAGGTGGGGCGCGATGAGTTCTCTGCTGCTCCTGACCAATGCCCTTCAGCCGTCGACGGAGGTGCTCCCCGCCCTCGGCCTGCTGCTGCACAACGTACGCGTCGCCCCGGCGGAGGGCCCGGCCCTCGTCGACACCCCCGGCGCCGACGTCATCCTCGTCGACGGGCGCCGCGACCTTCCCCAGGTCCGCAGCCTGTGCCAGTTGCTGCGGTCGACCGGGCTCAGCTGTCCGCTGGTCCTCGTCGTCACCGAGGGCGGCCTGGCCGCCGTCACCGCCGACTGGGGCATCGACGACGTACTGCTGGACACCGCCGGCCCGGCGGAGGTCGAGGCCCGGCTGCGTCTGGCCATGGGCCGCCAGCAGATCGTCGGCGACGACTCCCCCATGGAGATCCGCAACGGCGACCTGTCGGTGGACGAGGCGACGTACTCGGCGAAACTCAAGGGCCGGGTCCTGGACCTGACCTTCAAGGAGTTCGAGCTGCTGAAGTACCTCGCCCAGCACCCGGGCCGGGTCTTCACCCGCGCCCAGCTGCTCCAGGAGGTCTGGGGCTACGACTACTTCGGCGGCACCCGCACGGTCGACGTGCACGTGCGGCGGCTGCGCGCCAAGCTCGGCCCCGAGCACGAGTCGCTGATCGGAACCGTCCGCAACGTCGGCTACCGCTTCGTCACGCCGGAGAAGCCCGAGAAGACGGAGCGCGCCGCGGAGGACGCCAAGGCGAAGGAGAAGGCCCGGTCTCAGGCGCAGGCGGAAGCGGGGACGGACACCGCGGTGGAGGCGACGTCGGCCAAGGTGTGAACCAAGGCTGTGGACCAGGGCGAGAACCAGGGCGAGAACCGGGGCGATAACTGGGCGAGAACCAAGCTGTGGGCCAGGGCGTGAACCAAGGTGTGATACGCCCTGCCCGGTGCGGTTCCATCCGCGTAGACTCCGCGCGTGGCCAAGGTGACTAGGGATGATGTGGCGCGGCTGGCGGGGACTTCCACCGCCGTCGTCAGCTATGTCATCAACAACGGACCCCGGCCGGTCGCCCCGGCCACGCGCGAGCGCGTACTCGCCGCGATCAAGGAACTGGGGTACCGGCCGGACCGGGTCGCCCAGGCGATGGCGTCGCGGCGCACGGACCTCATAGGTCTGATCGTGCCGGACGCGCGCCAGCCCTTCTTCGCGGAGATGGCGCACGCGGTCGAGTGGGCCGCCTCCGAGCGCGGGAAGATGGTGCTCGTCGGCAACTCCGACTACGTCGGCGAGCGCGAGGTCCACTATCTGCGCGCCTTCCTCGGCATGCGCGTCTCCGGCCTGATCCTGGTCAGCCATGCCCTGAACGACATGGCCGCCGCCGAGATCGACGCCTGGGACGCCCGGGTAGTCCTGCTGCACGAGCGCCCCGAGGCCATCGACGACGTCGCCGTCGTCACCGACGACCTGGGCGGCGCCCAGCTCGCCGTACGCCATCTGCTGGAGCACGGGTACGAGTACGTCGCCTGTATGGGCGGCACCGCCGAGACCCCGTCCGTCGGCGACCCGGTCTCCGACCACGTCGAGGGCTGGAAGCGCGCGATGAAGGAGGCCGGGCTCTCCACCGAGGGCCGGCTCTTCGAGGCGCCGTACAACCGCTACGACGCGTACCGCGTGGGGCTGGAGCTCCTCTCCGGGCCCAGGCGTCCGCCCGCGATCTTCTGCTCCACCGACGACCAGGCGATCGGCCTGCTGCGCGCGGCGCGCGAGCTGCGCATCGACGTCCCCGGCGAGCTGGCGGTCGCCGGCTTCGACGACATCAAGGAGGCGGACCTGGCCGACCCACCGCTGACGACGGTCGCCTCGGACCGGTCGGCGATGGCGCGGGCGGCCGTGGACCTGGTCCTGGACGACGGTCTGCGGGTGGCGGGCTCACGGCGGGAGCGGCTGAAGGTGTTCCCGTCACGGCTGGTGGTACGGCAGTCCTGCGGCTGCGGGTAGCTTCGCCGGACGGCTTCCTTCACCGGACGGCTTCCTTCACCGGACGGCTTCCTTCACCGGACGGCTTTATATCGGGCATACGAGGTTCTGCCGGGCTTCTCAGGCAGCACTCAGACCGCTCTCATACGAGGGCGGGAAGCTCATGAACATGACCGAGAGCCTCCGCCACAGCGGCGAGTACGAGCACGCGCACGAGAACCCGTACGGCAATCCGTACCAGGGCGCCCAGCAGCACGCCTCCTCTCCCGTCAACCCCGAGTGGCCGCCCCCGCCGGCGCAGCCGCCGGCCGCGCCCGTGCAGGCCGCTCAGCCTGAGCACTCCGAGCAGCCCGAGCAGCCGCGCAGGAAGCGCACCGTCCGGCGCGGCCCCGCCGCCCTGCTCGCGGCCGTGGCGATCGTCGCGGCGGCCGTCGGCGGCGGCACCGCGTACGGCATCCAGGAGCTGACCGGCAGCGACACCGTCGTCTCCAGCGCCACCAGCACCAACGTGGTGCCGGTCGGTCAGAAGGGCACGGTCGCCGGGGTCGCGGAGGCGGTCAGTCCGAGCATCGTCGAGATCAGCGCCACGTCGAACGCCGGCTCCTCCACCGGTTCCGGCGTGATCATCACCGGTGACGGCGAGATCATCACCAACAGCCACGTCGTCTCCGGCGCCTCGTCCGTCAAGGTGACGACCAGCGACGGCAAGCAGTACACCGCCCAGGTCGTCGGCACCGACAGCAGCAAGGACCTCGCGCTGATCAAGCTGGAGGACGCCTCCGGTCTGAAGGCCGCGACGCTCGGCGACTCCGACGGCGTCGGGGTCGGCGACCAGGTCGTCGCGATCGGCTCCCCGGAGGGTTTGACCGGCACCGTGACCAGCGGCATCGTCTCCGCCCTCGACCGCGACGTGACCGTCTCGACCGACGAGGGGCAGCAGCAACAGCAGCAGCGGCAGGGCGGCGGCTGGCCGTTCGAGTTCGGTGGCCAGGAGTTCAACGGCGACACCGGCTCGTCCACGACGACGTACAAGGCGATCCAGACCGACGCGTCCCTCAACCCGGGCAACTCCGGCGGCGCGCTGATCGACATGAACGGCAACATCATCGGCATCAACTCCGCGATGTACTCGTCGGCCGAGTCCTCCGCCGGCGCGGGCAGCGTCGGCCTCGGTTTCGCCATCCCGGTCAACACCGTCAAGGCCGACCTGCCCGCGCTGCGAGCGGGTGCCGGCAGCTGAGCGGGCCGCCCGACGCCGATGCGAACATGCGACGCTGAAGGCGCCCGCAGCCGTACCCGACACCGCATCCGAGGAACCCGAGCCCATGAGCCCCGCAGAAGGCGACCGTGACACCCAGCGCATCCTGATCGTCGACGACGAGCCGGCGGTCCGCGAGGCCCTCCAGCGCAGCCTCGCCTTCGAGGGGTACGGCACCGAGGTCGCCGTCGACGGCGCCGACGCCCTGGAGAAGGCGGCCGCCTACCGGCCCGACCTGGTCGTCCTCGACATCCAGATGCCCCGCATGGACGGCCTGACCGCCGCCCGCCGGATCCGCGGCGCGGGCGACACGACCCCGATCCTCATGCTGACGGCCCGCGACACGGTCGGCGACCGGGTGACCGGCCTGGACGCGGGCGCGGACGACTACCTGGTCAAGCCCTTCGAACTGGACGAGCTCTTCGCCCGCATCCGCGCCCTGCTGCGCCGCAGCTCCTACGCGGCGGCCGTCGAGGCCACCGCCGACAACGACGACACCCTCACCTTCGCCGACCTGACCATGGACCTGGCGACCCGGGAGGTGACGCGGGCCGGGCGCCCGGTGGAGCTGACCCGTACGGAGTTCACCCTCCTGGAGATGTTCATGGCGCACCCGCGCCAGGTCCTCACCCGGGAGCAGATCCTCAAGGCGGTCTGGGGCTTCGACTTCGAGCCGTCGTCCAACTCCCTCGACGTGTACGTCATGTACCTGCGCCGCAAGACCGAGGCGGCCGGCGAGCCGCGCCTCGTCCACACGGTCCGCGGCGTCGGCTACGTCCTGCGGCAGGGCGGCGCGGAGTGAGGAACCCGGTACGCCGCGTCCGCGCGCTGCCCATCCGGGCACGGCTGTCGTTGCTGGTGGCGGCGGCGGTGGCGTTCGCGGTGGCGGCGGCGGCGGTGGCGTGCTGGTTCGTGGTGAAGAGCGTCCTGGTGAGCTCGCTGGACGAGGCTCTGAAGGCCAACCGCATGGACGTGCAGCAGGTGAGCAAGTACCTCGACCTACGCACGTTCCAGTGCGCGCACGACCCCGGCACACACGAACAGAACCCCTTCGGCTCGTCCGTACAGCTCGTGGACCGCACCGGCGGTAGCTGTCTCGTCATCGGCACGGAGGAGGTCCCGCTCACCGGGGCCGACCACGCCGTGGCGGAGGGCGAGTCCACCAGCGCGCTGCACGACGCCACGGGGTCCGACGGCACCCAGTACCGGGTCTTCACCTACACCGTGTCGGAGCTGCGGGGCGTCGCCGTCTCCGCCGCACGGCCGCTGAGCGAGGTGAACAGCTCCCTCAACAACCTCGCGCTGGTGCTCGTCTTCGTCGCGGGCGCCGGAGTGGTCGGCGCGGGCGCCGCCGGCCTGTGGGTGGCCCGCACCGGCCTGCGCCCCGTGGACGAACTGACCAGGGCCGTGGAACACGTCGCCCGTACCGAGGACCTCACCGTCCGCATCCCCGTGGAGGACGACAGCGAGGACGAGATCGCCCGCCTCTCCCGTTCCTTCAACAGCATGACCTCGTCCCTGGCCAGCTCCCGCGACCTGCAACAGCAGCTCATCGCCGACGCCGGACACGAACTGCGCACCCCGCTCACCTCCCTCCGCACCAACATCGAACTCCTCACCCGCAGCGAGGAGACCGGCCGCCCGATCCCGGAGGCGGACCGCAAGGCACTGCTCGCCTCGGTCAAGGCGCAGATGACGGAGCTGGCGGCGCTGATCGGCGACCTCCAGGAGCTGTCCCGCCCCGACACCGGCCAGCACTCCGGCCGCACCCGCATCCTCGCCTGGCACGACGTCGTCGAGTCGGCCCTGCGCCGCGCCCGCCTGCGCGGTCCGGAGCTGACGATCACGGCGGACGTGCGGCCCTGGTACGTACGGGCGGAACCGGCCGCCCTGGAACGCGCGGTCGTCAACATCCTGGACAACGCGGTGAAGTTCAGCCCGGACTCCGGCACCGTCGACGTACGCCTGGCAGACGGCGTCCTCACCGTCCGCGACCACGGGCCCGGTATCCCCGCCGACGAACTCCCCCACGTCTTCGACCGCTTCTGGCGCTCCCCGAGCGCACGCGCCCTGCCCGGCTCGGGCCTCGGCCTGTCCATCGTGGCGCGGACGGTGCAGCAGGCGGGTGGCACGGTGAGCCTGACGCGGGCGGCCGAGGACAGTGGTGGCGGAACGGTGGCGACCGTACGGCTGCCGGGGGCGCCGGTACCGCCGCCGGAGGTGGAGGCGGCCGACGGGGGTCAGTGGTAGCCGAGCATGCCGGGGGAGTCGATGTCGACGGTGAGGAAGCCCGGTGGGTAGAGATCCTCCTGCCCGGTCAGGATGATCGACATGCCCCCCGAGTCCAGGTGCGGCGTCGCCACGTAGAGCGCGTGACACGTATCCGCGCCACCCCAGCCGTCCCGCACCATCCCGCCGACGGTGATGGCCGCGACCTGACCGAGCGGATCGACGTGCAGGCCCGGAAGCGCCATCAGCGCGCCTCCGACGTTCGCCTCGCTCTCCTCGGCCTTCATGAGGCACAGCGCCGGGAGGTGCAGCCAGTCACCCGGCGTGTGAGCGACGTTGTCGGCGAGGCGATGCAGGGCCTCGTGGCCATGGGCGAGCGCCAGGGCCGCGCCCGCGTCGAGAACGATCACGCGGCTTGCTCCCCGAGGGCCCGGGTCTTGTCCGCCGCCATCGCGTAGACGTTGGCCAGCACGTTCGGCCCGCTCTCGAACTCCTCGTCGCTGAGTGTGCAGCCCAGCCGTTCACGCAGCACCGTGCGCGTGGCCGCCACCCGCTCCGCGATCTGCTCCGCCGTCGGCTGCTCCGAGGCCAGCTGCTCGACCAGCTGGCCGAGGGTCATGCCCCGCTCCTTGGCGACCTGCGCGAGGTGGTCGCGGGCCTGGCGTGACACCTGAATGGTCGTGTTCTCTGCCATGGCCCCACCATAGCCACACCACAACCCAGGAGGCCGCCGTCCGCCGCTCCCTTCACCCGAAGGTGCCTACGGCACGCCGTCCGCTTGCCCCCTTCGACTCCGTAGCGCCGGACGTGGGGCGAGCACACGCACCTCCGCACCGCGGCTGTTCAGCCACTGCTCGAGGTCGAGCCCATCGATTTCGCGCCGCACGCCTGCCTGGTCGATGACCGCGGGGCCGAAGAGCGTGCCGGAGAGCCCGGCCACGATCGTGTGCTCGTCGATCACCGCCTTGAAGGACGTCTCCCGCACTGACGCATGGGACAGGTCGGCGCCCTCCAGCCGGGCGCCGGTCAGCGAAGCGCCGTTGAGTCCGGCCGACGTGAAGCGAGCGGACCGGGCATCGACCTCGTACAGGCCGGCGCTTCCCAGGTTCGCCCCGTCCAGGATGGTGCCGCGCAGGGAGGCCTCGTCCAGCTCTGCCTTGGCCAGCCACGCGCTGGAGAGATCGGCCCGATCGAGCAGCGCGCCTTCCAGGTGGGCCCGGTAGAGATCGGTGCCGACGAGCTTGGCTTCTCGGAGGACGGTCTCGCAAAGGAGCCCCATCGCGAGGTCCGTGCCCGACAGATCGGCCCGGGAGAGGTCGAGTGCCGAAACGTCCAGTAGGGAATCCGCTTGGTCGGCCCACTCCCGCAGAACGGCGGCGGCCTCCGCGTCCGGCGGCAGCAGTGGGACGACTCGCCTCACATCACGGATGCCGGAGAGGGCGCTCACCGACGGTCGTCACACTTGATCCCCATCAGGAAGGACCTCCACGGGCCCGCACCGAACACCAGCACCCGACCGTCCGGCACCTTGCTGTCACGCACGGGGACGAGGTCGGCGTAGCCATCGGCGACCTCGACGCAGTTCGTGCCTCCCCCGTCGCTGTAGGAGGACTTGCGCCACGTGGCGGAAGTGAGGTCAGGCAGTCGGTTCATGGTCTGCGCTCCTCCAGAAGGCTCTTGATGAACGCCACCGACTCCACCGGGGTCAGAGCCGCGTCCCTGACCAGATCGTAGGACAAGCGAAAGGAGTGGACCTTGTCCGGATCGTCGATCAACTCGCCGAAGCCATTGCCTTCCACGTAGGCGACAGGGTCGCCGATTCGTTGCCACAGAAGCCAGAGGTGGCTGTCCATGAGGTCGTGTACACCTGCCGTGTAGGGCAGCACCTGGAGCACGACCGACGGCAGGGCCGCCGTGTCCACCAGATGCGAAAGCTGGTCCCTCCACACCGTCATGTCCGGGACCGGCCGCCGCAGCGCCCCTTCGTCCAGGATCACCCGGACACTCGGCGCGGGTCGGCGGTGCAGCAACTCCTGCCGCCCCAGCCGCAAGGCGACCTGCTCCTCGACCGCCTCGCTGTTGTCCGCCGTTGTCTGGGCTCCGGACAACCCCGACAACACCGCCCGGGCATACTCCTCGGTCTGCAACAGCCCCGGCACTCGGAGCTGGAACAGCCACATCACCCGTGCCGTCGACTCCAGCTCCATGAAGTCCTTGTACTTGTCCTTGATGACCTCGCGGCGCGCGTCCCGCCACAAGCGGACCAACGGGTCACCGGTGCCGTGATACCTGTCCAGGTCTTCCATGACCGCCCGCTTGGAGAGCCGTTCACCCTTCTCCAGGCGGTACAGGTAGCTCTTGTCGTACGAGGTCTCCTCGGCCAGCTGGCCAAGCGACTTGCCCGCCTTCTCGCGGAGTATCCGGAGCGTCCCACCCAGCTCGGCGCGCCTCGACCGCCTCTCGTCGAGCGGGTGTTCGTCCATGCCTGCCCTCCCCATTGTCCGCCGGACAGGCAACGCCCGGCCTCTTTCGCAGCGTACGCGCAGCCAGTGACGATCAGGGCACGAACGGTAATACCCCCTGGCCGCAGCCCCGAAGGGACAAACCTCATGGACGCCTCGTCGCTCCGCCTCCTCCCCTGGACCACCCCCGAAGGCAACCCCTGCTACCTGAGCACCGACGACAGCCGCAGCCTGCTCTCCCGGCTCGCGGACGACATCGAGGAAGCCCAACTCGACTCGGGTGAGCAGGTGCTCGCGGGGGCCAGGGCCGTGCTCGGGGACGGGAAGGCCGGGGAGCGGGCCGTGCGGTTCGCGTTGGCCAGGGCGACGGAGTCGCTGGAGGACGTGTTGCGGGTCGCGGCCAGCCGGGGGCGGCGTCTATCCCTCCCGGCGGGCGGCAACCTTTGCGCCCGGGGTGGCGACTGAGCAGCGGACCATCCCCACGTGGAACGGAACGCCCCATGAGTGAGCAGCACCGCAGCAAACCCCGGCACCGCAAAGGCAGGAAGGCCCTGGCCGTCGGGGTCCCGCTGGCCCTGACCGCCGCGGGGACGCTGACGTACGGAGCGGACCTCGGCGTGCTCGGCTCCGGCGCCCAGCGGGCGTCCGCCGCGACGGCCGCCGCGCCGGCCTGGGCGACCGCCGCCGCCGACGGCTTCGCCTCGGTCGACGCCCTCGGGCAGAACGGCACGTACGGCGGCCGGGACGGCGAGACGGTGACCGTGCGGACGCAGGCGGAGCTGGAGAAGTACGCGACGGCCGAGGAGCCGTACGTCATCGTCGTCGCCGGGACCATCGGCATGGCGCCCGTCGGCAAGGAGATCAAGGTCCGGTCGGACAAGACCATCGTCGGCGCCGGCACCTCCGGGCAGATCGTCGGCGGCGGCTTCTTCCTCGGCACCGGCGTGCACAACGTGATCATCCGCAACCTGACGATCCGGGACTCCTACCAGGGCGTCTGGAACGACAAGGAGCACGACTTCGACGCGGTCCAGATGGACGGCGCGCACCACGTCTGGATCGACCACAACGACCTGCGGCACATGGCCGACGGCCTGATCGACGTCCGCAAGGACAGCACCTACGTGACGGTCTCGTGGAACAAGCTGAGCGACAACAACAAGACGTTCGGCATCGGCTGGACGGACAACGTCACCACGGACATCACGATCCACCACAACTGGTTCCGCGAGACCGAGCAGCGCAACCCGTCCACCGACAACGCCGCCCACGCCCACCTCTACAACAACTTCCTGGAGGACGCGCCGGGCACGGACATCACCTCCTCCTACGGCAACTACGCGCGCGGCAGGACGTCGATGGTCCTGGAGAACAGCTACTTCCAGGGCATGCGCAACCCCGTCACCAAGGACGCCACCGCGACGCTCGTACAGCGCGGCAACGTCTTCTCCGGCACCTCGGGCCGCAACGAGAGCGGCGGAACTGCCTTCGACCCGAAGAAGTTCTACGCCTACACACTCGACCGGGCCGCGGACGTGCCGGCGCTGCTCAGGTCGGGCGCGGGCCCGCGCCCCTCGATCGGCGTCACGAGCGGTGCGAGCGGTACCAGCAGTACGAACGTGAAGGCCGCGGCCACGCTCACGGTCGCCAAGGACGGCAGCGGCCAGTACCGGACCGTCCAGGCCGCCGTGAACGCCGTCCCCGCGAACAGCACCTCCCGGGTCGTCATCTCCGTGAAGCCGGGGACGTACCGCGAGACGGTGAGAGTGCCGTCCAACAAGCCGCACGTGACCATCCAGGGCACGGGCGGCAGCCGCAAGGACACCGTGATCACCTACGGCAACGCGGCCGGGACGCCCAAGCCCGACGGCTCCGGCACCTACGGCACGTCCGGCAGCGCGACCGTCGCCGTCGAGGCCGACGACTTCCAGGCCCGCAACCTGACCATCGCCAACGACTTCGACGAGGCCGCGCACCAGTCCCTGTCCGGGCACCAGGCGGTGGCACTGCGCACGGCGGCCGACAAGGTCTTCCTGGACGGCGTGATCGTCACCGGCGACCAGGACACCCTGCTGCTGGACACGGCCGCCAAGGACAGGCTCGGCCGCGTCTACATGAGCGACTCCTACGTCGTCGGCAACGTCGACTTCATCTTCGGCCGGGCGACGGCCGTGATCGACCGGTCGGTCATCACCCTGAAGAAGCGCTGGAACGGCACTTCGGCCGGTTACGTCACCGCCCCCAGCACCCCCGCCGGCCGCAAGGGCATCCTGATCAACCGCTCCGCCGTCGCCGGCGACGTCTCGGCCGGTTCCTTCCACCTCGGCCGCCCCTGGCACGCGGGCGGTGACGCGAGCCTCGACCCGCAGACCACGGTCCGCGACACCACCCTGAGCGCCGCGGTCAAGTCCGCCCCCTGGACCGACATGAGCGGCTTCTCCTGGAAGGACGACCGCTTCGCCGAGTACCGCAACACGGGTCCGGGCGCGGGCCCGGCGAGCACCGACCGCCCCCAGCTGACCGCCGACCAGGCGGCCGGCCAGGAGGTCGCGGACTGGCTGGGCGGCTGGGTTCCCACCGCGTCGTAGGGCCGGCACCGCCCCGCCGCACGCGGGGGACCTTCCCGATTGCGGGGACGAACACAGCCGACCGTTCACGGTGCGCTCATGTGAGCGCACCGTGAACAGACACGCCCATGTGTACTCGCTTCGGAAGAAGGGGCCCGCCCCCGCCGGCCTCGTACAGCCGTCAGGTGAACCGGGCCCCTCCCCAGAACAGGTGACCGGCTACCGCACGACCGTGATCCGGTCGGCCGCCGGCGGTGCGATCGGGGCGGTCGCCGACGAGTTGGCCGTCAGGTACTGCTCCAGCGCCGTCAGGTCGTCCGCGCCGACGAGTTCGTTCGCGCCCTCGCCCAGGGTGGGGAAACCGTCGCCGCCGCCCGCGAGGAAGCTGTTCGACGCGACGCGGTACGACGCCGTCGGGTCGATGGGGGCGCCGTTCAGGCGGATGGAGTCCGTGACGACGCGGTCCGCGCCGGTCTTCGTCAGGTCCAGGGTGTAGGTGAGACCGGACGAGACCTGGAGGATCTTCGGGGCCGCCTCGTTCGGGCCGCTCACCTGCTCCTTGAGGACCTGGATCAGCTGGGCGCCCGTGTAGTCCTTGAGGTTCACCGTGTTGGCGAAGGGCTGGACGGTGAAGCCCTCGGCGTACGTGACGACGCCGTCGCCCTCGCCGCCCGTGGCCGCGTGGGTGAGGGGCGCCCGGATGCCGCCCGGGTTCATCAGGGCCAGGTCGGTCTCCGGGTCCAGGGACCTGCCGTGGGCGAGCTGCGCGTCGGCGATCAGGTCGCCGAGCGGGGACTCGGTGCCGTCACGGTTGATGTCGCCGGATATGTAGCCGACGGGGCGGTTGCCGATCGGGGCGGCGAGAGTGCCCCACCTGTCGATCAGGCGGGTCATGTCCGGCGCCTTCGGGACGTCCCGCGTGACCACGTGGTTCGCGGACTTCACGGCCGTACGGGCGATGTCGCCCGTCGCGCGGTCGTAGGTCAGCGTCGTGTCCGTGTAGAGGCGGCCGAAGGACGCGGCCGACGTGACCGTGCGCGGCTTGCCCGCCGGGTCGGGGATCGTGCAGGCGTACGCCGCGTGGGTGTGGCCGGTGACCAGCGCGTCGACCCGGGGCGTGACGTTCTTCGCGATGTCGGCGATCGGGCCGGAGATGCCGTCGCCGGCGCCCGGGGAGTCGCAGTCGTAGTTGTAGGAGGACGAGGCCGGGAAGCCGCCCTCGTGGACCAGGGCGACGATCGACTTCACGCCCTGGCGCTGGAGCACCTCGGCGTACTTGTTGATCGTCTCGGCCTCGTCCTTGAAGGAGAGGCCCTTGACGCCCTCCGCCGAGACGATGTCCGGGGTGCCCTCCAGGGTCACGCCGATGAAGCCGACCTTGACGCCCTTCTGCTTCCACACCCAGTACGGCTTCAGAATGGGCTTGCCGGTCTTCTCGTCCAGGACGTTCGCCGCCAGGTACGGGAAGTCGGCGCCCTTGAACTCCTTGTCCGTGTAGCAGCCCCCGGTGGGGTGGCAGCCGCCGTTCTGGAGGCGGCCGAGCTCGGCCGCGCCCTCGTCGAACTCGTGGTTGCCGACGCTCGTCACGTCCAGGTCGAGCGCGTTCAGCGCCTCGATGGTCGGCTCGTCGTGGAAGAGGCCGGACAGGAGCGGGGAGGCGCCCACCATGTCGCCGCCGGCGGCGGTGATGGAGTAGCGGTTGCCCTTGCGGGCCTCGCGCAGGTGGGTGGCGAGGTACTCGACGCCGCCCGCGTCCACCGTCTTCGTCGTGCCGTCCGGCTGCAGCTCGGTGACCCGGCCGGAGGAACCGGCCGGGGGCTCCAGGTTTCCGTGCAGGTCGTTGAAGGAGAGGAGCTGGACGTCCTGGTAGCGGCCCGGCCGGTGATCGGACCGGTGACCGCCGTGGCCCCGGTCCCGCTCGCCCGCGCTCGCCGAGGCGGGCAGCGTCGCGGCGGCGAGCGCCCCGGCGGTGACGACGGTGGCGGCAGCGGCGAGGAGCCGGGTCGTACGACGTCTGCGGCGCGGTTGGTGCGACGGTGCTGTGGCTGGCATGCGCCCCCCTGTGGGTGTGCGTGAGCGCGAGCCGCTGAGGAGACGGCTCGTCGGCGCAGCAGCCTAGAGTCAACGCGCGTAGCGCGACAGGGGGTCCCGGGTTACATCCTGGTGTACCTCCCCAGCCCGTCCTTCTCCGTGGCCGTCTCCTCCGGCTCCCTCCCACTCGCCCCCCGACTCCCTGCGACTACCGCCGCTTTGCCGCACCCGCCCTTTACCCTCGTACGCATGACCAGCGACGACACCGTGCGGCCCGGCCGCACCCGCTCGATCGATACCCTCGCCGAACTCACCCCGGAGCAGTCCGAGGCGGTCCTCGCCCTGCTCGCCGAGGCCGCCCGCAACGACGGGCAGCAGGCCGTGTCCGAGCAGGGACGGCTGCAACTGCGCGGCCCGGCACGGGAGGGCATCGCCCATCTGCTGCTCACCGTGGACGGCGGCGAACTCCTCGGCTACGCCCAGCTGGAGGGCACCGACCCGGTGGAGCCGCCGGCCGCCGAACTGGTCGTCCACCCCTCGCACCGGGGCCAGGGACACGGGCGGGCCCTGGGCTCCGCGCTGCTCGCCGCCTCCGGCAAGCGGCTGCGGATCTGGGCGCACGGCGGCCACTCCGCCGCCCGGCACCTCGCACAGGTGCTCGGCCTGACGCTGTTCCGCGAACTGCGGCAGATGCGGCGCCCGTTGGCCGGCCTCGACCTGCCCGACCCGCGCCTGCCCGAGGGCGTGACCGTCCGCGCCTTCGTGCCGGGGCAGGACGACGCGGCCTGGCTCGCGGTGAACGCCGCCGCCTTCGCCCACCACCCCGAGCAGGGCTCCCTCACCCAGCGGGACCTCGACGACCGCAAGGCCGAGGCGTGGTTCGACCCGGCGGGATTCTTCCTGGCCGAGCGGGACGGCGAGCTGATCGGCTTCCACTGGACCAAGGAGCACGCCGATGAACGGCTCGGTGAGGTGTACGTCCTCGGCATCCGCCCCGACACCCAGGGCGGCGGCCTCGGCAAGGCCCTGACCACCATCGGCCTGCGGCACCTGGCGGAGCGGGGACTGCCCACGGCGATGCTGTACGTCGACGCCGACAACAAGGCGGCGGTGTCCGTCTACGAGCGTCTGGGCTTCGTCACCCACGAGACGGACCTGATGTACCGAACGGAGACGTGAGGTGGTGGTCCGGCCCTAGGCCGGCCCGCCGGCTTCGCGCGAGCACCGACCCGGCCGCCCCCGCCGGCCCCACCGACCCCGGCCCCACTGACCCCGGCCCCACCGACCCAGCGGCTCCGGTCCGCACACCCCCCACGTCACGGCCACCGCCGCCAGCAGCACCGCCCACCGGTCGTGCGCCGACGGCCACCGCGGGTCCTCGGGCGGCACGAACAACGCCCAGCCCTCCGGCGACAGCAGGGGCGCGAGGACAGCCGTGAGCAGCAGGCCCGCCGCGACGACCGGACCCGGACGCGCCTCGTCCGTCAGCCGGACCACCGCCGCGGCGCCGGCGAGTGCGAGTACGCCCAGCACCGCCGCCTCCAGGGTGATGTCACCGGCCGGGGGCCGGGATTCCGAGGGGGCGAGCAGCAGTACCGCCGTCCACCACAGCGCGGCGAGCGGTGCGACCAGGGCGACCCGCAGCGCCTGCCGCAGCGGGCGCCGGGTGGGGACGGGAGCGGTGAGGTGCCGGGCCGGGTCGTCCAGCAGGAAGGCCAGGCCGAGTGCGCCGATCAGGGCGATTCCCCGCAGCAGGGTGAGGGTCTCCCAGGGATTCGGCTCCGCGCCGACGGCGGCCGGCGCGGCCGCGAGCAGCAGCCCGAGGGTGCCGGCCGCGGCCGGCGCCCGCCACGGCAGCGTGCGCCACACCGGGCGGGTCAGGGCCCGTGCCGCCCGGGTCACTCCTCGCACGAGTCCGCCTTCTCCGGCCCCGCGACGCCCAGCAGTTCGGCGGCCCGGGCGGTCGTGACGCCCGGCGCGGTCAGCTCGGCCCAGTGCGCCTTCACCCGGTCCCCGACACCTGGGTCCGGCTTCTCCAGCAGGCGCCGTACGACGTCCGTCTGGCCCTCCGTCATGGACAGCGGGTCGGTGGGCGACAGGACGACCGCCGAGCCCTTCACACTGTCGTCGAGGCGGACCCGGCGCAGGGCGTTCATCGGGTCGTCCTGCCAGCTCAGGGAGAGCCACATGAGGGTGACCATCCGCCCGTCGCAGATCTCGTTCCCCGCCTTCTCCGTGCCCGCGACGAGGACCGCGGCGACGGCACTGGAGAACTCGGGGATCCGGTTGCCGCCCCAGGCGGTGCCCACGGTCACCTGGTGCGCGTCGGCCAGGGCGGGGATCGCGGAGTCGCCTTCCAGCCCGTACCGGGCGTCGATCCGCTGCCGTACGACGAGCCGCCGCTCGTGCGCGGAGCCGCCCGCGAGCGCCTGGACCCGGTCCACGACCCCGGCCCAGGTACCGGTGCGGGGCACCCACTCGGGGAAGGCGCAGTACGTCGACCCGCCGTGCTCGACGCAGGTCTGCTCCGGGCGCACCGAGGCGCGCTCGCGGGCCGCGGTCAGCTCCGGCGACGGCGTCACGCCCCGGGCCTGCAGGACCCCGCCCGTCACGGCCAGCGCGAGGGTCAGGGCGACGCCCGCGCGGACGGCCAGGTTCCGACCGCCGGCGAGGAGTACCGCGAGGAAGGCCGCGCACAGGCCGGCGCCCGCCAGGTAGAGGGCGTGCCAGGCGGCGGGCCGCCCCAGCAGGTCGGAGGGCAGGGTGTTGGAGCTGGTGTCGGGGACGACCGGGGCCAGCCACGAAAGGCCGCTCGCACCGCCCGGCCCCGTGCCGAGAACGAGCGTGAACAGCAGGACGACCAGCAGCAGCGGCGCGGCGGGCGCCGACCGCACCAACCGGGCCAGCAGCACCCCGACCGTCCCGCACAGCAGCACCGTCAGCGGCCCGACGAGCAGCTCGGCCGGCGAACCGTGCCCGATCGCCCCCGGCTTGGACGCCTCCCAGGTGAACTGCCCGGCCACGCACACGGCGGTGAGCAAGGCGGCCGGTACGACGGACAGCGCGTGGGCCGCCGTACGGCGCCAGGGCGTGAGCACCAGCACCGCGAGGTGGTGCTCGGTGCCGTACCGTCCGGAACGCAGGACGGCGAGGTTGGCGGAGAGCAGGACCGCGAGTCCGACGAGCATCGGCATGCTCTGGGTGGCGCGGTCGACGTCCTGCAAGGCCGGACTGCCGTCCCAGGAGCTCCGCGTACGCCAGACGATCCACGCGACGTACGCCACGAAGGCGATGACGACGGGGACGCTCAGCAGCAGTCGGCGCGCCTCGAACCGGGCCAGGGCGAGCACGGCCCGCGCACCGTTTCCGCGCGCCCCGGTGTCCTCGGCGGGCGGGGCCGCCATCAGCGCGGCGCTCACGCGGTCACCTCCGCGTCGGCGCCGTCGAGGGTGAGCAGGTAGCCGTCCTCCAGGGTGGGGTCGACCAGCTCCGCTCCGGCGGGCGGGTCGCCCACGTTGCGGAAGGCGCCGGTCCCGGTACGCCACCCGGCCTTCGCCCCCGGGTCCTTCTCCTTGCTGCTCCACACGCGCCCGGCGGCCCGCGCGGTCAACTCGGCCGGGGTTCCGTCGAAGCGCACCGCTCCGGCGGCCATGACGACGACCCGGTGGCAGAGCATCGCCACGTCCTCGGTCTGGTGGGTGGACAGCAGGACGGTCCGCCCCTCCCCCGCTCCGGCGATCAGCTCCCGGAACCGCATCCGCTGCTCCGGGTCCAGTCCGACGGTCGGCTCGTCGAGCACGAGGAACCCCGGGTCGCCCACCAGCGCGGCCGCGAGCGCGACCCGCTGCCTCATTCCGCCGGACAGCTTCTTGATCCTCCGCCCGCGCACCTCGCCCAGGTCGACCTCGTCCAGCACCCGCCGCACCTCGCGGTGTCGGGCGCCACGGTCCGTCAGCTCCTTCAGGATCGCGACGTAGTCGACGAACTCGAAGGCTGTGAAGTCCGGATGGAAGCCGGGCGTCTGCGGCAGGTATCCGAGCCGCCGCCGCACCTCCTGCCGCCCGCGCGCGGTCCCCGGGTCGTGCCCGAGCACGGTGAAGGCGCCCCGGTCGGCGGGCACGGCGGTGGCGAGGACGCGCAGCAGCGTGGTCTTGCCGGCCCCGTTGGGTCCGAGCAGCCCGGTGACGCCCGGGGCCAGCCGCAGCGACACGTCGTCGAGGGCGCGGGTGCGGCCGTATTGAAGGCTGAGCCCGGAGGCGGAAACAGTGGGATGGGTCATACGGCACTCCCGGACAGGAAGGGGAAGAGGAGGGGGGAGAGGAGGAGGGGGAAGGGGAAGGCAGGTCTCACGTGGCGCCCCGCGCCGAGACGTCGAACCGGTCGCGGAACAGGAACAGCAGCCCGGCCCCCAGCACGGCCACCACCCCGGACACGCCCTGCCCGGCCGCGGTGAACGGTGCCAGCGGACCGTCCTCGGCCGCGCGTGCCGCGTCCGAGGCGAGCAGCAGGGCCACCCACGACCCCGCGACCACGGAGGGTGCGAGGACCGGACCCAGGCGGGGCGTCAGCGCGAGCCCGGTCGCGGTGAGGGCCAGCCCGGGCAGCAGCCAGGCCAGGGCGCGCAGCCCGTACCCGGGCAGGGCGAGGGTCGCCAGCCCGTTCACCCCGAGCGCGACGGCCAGCACGGCGAGCGTACGGATCATCAGCAGCCGGAAGCCGTGCATCGGCGAGACGACCGCCATCTCGTACGTCGGGTCCAGCGCGGGCCCGTAGGCGAGCGCCACCCCGGCCAGCGGCAGCAGCGGGGCGAGAGCGAGGAAGGGGGTGGGCGTGCCGGCGGCACCGGCCGTGAGGGCGACGACGAAGGTCGTCAGCAGCACGGCGACGACCGCGCCGAGCCAGGCCCGGCGCAGTACGGGGGTGGCCGCGAGCAGCCGCGCGGTGCCGTCACCGACACCGCACCGCACCAGCAGGCCCTCGAACCGGCCCGGCCGGGGCGCGTCCAGCTCGGCATCGAGCCGCTCCCACCCGGCGTCCAGAGCGGCGACGTCACTCACCTCGGCGAGGACGGCACGGCAGTGCGGGCAGGCGGTCAGGTGGGCGTCGGCGGACCACAGCGCGGGCGCCGCCAGCCCGCCCCGGGCGTAGGCCCGCAGGTCGTCCTCGTCCGGGTGCCAGGCGTCCCGGCGACGGCTGTCCTCGATACTCATGCCAGCGCCTCCCGCAGCTGCCGGCGGGCGCGCATCGCCCGCGTCTTGACCGTGCCCGGCGGAATACCGAGCAGGACGGCCGCCTCACGGGTGGTCAACCCGTCGATGACGGTGGCCTGGAGCACCGCGCGCAGCTCCGGGGAGAGCCGGACGAGCGCGCCGGCGAGGTCGCCGTGCTCGACGCCGGCGAGGACGCGTTCCTCGGCGGAGACCTCGTCCCGGTGCCGCAGCCGCGCCAGTGCCTGCCGCAGCCGGCCCCGCGCACCGTCGCCGCGCAGTACGTCGACCAGCCGCCGCGAGCCGATCCGCCACAGCCACCCCGCCACGTCGCCCTCCTCCCGGTAGCGCGCGCTGCCGCGCCACACCGCGAGGAAGGTCTCCTGGACGACGTCGTCGACGACACCGGCGTCGGCGCAGCGGCTGCGCATGCGGGCGGTCAGCCAGGGGGCGTACCGGCGGTACAGCTCCTCGAAGGCACGCCGGTCGGCATCCGCCGCGACGGCACGCAGCAGCTCCCCGTCGCTTCTCGTTTCGCTCACGTCTCCTCATCGGACGAGCCCGGCCAACCGGTTCACACGATCGCAGGAGGAAATCCCGTGCGGGGAACGCGGGCACACCGCCCGGCCGCCCCACGCGAACGTCGCGCGCTCACCCCGCACGAACACACGGCCACCTCGCACGCTCACCCCGCACGAACACACGGCCATCTCGCCCGCTCACCCCGCACGAACACACGGCCATCTCGCCCGCTCACCCCGCACGAACACACGGGCCCGTCATCCAGTCGCCCGGCGCGCACGCGGGCGCCGGACCTCGTCCCCCCTCCCCGGCGCGGACACGTCGTCCCACTACCCGGCGCGGACACGTCGTCCCGTCACCCGGCGCGGACGCACGCCGACCCCGCACAGCCCGCCGCAGGCGCACGCACCCGCGGACACCACCGCCGGAAGCCCGCCGCTATCCCACACGTCATGTCCCCGTAACCAACGATTCAGACTGCCTTGCGACGCTCGCCGAATGAAGCCGACCGTGCCGGAGCCACCAGGAGCAGAGCATCACGCGCCTTCCGACGCGCCTGTCCTGCGCGTGGCGCGGAAGAATGGGTTCATGAGGCAGCCGAACACCCAGGCAGAGGTCCAGCACACGCAGCCCTCCGTGGGCTCCATCGCCGCGCACCGCCCGCACACCGTGGCCGCCACGGTGTCCGACCTGGAGCCCGACATCGACGCCGACCTCGACGGCTACGAGGAGTCGGAGGAGTCCCAGGCCGGCGGCGCCCGGCTCCCGCAGGGCCGCTTCCTGGACCGCGAGCGCAGCTGGCTCGCGTTCAACGAACGCGTCCTCGAACTCGCCGAGGACCCGAACACCCCGCTCCTCGAGCGCGCGAACTTCCTCGCGATCTTCGCCAGCAACCTGGACGAGTTCTTCATGGTCCGCGTCGCCGGCCTCAAGCGCCGCATCGCGACCGGCGTCGCCACCCGCTCCGCCTCCGGTCTCCAGCCCCGCGAGGTCCTGGAGATGATCTGGGCCCGTTCCCGCGAACTCATGGCCCGGCACGCCGCCTGCTTCCACGAGGACGTCGCCCCGGCGCTCGCCGAGGAGGGCGTCCACCTGGTCCGCTGGAACGAACTCGCGGAGAAGGAGCAGGCCCGCCTCTTCACCCTCTTCCGGCACCAGATCTTCCCGGTCCTCACCCCCCTCGCGGTCGACCCGGCGCACCCCTTCCCGTACATCTCGGGCCTCTCCCTCAACCTCGCGGTCGTCGTACGCAACCCCGTCACCGGCCACCGTCACTTCGCCCGCGTCAAGGTCCCGCCGCTGCTCTCCCGCTTCCTGGAGGCGTCCCCGGGCCGCTACGTCCCCATCGAGGACGTCATCGCCGCCCACCTCGAAGAGCTGTTCCCCGGCATGGAGGTCCTGGAGCACCACGCCTTCCGCCTCACCCGCAACGAGGACCTCGAGGTGGAGGAGGACGACGCCGAGAACCTCCTCCAGGCCCTCGAGAAGGAGCTCATGCGGCGCCGCTTCGGCCCGCCCGTACGCCTCGAGGTCGAGGAGTCGGTGGACCGCGAGGTCCTGGACCTCCTCGTGCGCGAGCTGAAGATCAGCGAGGCCGAGGTCTACCCGCTCCCCGGCCCCCTCGACCTCACGGGCCTCTTCCGCATCGCGGGCCTCGACCGGCCCGAGCTGAAGTACCCGAAGTTCGTCGCCGGCACCCACCGCGACCTGGCCGAGGTCGAGTCCGCGTCCGCGCCGGACGTCTTCGCGGCCCTCCGCAGCCGCGACGTACTCCTCCACCACCCGTACGACTCGTTCTCGACGTCCGTGCAGGCCTTCCTGGAGCAGGCCGCCGCCGACCCGGACGTCCTCGCGATCAAGCAGACGCTGTACCGGACGTCCGGCGACTCCCCGATAGTCGACGCGCTCATCGACGCGGCCGAGTCCGGCAAGCAGGTCCTGGTCCTGGTCGAGATCAAGGCCCGCTTCGACGAGCACGCGAACATCAAGTGGGCCCGCAAGCTGGAGGAGTCCGGCTGTCACGTCGTCTACGGGCTGGTCGGCCTGAAGACCCACTGCAAGCTGTCGCTCGTGGTCCGCCAGGAGGGCGAGACGCTGCGCCGCTACAGCCACGTCGGCACCGGCAACTACCACCCGAAGACGGCCCGCCTCTACGAGGACCTGGGCCTGCTCACCGCGGACCCGCAGGTCGGCGCGGACCTCTCCGACCTGTTCAACCGCCTCTCCGGCTACTCCCGCCGCGAGACCTACCGCCGTCTCCTCGTCGCGCCCAAGTCCCTGCGCGACGGCCTGGTGTCACGGATCCACAAGGAGATCCAGCACCACCGCGCCGGCCGCCCCGCCTATGTCCGCATCAAGGTCAACTCGATGGTCGACGAGGCCGTGATCGACGCCTGCTACCGCGCGTCCCAGGCCGGTGTCCCGGTCGACGTGTGGGTGCGCGGCATCTGCGCGCTGCGCCCGGGGGTGACGGGCCTGTCGGAGAACATCCGGGTCCGTTCGGTCCTCGGCCGCTTCCTCGAACACTCGCGGGTCTTCGCCTACGGCAACGGCGGAGAGCCGGAAGTCTGGTTCGGCAGCGCCGACATGATGCACCGCAACCTCGACCGGCGCATAGAGGCCCTGGTCCGGGTCACCGACCCGGCCCACCGGGCGGCCCTCAGCCGGCTGCTGGAGACCGGCATGTCCGACGGCACCGCCTCCTGGCACCTCGGCCCGGACGGCGAGTGGACCCGGCACGCGACCGACGCGGACGGCCAGCCTCTGCGCAACATCCAGGAGATGCTCATAGACGCCCGGAGGCGCCGGCGTGGCACAGCGACACCTTGAACCGACGGACCCGACGACCGCCGCCGGGCCGCCGGCACCCGCGGACGCGAACGCGGACGCGGACGCCCTGACGAGGTACCTGCGCGCCCAGGCCACGGAGTTCCTCCGCGCCCTGCGCCTGCACCGGGAATCGGGCACGGGGGCGGGCGCCGGGGGGAGCGCGAACGGGGCGCAGGGCGGCGCCGGCCGAGCGACCGCGTCCGGCGACCCCGTCGACGCCGCCCGCGCCCTGCGCCGGGCGGCCCGCCGCCTCAGCGCCACCCTGCACACCTTCCAGCCGCTGCTGGATCCCGACTGGGCGGAGGGCATGCGCCCCGAGCTGGCCTGGCTGTCCGGCACGCTGGCGCTGGAGCACGGGTACGCGTCCCGCCTGGAACGCCTGCTCCAGGCCCTGCACCGGCTGTCCGGTTCGTCGGCGTTCCCGGCCCAGCAGGCGGCGGGCCGGGCGGCCGTGTCCGTCACCGTGTCCGCCGCCCACCCGGCGCCCACGGACCGCGGCAGCCTCACCGTGGGCGCGGCCAAGGCGGGCGCGCTGCTCGACCGCCAGCTGACCCTGGCCCGCACCCGGGCGCACTCCTCCGCCCTCCAGGCGCTGGGCAGCAGCCGCTTCCACGCGGTGGCCGACAAGGTCGCCTTACTGGCCAGCGAGGTCCCCCTGAGGACCACCGGACCCACCGGACCCACCGCACCCGCAACCGCGAGCACCACAGGCGCCACGTTCACCACAGCCACCACGGGCGGCGCCACCGCCTCCCCCACCGACCTCCGCCCGCTGGCCGCCGCCGCGGCGGCCCGCCTGTCGGACGCCGTGGCCGCACTCCCCCTCGTCACCGCGGGGAACCCGTACAACGCGCAGGCCCTGATCCACGGCCTCTCCCCGAACCCCGCCCCGCACCCCCAGGACGCCCCGTGGCACCAGGTCCGCCTGCTGCTGCGCCTGCACCGGTACGCACTCGAAGTACTGGCCGGCGACGACGCCGAGAACACCGAGGGCGTCATGGACGTGCGCCTCCTGGCCGCCGGCGAGGCCCTGAACCGCCACCGCGACGCCTCGGAGGCCGCCGCGGCCGCGGCCCAGGCCGCCCGTACCCCGCGGATCGCCCCGGCGACGGCGTACGCGCTCGGCGTGCTCCACGCCGACCAGCGGCATGAGGTGGAGGCGGCGAGGTACGCGTTCCAGCACAGCTGGCGCAAGGAACCCATCAGACTGCCGTAGGAGCGCCGTAGAACCACCGTAGAACCACCGCAGAGACACCGCGCAGACACCGCGCAGACGCCACGGAGGCGCCGCAGGACGGGAGGCACGACCGCACCGTGAACCCTGCCGAGGACACCACCGACCCCACCGTCCACGCGGCAGGCTGCGTCCTGTGGCGCCGCACCCCGCGCATCACGGGCCCCGGGACCGGCACCACCCCCTGCCCCGGCCTGGAACTCTGCCTGGTCCACCGCCCGAAATACGACGACTGGTCGCACCCCAAGGGCAAACTCGAGCCCGGTGAGGACCCGCTCGCGGGCGCCCTGCGCGAGGTGGCGGAGGAGACGGGGTACGCCGCCGCACCGGGCGCCGAGCTGCCCACCGTGCGCTACCTGGCGGACGGCCGCCCGAAGGAGGTCCGGTACTGGGCGGCGGCGGCCACCACCGGCGCTTTCGTCCCGTCCGACGAGGTCGACCGCATCCTGTGGCTGGAGCCCGCCGCCGCCCGCGCCCGGCTCACCCACGCCCGGGACCGGGCCCTCGTCGACGCCCTGCTCACGACGCACCCGGCCGGAACCGACTCCGTGTCCTTGACGTGAGCGTTCCGTGACCTCACCGCACCGTCCACAGGGGTTCACCCCCCGTTCATTTACGCCCATTGGCGCCTTCACCTGTTCTGCCTAATTTCGGCCTTAGCCGATACGGGGCGCATCCCGAAAACGCGTCCGTATCGCCCGGCAGCACCCCAGCCTCACCAGCCACACCCAGTCTCGATCGTCTTCAACGCCACTCCTCGCACGCCGCCGGATTCAGGACGGCGGCTCCTGGAAGGAACTCCCTCAGTGAAGCTTCAGCGCATGAACCGGCGGGCCCTCGCTCTCGGTGCTCTCGCCGTCTCCGGCGCCCTGGCCCTCACGGCGTGCGGCTCCGACGACACCGGCGGCAACAGCAACGGCGGTGACGCCAGCGCCGCCGCCAACAGCAACATCAAGTGCGAGGACGCCAAGGGCCAGCTCCAGGCCTCCGGCTCGTCCGCGCAGAAGAACGCGATCGACGCCTGGGTCAAGCAGTACGTCGCGGCCTGCAAGGACGTACAGCTCAACTACAACCCGACCGGTTCCGGCGCGGGCATCACCGCGTTCCTCCAGGGCCAGACCGCCTTCGCCGGCTCGGACTCGGCGCTGAAGCCGGACGAGATCACGCAGTCGAAGGAGGTCTGCAAGGACGGCCAGGCCATCGACCTGCCGATGGTCGGCGGCCCGATCTCCGTGGGCTTCAACGTCCCCGGCGTCGACACGCTCGTCCTGGACGCCCCGACGCTCGCCAAGATCTTCGACAGCAAGATCACCAACTGGAACGACGAGGCGATCGCCAAGCTCAACCCCGAGGCGAAGCTGCCCGACCTCAAGATCCAGGCCTTCCACCGCTCGGACGAGTCCGGCACCACGGACAACTTCACGAAGTACCTGAAGGCCGCCGCGCCGCAGGACTGGAAGTACGAGGGCGGCAAGTCCTGGGAGGCCAAGGGCGGCCAGTCCGCACAGGGCTCCTCGGGCCTCGCCCAGCAGGTGAAGCAGACCTCCGGCGCCATCTCGTACTTCGAGCTGTCGTACGCCAAGGACGGCGTGAAGACCGTCGACATCAAGACCGAGGCCGCCGAGCCGGTCAAGGCCACCGTCGACAACGCCACCGCCGCCATCGGCGCGGCCAAGGTCGTCGGCACCGGCAAGGACCTCGCGCTGGAGCTGGACTACACGCCGAGCGCCGACGGTGCCTACCCGCTGGTCCTCGTCACCTACGAGATCGTCTGCGACAAGGGCAACAAGGCCGAGAGCCTGCCCGCCACCAAGTCCTTCCTGAACTACATCGCCTCGGAGGACGGCCAGGGCCTGCTGAAGGACGCCGGCTACGCCCCGATGCCGACCGAGATCATCACCAAGGTCCGCGAGACCATCTCGGGCCTGAGCTGACCCGAGTGCGGTCCGGCCTCCACGCGGGGGCCGGACCGCACCGTCCGGTGCACCGCCGCCAGGAGCCCCCGAGACGGGACGGCTCCGCCCGAGCCGCCGCGTAGGACGGCTCCGCAGACCGGAGAACCCGATGGACATAACCACTGATCCCCACAAGCCCGCACCAGCCCCCGTACCGCAGCAGCCCTCCGGGGCCGAGGCCAAGCGCGCCGCACGCGGCGCCACCCGCCCCGGCGACCGGATCTTCCTCGGGCTCTCCCGCGGTTCCGGCATCCTCGTGCTGGTCATCATGGCCGCCATCGCGGCCTTCCTCACCTACCGCGCCTCGATCGCCATCAGTGAGAACGAGGCCAACTTCTTCACCGCCTTCGAGTGGAACCCGACCGGCATGCCGCCGGAGTTCGGCATCGCGGTCCTGGCCTTCGGCACCGTCGTGTCGTCGGTCATCGCCATGGCCGTCGCGGTCCCGATCGCGGTCGGCATCGCCCTGTTCATCACGCACTACGCGCCGCGCAAGCTGGGCGGCCTGATCGGGTACGTGATCGACCTGCTCGCCGCCGTGCCCTCGATCGTCTACGGCCTGTGGGGCGCGCTCGTCCTCGTGCCGCACATGGAGGGGCTCTTCGGCTGGCTGGACGAGTACCTCGGCTGGACCGGCATCTTCGAGTGGAACGACGGCGCGCCGCGCTCGCTGTTCACCGTGGGCATCCTGCTCGCGATCATGATCCTGCCGATCATCACCAACGTCAGCCGTGAGGTCTTCCGGCAGGTCCCGCGCATGCACGAGGAAGCCGCCCTGGCCCTCGGCGCCACGCGCTGGGAGGTCATCCGCATGTCGGTGCTGCCCTTCGGCCGCTCCGGCGTCATCTCCGCCTCGATGCTCGGCCTCGGCCGCGCGCTCGGCGAGACGATGGCCGTCGCGATGGTGCTCTCCTCCAGCTTCGAGATCAACCTCAGCCTGCTCGACACGGGCGGCGGCACCTTCGCCCAGAACATCGCCAGCAAGTTCAACGAGGCGAGCGAGATGGGCCGCGACGCGCTGATCGCCTCCGGTCTCGTCCTCTTCGTCATCACCCTGCTGGTCAACGGCGCGGCCCGGATGATCATCGCCCGCCGCAAGGAGTACTCGGGGGCCAACGCATGAACAACGCAACCCTTACCCCCAGGAGCGGCAGCTCGCTGCGCGGCGCCACGCTGCCCAAGTGGTTCCTCTGGGCGGTCGCCGCCGGCTCGATCGCCGCCGGGCTGGGCATCAGCGCCGCGGCCGGGCTGAACAGCAGCATCCAGTGGGCCCTGATGGCCGCGGTCCTCTTCGTCCTCGGCACGTACGTCATCTCGGCGCGCGTCGAGGGCGGACGGCAGGCCAAGGACCGGGTCGCGACCAGCATGGTGTGGGTCGCGTTCATCGTGGCCGTGATCCCGCTGGCCTCCCTGGTCTGGGCGACCGTCAAGCGCGGCGTGAAGGTCCTCGACGGCTACTTCCTCACCCACTCGATGGGCGTGGTCGCCGACGCCGAGGTGGGCGGCGGGATCTACCACGCCATCCTCGGCACCCTGGAGCAGGTCGGCATCGCCGCGGTGATCTCCGTGCCGGTCGGTGTGCTGACCGCGATCTACCTGGTCGAGTACGGGCGCGGCAAGCTCGCCAAGGCCGTCACCTTCTTCGTCGACGTCATGACGGGCATCCCGTCGATCGTCGCGGGTCTGTTCATCCTCAGCACGTGGATCCTGATGCTGGACATGGGCCCGTCCGGCTTCGCCGGTTCGCTGGCCCTGGCGATCCTGATGATCCCGGTGGTCGTCCGCTCCACCGAGGAGATGCTCAAGCTCGTCCCGAACGAGCTGCGCGAGGCGTCCCTGGCGCTCGGCGTGCCGAAGTGGCGCACGATCCTGAAGGTGGTCCTGCCGACCTCGATCGGCGGCATCACCACCGGCGTCATGCTGGCCGTCGCCCGCATCACCGGCGAGACGGCCCCCGTGCTGCTGCTGGTCTGGGGCACGGACTTCATCAACGCCAACCCGTTCCAGGACGCGCAGGAATCACTGCCGATGTACATCTATCTGCAGTACTCCAACAGCGGCGGCGCCGGCGCGGCGTACGACCGTGCCTGGGCGGCGGCCCTGACGCTCATCGCGTTCATCATGGTCCTCAACCTGGTGGCCCGCGGCATCGCCCGCTGGAAGGCACCGAAGTGACATCTATGCGGCTCAGCCGCACGGCCGGCCGCTGACGCGGCCAAGGCGAAGACAGTCAGCGACCCGAAAGAAGCAGTGATTCCCATGGCCAAGCGCATAGATGTCAGCGGCCTCAACGCCTACTACAGCTCCTTCCTGGCCATCGAGGACATCTCGATGACCGTGGAGCCCCGCTCGGTGACGGCCTTCATCGGCCCCTCCGGCTGCGGCAAGTCCACGTTCCTGCGCACGCTCAACCGCATGCACGAGGTCACGCCCGGCGGCCGCGTCGAGGGCAAGGTCATGCTCGACGACGAGAACCTCTACGGCGCCGGCATCGACCCGGTCGCCGTGCGGCGCGAGGTCGGCATGGTCTTCCAGCGGCCGAACCCGTTCCCGACCATGTCGGTGTACGACAACGTCGCGGCCGGCCTGAAGCTCAACGGCAAGTTCAAGAAGTCGGAGCTGGACGACGTCGTCGAGAAGTCCCTGCGCGGCGCGAACCTCTGGAACGAGGTGAAGGACCGCCTGAACAAGCCGGGCTCCGGCCTCTCCGGCGGTCAGCAGCAGCGCCTGTGCATCGCCCGCGCGATCGCGGTCGAGCCGAACGTCCTGCTCATGGACGAGCCCTGCTCCGCCCTGGACCCGATCTCCACCCTCGCCATCGAGGACCTGATCGGCGAGCTGAAGGAGCGCTTCACGATCGTCATCGTGACGCACAACATGCAGCAGGCGGCGCGCGTCTCGGACCGTACGGCGTTCTTCAACCTGGCGGCGGTCGGTCAGCCCGGCAAGCTGATCGAGATCGACGAGACGGAGCGCATCTTCTCCAACCCGTCGGTCCAGGCCACGGAGGACTACATCTCGGGCCGCTTCGGCTAGGCCTGAACCCGATCCCCTCGCGGTGCTGCATGGCGGTGCCACCGCGGGGAGCACAAGGGCCCGCCCCCGGTCTCCGGGGGCGGGCCCATTGCACAGCCCCAGGCAGCCCTGCCGCGCAGCCACAAGGCAGCCCTGCAGCCCGGCCGCAGGCAATCGTGCAGCCCAGCCGCGGCCGATCGCGCCGCCCAGCTACGGGCAGTCGCGCCGCGCAGCTACGGGCAGTCGCGCCGTCCAGGCGCGGGGAGTCGTGCAGCGCTGCCGCGGGCAGTCGTGACTCCTCCAGTGCCCGAAAGCCCGGGAGGTGCTCCCAGGGGCGGCACGGGTGGGCGGCGGGGGCACCTCCCGCTCGAGCGCAGCCGAGAGCGGGGGAGGCACCCGGCCGACGCCGGACAGCGCACCCGCCCCCGCTCAGCGGCACGCCGGGCAGCGCCTAGAGGAACGCCAGGTTCACGACCCAGAACGAACACGCGGCCACCACCGCCGCCGCCGGCATCGTGATGAACCACCCCACGATGATGTTCCGCGCGACACCCCACCGCACGGCGTTCACCCGCTTCGTCGCCCCCACACCCATGATCGACGACGTGATGACATGCGTCGTCGAGATCGGCGCGTGGAACAGGAACGCCGACCCGAACATGATTGAGGCGCCCGTCGTCTCCGCGGCGAACCCCTGCGGCGGGTCCAGCTCGATGATCTTCCGGCCCAGCGTCCGCATGATCCGCCAGCCACCCGCGTACGTGCCCGCGGACAGCATCAGCGCACAGGCGACCTTCACCCACACCGGGATGGGGTCGCCGTAGTCCTCGACATCGGCGATGACCAGCGCCATCACCACGATGCCCATCGTCTTCTGCGCGTCCTGCAGACCGTGGCCCAGCGCCATGCCGGCCGCCGACACCGTCTGCGCGATACGGAAGCCCCGCTTCGCCTTGTGCGGATTGGACCGCCGGAAGATCCACATGATCGCGGTCATCACCAGGTAGCCGGCGAGCAGACCGATCACCGGCGACACGAACATGGGGATCACGATCTTGTCGACGACGCCGTGCCAGTACACCGTCGTACTCCCGGCCAAAGCCGCGCCGACCATGCCGCCGAACAGCGCGTGCGAGGAGGACGAGGGCAGCCCGAAGTACCAGGTGATGAGGTTCCAGACGATCGCGCCGACGAGCGCGGCGAAGAGGATGCCCATCCCCTTCGAGCCCTCGGGGGTCTCGATCACCCCCTCACTGACGGTCTTGGCGACCCCGGATCCCATGAACGCGCCGGCGAGGTTCATGACGGCGGCCATCGCGAGTGCCGCCCGGGGCGTCAGCGCACGCGTCGACACGGACGTCGCGATCGCGTTCGCCGAGTCGTGGAAACCGTTGGTGTACGTGAAGAAGAGCGCGACCCCGATGGTCACGACCAGAGCGAAGGTGTCCATGAAGGGGTCAGGACTCCTTGACCGCGATGGTCTCCACCGTGTTCGCCACGTGCTCGAAGGCGTCGGCCGCCTCTTCCAGAACGTCCACGATCTGCTTCAGCTTCAGCACCTCGATGGCCTCGTACTTGCCGTTGAAGAGGTGGGCGAGCAGCTTGCGGTGGATCTGGTCGGCCTGGTTCTCCAGCCGGTTGACCTCGATCCAGTACTCGGTGAGGTTGTCCATCGTGCGCAGGTTGGGCATGGCCTCGGCGGTCAGCTCGGCGGCCCGTGCCAGCACCTCGATCTGCTGCTCGACGCCCTTGGGCAGTTCCTCGACGTTGTAGAGGACGACCAGGTCGACGGCCTCCTCCATGAAGTCCATGATGTCGTCGAGGGAGGAGGCGAGGTTGTAGATGTCCTCGCGGTCGAAGGGCGTGATGAACGAGGAGTTCAGCTGGTGGAAGATCGCGTGCGTGGCGTCGTCACCTGCGTGTTCGGCGGCCCGCATACGCTCTGCGATCTCGGCCCGGGCGGATGCGTCCGCCCCGAGCAGTTCCATCAGGAGCTTGGAGCCCGTGACGATGTTGTCCGCGGAAGCGGCGAACATGTCGTAGAAGCTCGTCTCCCTGGGGGTCAGACGAAAGCGCACGTGGGGTCCTCGGGGTGCATCGGTTTCGGTCAGGCTGATGCTAGGCGCATCATCCGGCCACTGCTAACGGGCCGTCCTCCAGTGTCGCCCATCAGGCAGAGTGATGAGCAGGGGGGCGACGCCAGGGTCTGGTAAGGGCCCTCTACCCCGCAAAGTTCGTTACGATATACCCGCCAGGGGTATATGTCCGCTATCTGCCCCCGCTCTCCCTGACCGACCCCGCACACACCGCCCCACAACAGGAGGACGCGATGACGACCACCGAGGCCGGCGCAGGTGCGCCCTCCCCCGCCGTGGACGCGGTGACGACGACGGACGGGTCGGCCCCCGTGACCGATCACGACCGCGGTGTGCACGGGTACCACAAGCAGAAGGACGAGCACCTCAAGCGCCTGCGCCGTATCGAGGGCCAGATCCGCGGCCTGCAGCGGATGGTGGACGAGGACGTCTACTGCATCGACATACTCACGCAGGTGTCCGCCTCCACGAAGGCCCTGCAGTCCTTCGCCCTGCAGCTCCTGGAGGAGCACCTGCGCCACTGCGTCGCCGACGCGGCCGTCAAGGGCGGCGCCGAGATCGACGCGAAGGTGGAGGAGGCGACGAAGGCGATCGGCCGTCTGCTGCGCACGTGACCCCGCACCGGCGGATCCGGCAGGCCCACCGTCAGCCGGTCCACCATCGGCCGGTCCACCATCGGCCGGTCCACCGTCGGCCGAGCCGCTGAAGCCGGAACGGCCGGTCCCTTACCGATCGGCCCCGGCCCCGCGTTCCTCGGCGACCCGCAGCACTTCGTCGATGCTCTCCAGGCTCAGCCGCTCCCGGGCGGCCGACGCCGCGATGATCAGCTCGCCGCACAGCTCGATCTCGGCGAGGGCCACGTGGTCCTGAACCGCCGTACCGCCGACCGGAGCCACGCGCGTCACCTCGTCTCTGCCGTCACCGGCTTCCTAGAGTAGGGAGCGGCCTGCACAACGCGCATGGCACGGAAGGGCTAGTTCTTGCCGCCCGCCGCCGCCTCCGCGCCCGCGCCCGCCTTCGCACGCGCACCGGACGCCTCCGCCGAGCCCTCCACCGGACCTTCCGCCGAACCTTCCGCCGAACCTTCCTCCGAACCTTCCTCCGAGCCCTCCCCGGGCTCCGCCGCGATCTTCCCGGCGTAGATGTCACGGTCCGCGGGCAGCCGTACGCGGACGGCGGCGCCGAAATCGTGGAGCAGCGTGGTCGAGGTGACGGCCACGGTGCCCTCGTCCCGCCCGTTGACGAAGCTGAAGCGGTGCCGGACCTTGCGGATGCGGCCCTCGTCGTCGAGGTAGACGTCGAACGGCACCTCGGCGGTGGCGAACCCTTCGGCCGCCGCGGCCAGCGCCTCCCTGTTGCCGTCCGAGGCGTCCCGGGCCGCCCGGGCGAGATCGGCGGTTCCCCGGTAGTGCCGCACCTCGGTCCCCGCGACCTCCGTCCGCCCCACGTACGTCGCCGTCCGCGTCCCCAGCAGCACCTCGGCGGCGGCGAGCGGGTCCGTCGCCCCACCGGTCACCAGGTTCCCGTCGGACAGCGAGGCGGTCTCCACCCGCACCCACTTGTCGTCGGGCACGCCGGCCCCCCGGTTCTTCATGAACAGGGCACCCGGTGCGAGCAGCTCGGTGATCGGCCGGTGCTCACTCGTCCCCGCCGGGTCCTGGGGCAGCCGTACCTTCAACCGCCCGAGCCGCCTGTCGAAGTCGTAGACACCCTCGCCGCGGATGGTGACCCGCGTCCCACCGCTGGCCATCTCCATCGCGGTACGCGTCTTGGCGCTGCCGGCGGCCACCAGCCGGTCGGCGGCCCGGTGCAGCACGGCGACCGGCTCGCCGCCGCCCGCCCCCTGCACGGCGGCTCCCTGCCCGGAGCACCCTCCCCCGGCCAGACACGCGCAGACCACGCCCTGGGCGAGGACGAGGACTCCGCCCGTCCTCCTACTCCGCCGCTTCCTCTCCCATCGGACCATCGCCACCTACTCCAGCCGTCGCGCCCGTTCCGGTCCCCCCTGCCGTACCGGTTAACGAGGGGCAGGTGACGCCGGTAACGTTGTGGCGTGGCACAGCAGGAGGGCCTCGAAGCCCCGCAGGACGTCCCGGAACACCTCACGACGACGGTCGAACAGGGCCCCTTCTGTCTGGCCCGCTGCACCTGCGGCTGGCGAGGCCCGGCCCGCAGGGCCAGAAGTCAGGCCCGCACGGACGCGAAGACCCACGCACCGGCCTGACCCGGGTCCGCGGCGCCTCCCCCGCGAAACGGCGAAGACGCGGCCCGGTGCCCGGCGCTCGTAGGCGCCGGTACGACCCGGACCGCGTCTTCACCGACCCGAAGGCGCTCCGGCCACCTTCAGCGGCGGCCTCACACGGCGAACGGCGGCAGTCTCACGCGGCGAGATCCCGCTCCCCCGCTCCGGCACTCTCCTGGCGCGACCCCGGGATCACGGCACCCCGCTCGGCGGCGTCCTCGCGCCGCCGCGCGCTGACCAGCCATCCCGCCCGGGGCGACCGCTCGACGGCCCGGGTCAGCGGCGCCAGCAGGGCCATGGCGACCGGCGACAGCAGCAGCGCGACGGCCGTGCCGAGGGCGAAGCCGCCGATGACGTCCGTCGGGTAGTGCACGCCCATGTAGACGCGGATGAATCCGCCGAACACCGCCAGCACGATCGCGGCGAGCCCGAACTTCCGGTTGGCGACGAACAGGGCGACGGCCAGGGCCATGCAGAGCGTCGCGTGGTCGCTCACGAAGGAGAAGTCGTCCTTCCCCGCGACGAGCACTTCCAGCCCGTCGTGTGTCTTGAACGGCCGGGGCCTCTCGACGAAGCCGCGTATCGGTACGTTGACCAGCACCGCGACGCCGGCCGCGAGCGGCGCCCACACCAGTGCCGCCACGTTCGAGGCGGCGTCCTCACCGGCGCGCCGCCGCCCGGACCACCAGCACCACAGCACCAGCAGCACGATCGCGAACAGCAGTCCGTACTCACCCACGAACTCCATGACCCGGTCGAACCAGTGCGGTGCGTCCTTGGCCAGGCCGTTGATGTCGTAGAGCAGCTCGACGTCGGGGTTCGACCCGGATTCGGCGAGTCCAGCCATGGTGCTGCGGCCCCTTCGTCATGTCCTCCGGCGCACCGAGCGCACGCCTCTTCTGCCACCCCCGTGGTCGTAGATCCGCCGGAGCCGAACGGTCCGCACACCTACACGTGAACAGGAACGCACGACCCCCGTTGATACGTTCCACACTCCACCGAATGATCACGCAGACGTTATCGAAGAGAAACACGTCGTCGCAGCTCAGGGCAGGGTTTCACGCTGGGTTCATACCCTGTCATTCACACCGCCGTGGGCAGCGCTTTCGCGCCGTCCTCGGTCACCCGGGTGGCCCCGAAATAGTCAGGGGTGTCGATCGGGTCGAACCGGATCACCGCACCCGGCCGCGGCGCGTTGATCATGTACCCGCCGCCGACGTACATCCCCACGTGCCGGATGGCCCGGGAGTTGGTGAGGTCGTCCGAGAAGAACACCAGGTCACCGGGGAGCAACTCGTCCCGGCTCGGATGCGCCCCCGCGTTGTACTGGTCATTGGCGACCCGCGGCAGCTCGATCCCCACACTCTCGAACGCCGCCTTGGTCAGCCCCGAGCAGTCGAACCGCCCGCCCTGGTCGGCCGTGCCGTTCCCGCCCCACAGGTAGGGCGTGCCGAGCTTCTTCTGCGCGTAGGCGATGGCCCCGGCGGCCTGCTCGGAGGGGTCGACCCGGGTGGTGGGCGCCGCGAAGCTCTTCGCGAGCGTCGTGATCGTCTTGACGTAGTTCTGCGTCTCCTTGTACGGCGGCACGCCCTGGTACTTGATCACCGCGTAGGGCCCCGCGTTGTAGGCGGCGAGCATGTTCTCGGCCGGGTCTCCGGGCACGTCCTTCACGTACGACGCGAGGGAGCAGTCGTACGACGCCGCCGACGGGATGGCGTCCGCCGGGTCCCACACGTCCCGGTCGCCGTCCCCGTCCCCGTCGATCCCGTGGGTGGCCCACGTACCGGGGATGAACTGCGCTATGCCCTGCGCCGCCGCATGGCTCTGCGCCCGCGGGTTGAAGCGGCTCTCCTGGTAGAGCTGGGAAGCGAGCAGCGCGGGACTGATGGCGGGGCAGTGATTGCCCCACTTCTGCACGAGCGGCTGGTACGCCGCGGGCACCGACCCCTTGGCGAGCGTCTTGCTCCCCCCGCCGGTGCCGCCGGCGAGGTTCCCGGCGACGACGTAGACGCCCACGACGAGCAGCATCACGAAGCCCGTCCCGAGGGCGACCGCGACACCGGCACCGACCCACATCTTGCGCATGGCCCAACCCTCCCCCATGTCCGGGCCGTTCAATAACACTTTCCGGCCATGTCGAGGCGACAAACACCCCGATCAACGCCGGCACTCCGCCCACAGCAGCTTCCCGCCCTTCGAGGCGCCGAGCTCGCGCAGCACCGACACCCCTACGGCGTCCGCGCAGGCCCGCACCAGGTGCAGACCCCGGCCGCCCTCGGCGTCCTCCGGCGGTACGGCGCCGGGCTGTTCCCCGTCGCGGAAGCCGGGCGGCACCCTCCAGTCGCTGTCCCACACGCCGACCCGCAACCGCCCCGGCTCCCGCGACAGGATGCGGAGGGAGTAGGGGCCGGTGGTGTGCAGGTGGGCGTTGGCGAGCAGCTCGGCGGCCAGCAGTTCGGCGGTGGGCGTCAGCTCCGCGAGCCCGTGCGCGGCGAGCGTGGCGCGGAGGGTCGTGCGGGCGATCCCCGGTGCGCGTGGATCGTGCGGGAGGTGGAGGGTGTAGCCCCAGGACGGGTTTACGGTGGCCATGGAAGTCTCCGTTCAGTGCGCGAAGTTGGAGCGTGGGTGGGGGTGCCCAGTGGCATGCCGGTCCGTCGATCGGTGCACTTCTGGGCGGGGCGCCAGTCGTAAGCTAGAGGTGTTTCTTAGATGACGCCAGAAAAGAACTTAGATGCCACTCATGTGAGTGACAGAGAGGTATGGGGCGCGTGAGAAGCAACCCGACGGGCCGTCAACTCCGATTGGGTGCTGAGCTGCGCAAACTGCGAGAGCGGGCCGGACTGACCTCGACCCAGGCCAGTCGCCTCCTCGGCGTTCAGCAGAACCAGATCAGCAACGTGGAGGCCGCACGGGCCGGCGTGAGCCCCGAGCGGGTCCGCACTCTCGCCTGCCACTACGACTGCGGCGACACAGCCCTGATCGACGCGCTCTGCGACATGGCGGCCGAGCGAACCCGGGGATGGTGGGAGGAGTACCGGGAGCTCCTGCCTGCCGCGCTGCTGGACCTGGCAGAGGTCGAGCACCATGCCGAGCGTCTGCGCACAGCCGTCACGCTGCACATTCCCGGCCTCCTGCAGACAAGGGACTACGCCCGCGAGGTCTTCCGCCAGGATGTCCCGGAGATGTCGCCGCCGGACATCGAGCACCGGATCTCGTTCCGCATCAAGCGTCAGGCAGTGCTCTACCGGGACGCTCCAACACCACACCAGGCCACCATTCACGAGGCGGCACTTCGCATGCGGCTGGGTGGCCCCGAGGTGACCCGAACTCAGCTGCAGCACCTGCTCGACATGAGCGAGCGCGACCACATCACCATGCGCGTGCTGACGTTCGACACCGGCATCCTCCCGGGGTCGGGCCAGTCCTTCTATTACTCCACGGCACCCGTACCGCAGCTCGACACCGTCCACCTCGACCAGTCCCACGGCCCGGTCTTCCTCGACTCCGGGGCTCAGCTCGACAAGTACCGGCTGCTTCTCGACCGCATGGAAACCAGCGCACTGCCGCCCGACAAGTCACGGGATCTCATCCACAAGATCGCGCAGGAACTGTGAGGAAGGTCGACATGAAGCAACTCGCCTGGCAGAGGTCCTCCTACTGCGCACAGGGTGACTCCTGTCTCCACGTCAGCGCCAGCGCCACCGGCATCCATCTCACCGAAAGCAGCGACCCCACCGGCTCCATAGTCACCGTCGCCCCTGCCGCCTTCGCCTCCCTGCTCACCGCCCTGAAGTCGGGCACCCGACCGGAAGCCCTCCAGGTCGTCTTCACCCAGGAGGACGGCACCAAGGCCTCCGTCCGCATCCAAAGCACGGACGCGCCAGGAACCGTCGTCACGACGGACCGTCAGAAGTGGGAAGCCTTCACGCTCGGCGTGCGCGCAGGAGACTTCGATCACTTCACAGTCGCACTCCAGCCTCATTGCCCAGCGTAACGGAACGTGATACACAGAGTGAACATACGACTCTTTACATACCGGTTCGCGCCACGCCGTTAGGGCCTGGCGCGAGCCGGTGGCAAGCTATTCGTACGAAACCCGCCAATCAGTGACGCCAAGTCGACATACGACGGCGTCATCGTCGGCGACAATGAGGCCTGACCTCTGCACGTCCGCAGAGGGCGCGGAACTACCCACCAGGGGCGGTGACTTACATGCTCTTTGCGGCCGACGAGGGAGACATCAACACCATTATCGGGGGGATCGCTCCGGACTGGGGCCCCTTCGGCAGCCTGGGCACCGAAGCCAAGATCATGATCGAGGTGGTGATGGCCGTCGCCATCCTGCTCTGCCTCGGCATCGCGATCTGGGGCGCTGCCAAGCAGCGCATCGGTGCCACCGCGCTCCGCGACACCTTCAGCGCGGAGCAGGGCAAGGGCCTCATCATCGCGGGCTTGACGGGCGTGTTCATCATCGGATCGCTCGGCACGCTCTTCACCATCGTGTACGGGATGGCCGTGTAGCCCGGCGCACCTCCCTTTCCCTCCCCCATCCCACCCGCCCGTCGTGCCAACCGGCTGAGGTTGCGTTTCTCTGATGTCGAGTCACCACACCGCGCCCGCGCGGGGACCAGCACGGCTACCGTCGTACTTCTACGGCAGACACGACGTCGAGGGGGCGTACGCGGCATGAGTCTCGGAGACGACCACCAGTCCTCCGGCGGTTACGGCGGCACCGGTCAGACACGGACCCGGCTGCCCGACGGGGACGGCGACGGCTACGGCGGCCCCCGGCGCGGCGGCCGCTCGTCGTCACGGAGCCTGGTCACCGTGGTCGGCGTCGTCGTCCTCCTCATCGCCGCGATCGCCTTCGCGAACCGTGGAGGAGACGATTCCGCAGAGTCGTCGGACGACGCGGCCGCCGACAAGCCGAAGACGTCGGCGACGGCGCCCTCCGGAACCCAGCCGGTCCGATCGGGCTTCGCCCACGACGAGCAGGGGGCGCAGAGCGCGGCGGCGAACTATGCGGTGGCGTTGGGGTCTGACGGCATGTTCGACAAGGCCAGACGGCACGACATCATCGACACCGTCTACGCACCCGATGTCGCCGCAACCCGGCGGACAGAACTGGACGGCGCGTACTCGAGCCAGAAGTTCCTCGCGAACATCGGTCTCGACAAGGACGGCAGGGCACCGGCCGGCCAGACCTTTGTCTCGCGGGTGATTCCGGTGGGAACCAAGCTCACAACGTCGAGCGCCGAGAAGGCCACCGTGGAGGTTTGGTACACGTCCCTCTTCGGCCTGTCCGGTGGCGACTCGACCAACCCGGTGACCGAAAGTTGGTACACCACCACCTACCAGCTGACGTGGGCCGACAACGACTGGAAGGTCACCGACTTCCAGCAGAAGGACGGTCCGGTGCCGGTCGGTCGCGATCAAAGGGCCTCCACTGCCGACGACATGACGAAGGCCGTCGAGGAGTACGGAGGTTTCACGTATGCGCGCTAACCACCGCGTCCTCAAGGTCGCGTCGACCCTTGCCGCAGTACAGACCGCCACGGTGCTGCTGGCCACCCGGGCCTTTGCTGCGCCCACCCCCACGCCGGCGGACACAGAGGATCCCTGTGACCTCATCCGCGGCCCCGCCAAGGACTACTGCGAACGCGGCGAACGCAGCAGCGGCAGTGGCGGCTCGTCCGGAGGCGACGGCCGGAGTTTCGACCCCAGCGCCACCATCGACCCTCTCTCCTCCCTCGCCAAGGGCTGCGCCAACGCCGCCGCGTGGACCGTGGACAAGCTCAGCGCCGCCGTGCAGGACACGGCCGACGTCGACTTCACGAACCCGCAGTTCCTCCAGCAGTACGCCGTCGTCTTCGCGGCGTCGACGATCCTCACGCTCCTCCTGTGGCTCCTCGCGGTGGCGAAGCGTGCCGTGCGCGGCGTCCCCCTCAGCACCGCGCTCTCCGAGGCCATCGGGTTCCTCTGGCTCACCGTCCTGGCGTCGGCGTTCACGCCGCTGATCCTGTACACGGTCGTCTCGGCGACCGACGGCGTCACGGACGTCCTCGCCAAGGCCACCGGCGACCAGACGGACACCTTCTTCGGCACGTTCTCCGGCGCCCTGGAGAAGGGCGAGGACATCGGCGGCGGACCGATCATGCTGATCGTCGTCTCCCTGGTGTCGATCCTCGCCGCCGGCGTGCTCTGGCTGGAACTCGTCATCCGCGCCGCCCTGCTCTACGTCGGGGCCCTGCTCGGCACCGTCGTCTACGCCGGCCTGGTCGACAAGAACCTGTGGGGCCACGTCCGCCGCTGGGCCGGGATCATGATCGCCGTGATCCTCGTCAAGCCCGTCGTCGTCATCGTGCTCGGCCTCGCCGGCGCGCTCTCCGCCGACGACGGCCCAAACGCCTTCTCCGCCGTCGTCTCCGGCCTCGCGATCATCCTGCTCGCGATCTTCGCCTCCGCGATGATCTACCGCTTCGTCCCCGGCTTCGGCGACGAGATCGCGAGCGGCCGCAACAACCGCATCATGCAGGGCGCCGAGGGCAAGGCCGCGGCCGTGATCAGCTCCCCGGCGAACCTGGTCGCCCAGGGCATCAGAACCCACAGCACCCGCCACAACGGCAGCGGTGGAGGCGGAGGCCAGTCCTCCGCTCCCCGCCCCTCGAACCCCGCCTCCGGCGGAGTCGCCGCGCACAGCTCGCGCCCCTCGAACGGAGGCGGCGGAAGTGTCCCCTCCGCCGCACCCGCACCGCGCTCCAGCAGCCCGGTGAACACGCCCCACGCAGGCAACACCCGTAACAGCCTTAAAAAGAGCACAGGAGGTGACGGGCGTTGACGACCGAGTCCCACGTGTCCCATCCGGTCACGCCCCGCCGTACGTATCTGATCGGCCGCGCCCGGCCGAACGCGATCGTCGGCCGCAACCGCGAGACCGGTGAGATCGCGCTGATCGTCGTCGGCGCGTTCCTCGGCATGATGTGCGGGCTCCTCGTCCCCGTCCTGACCCTGCGCATCGTGCTGCTCTGCGGCTTCCCCATGCTCGCGCTGGCGGCCGTCTACGTGCCGTACAAGCACCGCACGTTCTACAAGTGGTTCGAGATCAACCGCAGCTACAAGCGGACGCTGCGCCGCGGCACCACCTACCGTTCCGGCGCCATCGAGGCCGGCACCAGGATCGACGGGCGGGAGGTCGAGGTCGGCCCGCCGCCCGGCATCGGCCGCATCAGCTGGCTGGCGGCGCCCTTCGGGCCGGACGAGATCGCCGTACTGCTGCACGCCGACCGCAGAACGGTCACCGCCGCGATCGAGATCGAGGGCCCCGGCGTCGGCCTGCGCGACTCCGAGGACCAGGAAGCCCTCGTCGACCGCTTCGGCACCCTCCTCAAGCACGTGGCCAACGGCGACGGCTTCGTCACCCGCATCCAGATGCTCGCCCGCACCCTCCCGGCCGACCCCGACGCGCACGCCAAGGACGTCTCCCAGCGCGGCGACGACAAGGCGCTGCCGTGGCTGCAGCAGTCGTACGACCAGCTCCAGTCGATGGTGTCCACCAGCAGCGAGCAGCACCGCGCCTATCTCATCGCCTGCATGCACTACACCCGCGACCTGGCCGCCGAGGCGCACGCCATGGCCCGCGCCGCCCGGCCGCAGAACGGACGCAAGCTGGACCGCGACGCCGGACTGGCGGTCGTGATGGCGCGCGAGCTGACGGACATCTGCTCCCGCCTCCAGGAAGCCGACATCCGGGTGCGCCAGCCACTGGGGCAGGGCAGGCTCGCCTCGCTCATCCACGCCATGTACGACCCGGACCACCCCATCGACCACATCCAGGCGATGACCAAGCGCAACGCCTGGCCGGCCGAGCTGGACGCCATGGAGCCCACCTACCTCCAGGCCAAGACCCGGGAGTCCTCCACCCGCGCGCCCTGGTGCCACGCCACCGCCTGGATCAAGGAGTGGCCGATGACCCCGGTCGGCGTGAACTTCCTCGCGCCGCTCCTCGTCCACACCCCGGACGTGATCAGGACGGTCGCCGTGACGATGGACCTCGAACCCACCGAGGTCGCCATCGAACGCATGCTGACCGAGAAGACGAACGACGACGCCGAAGCCTCCCGCGCCGCCAAGATGAACCGGACCGTCGACCCCCGCGACGTCGCCGCCCACGGCCGGCTGGACCAGCGGGGCGAGGACCTCGCCAGCGGCGCGGCCGGTGTCAACCTGGTCGGCTACATCACGGTCTCCTCCCGCTCCCCCGAGTCCCTGGCCCGCGACAAGCGGACGATACGGGCCTCGGCCGGAAAGTCGTATCTGAAACTGGAGTGGTGCGACCGTGAGCACCACCGCGCCTTCGTGAACACACTTCCGTTCGCCACCGGCATCCGAAGGTAGGGGCTGAGCCTGATGCGGGACCCGATGTCCGTCCTCACCGACGCCTTCACGTCCTTCCTCTTCGGGAAGGTGGAGACGACCCGCCTCCCGGTCCGCACCTCCACGGGCCAGGCGCAGGCCGTCTACCTGCCGACCGCCGCCCCCGGCCTCGGCGACTCCGGCGTGATCATCGGCCGCGAGGTCTACTCCGGCAAGGGCTACATCTACGACCCCTTCCAGCTGTACGGCCAGCAGCTCCCCGCCCCGCACTGGCTGGTGCTCGGGGAGTCCGGGAACGGCAAGTCGGCGCTGGAGAAGACGTACGTCCTGCGCCAGCTCCGCTTCAAGGACCGCCAGGTCGTCGTTCTGGACGCCCAGGGCGAGGACGGCGTCGGCGAGTGGAACCTCATCGCCGAGGAGCTGGGCATAACTCCCATCCGGCTGGACCCGATGGCTGCCCTGGACCACGGCATCCGGCTCAACCCGCTGGACCCGGCGATCACGACGACCGGGCAGCTGGCCCTGCTCCGCACCATCATCGAGGTGGCGATGGGGCACGGCCTGGACGAGCGCTCCGGCTTCGCGCTCAAGGTCGCGCACGCCTACGTCAACGAGACCATCGTGCAGCGCCAGCCGGTCCTCACCGACATCGTCGAGCAGCTCCGCCACCCCGAGCCGGAGTCCGCCGAGGCGATGAACGTCGCCATAGACGACGTACGGGCGTGGGGCCTGGACGTGGCACTGGTCCTCGACCGCCTCGTCGACGGTGACCTGCGCGGCATGTTCGACGGCCCGACGACGGTGGGCATCGACCTCGACGCCCCCCTCATCGTCTTCGACCTGTCCCACATCGACCGCAACTCCATCGCCATGCCGATCCTCATGGCCATCGTGGGGGTCTGGCTGGAGCACACCTGGATCCGGCCCGACCGGAAGAAGCGCATCTTCCTGGTCGAGGAGGCCTGGCACATCATCAACAGCCCGTTCGTGGCGCAGCTGTTCCAGCGGCTGCTGAAGTTCGGGCGCCGGCTGGGTCTGTCGTTCGTGGCGGTGGTGCACCACTTGTCGGACGTCGTCGACGGAGCGGCCGCCAGAGAGGCCGCGGCCATCCTGAAAATGGCCTCCACCCGGACCATCTACGCCCAGAAGGCCGACGAGGCGCGGGCCACGGGACGCGTCCTGGGCCTGCCACGCTGGGCCGTGGAGATCATCCCGTCCCTCACCCCCGGCATCGCGGTGTGGGACGTCAACGGCAACGTCCAGGTGGTCAAACACCTGATCACCGACACCGAACGCCCCCTGGTCTTCACCGACCGCGCGATGACCGAGTCCTCCGCCGACTTCAACGACGACGCCCTGCGCGCCGCCGAACTGGAGGCGGAGGAGCGGGCGGCGGCCTTCATGGAACAGCACATCGGAGACTCGTCCGAATCGACGGTGGCGTAGGAAGACGGGGAGGGACCGAAGGCATGAGACCGGACGACCACCGCGGCCGGCGGCCGGACCAGCAGGGCGGCATCCCCGACGGCCTGCTGATCGGCATACTCGCCTTCATCCTCGGCATGACCCTGCTGGTGTGGACGGCGACCGGCCTCTCCGCCCTGTTCGCCCACGGCTCCTGGCCCTCCGACGTCACCTTCACCGGCACCCCCCTGGCCATGCGCCACCTGGTCTCCGAACCCCACGACCTCCCCGGCGCCTGGCCGGACACCCCCGAGACCGCGCTCTCCGGTTACGGGCTGTTCTGGGGGCTGTTCATCGGCCAGATGATGGTGCTGGTGGTCCTGACCGTCTTCGTGATGGGCACGGTGGCCCGGTGGCGGGCGGTACGGCAGCGGCGGCGAGTGACGCGACCGACGACGGACGTACACAGCCCGGAACCGACCCCGGCCCCCGCCCCGGCCCCGGCCCCGGCCCCGGCCCCGGCTCCTGACCCGGTGCGGGAACCGGAACCGGTGCCGGAACACATGCCCGTGCACGAGGTCCCGACCCCGAGGGCACCGCGGTGGGAGAAGCCACCGGAGGAGGAGCCCCCGGCCTCCGCGCCCGACGGCACACGGGTGCGCGGCTGGGAGACGAACCGCCCCGAAGGCGCGGTGCACTACGGCACGCCCGGCGTCCGCCACTCGACCGCGAGCCGGACCCTGCGCGACGCGGAAGGCCCCGCCCTCGTCATCACCTCGAACCCGGACCTCTGGTCGGACACGAAGGACGCCCGCGCGAAACTGGGCCCCTCCCACCTCTACGACCCGAACCACCTCTGCGACACCCCGGCCCGCCTCCACTGGTCCCCCACCGCGGGCTGCGAGGAGAAGCAGACAGCCGTGACCAGAGCCGCCGCCCTCCTCACGCCGGTCCGCCCCACCTCCCGGCTCGACCAGGCGGTCGGCGACACCGCCGAACTGCTCCTGCGCAGCTACCTCCACGCCGCCGCCATCGACGGCCGCACCGTCCGCCACGTCCACCGCTGGTCCCAGGGCCTCCAGATCCAGGACGCCGTACGCATCCTCCGGACCAACCCCAAGGCCGCGCCCGGCGCCGCGGGCGAACTCGAAGGGGCCCTCACCGCCCACCCCGAACGCCGGGACATGGCCCAGCAGCTCACCACCCGGGCCCTGGCCGTCCTCTCGACGGTCAACATCCGCGAGGCGTGCACTCCCAACCGAAATGATGCCCTCGCCTTGGATTCCTTCATCCACGAACAGGGCACCCTTTACGTGGTGGGTGAATCCATCGAAGACCCCCGCACGAGCCCCGGCGCGATGCCGCTGCTGACGGCGCTCGTCTCAAGCGTGGTCGAGCGCGGCCGGCGCATGGCCGAACGGTCATCCTCCGGTCGCCTCGACCCACCACTCACCCTCGTCCTGGACGACGTCGCCGCCGTGGCTCCGCTCCCCCAGCTCCCGGAGCTGCTGGCCACCGGAGCGGACCGGGGTATGCCGACCCTGGCCCTGCTCCGCTCCCGTGAACAGGGCCGGGCCCGCTGGCCCCACGACGAACTGCCGGTGTGACGCCGACGGCCGCGGGCCCGTGTCACCGCTCGACCACGAACTCCAGCTCGTGGTCACCGGGCACACCCTCCATCGGCACCGTCCGCCCGGTCGGCGCGAAACCCACCGTGCGGTACGCACCCTGCGCACGCCCGTTCTCCGGGTGCACGATGAGCCGCACCCGTCCCAGGCCGTTCGCCCACGCCCACTCCAGCCCGGCGTCGAACAGCGCCTTCGTCAGCCCGCTCCCCCGCCACTCGGACCGTACGAACACTCCCACCACGTGCCCCTGCCGCCGCTCCACGGGGAACCCGGCCCAGTCCGTCGTCCCGGCCTCCTCCACGAGCACGGTCAGCGTGCCCAGCCACCGGCCTCCCGGCCCCTCCGCGACGATCTGCTGCGCCTGTGAAGCGCCCTCGGCGGCCTTCGCCGTCCGTTCCCGCCAGTAGGAGTCGGGCCGGGTCACGGCGGTGTCGTACGTATCCAGGAACGCGAGGTGCGCGACCGGGTCCCGCAGCGCGCGCAGCCGCAGCTCCTTCACGGCCTGCCACTCGTCGGCACGTATGGAGCGGATCATGTAGTCACCGGGGACCGAGGCACTCATGCGGGCCACCGTAATACCCGGGTACTACGCCCCTCACCTGATATACGGCCCCCGGACGGACGCCCTCCGCGCCCCGGACCGCGACCATGGCCGGATGGAGCCCGTGAAGTCCGCGCCGGAAGAACGAGTGGCCGAACCCCTCACCGAATACGTGCACCGCGTCAACCGACGGGTACGCGCCTTCGACCGCCGCCGGCCCCTCGTCTGGGACCTGCACCTCACCGGCCTCTGGGTGCTGGCCGCCATGATCGACGCCTCCGGCGGCTGGCGCAACGTCGCGCACGACCCCGGCGTCCCCACCGGACTCGTCATCGCTCTCAGCCTCGCCCTCTCCGTCCCCCTCCTCTGGCGTCGCAGCCACCCCCAGGCCGCCCTCCTCGCGACGCTGCCCGCCGCCCTGTTGAACGCCTGGTCGGGCGCCGCCCTGCAAGCGGCCCTGCTGCAGCTGCTCCTCGTCCACCACATCGCCCTGCGCCTGCCGCTGCGCAACCTGTGGTGGGCGGTGGCGCTGGCGGTCGCCCCGACCTGTGTCGCGGTCGCCCGTTACGGGGACAGCGCGGGCTCCTGGAACCAGCAGGTCGGCTCGCAGCTGCTCTCCATCTGCGTGGCCGCCCTGATCGGCATCACCGTCCGCACCCGGCGCGACCACACCGAGGCCCTGGAGGACCGCGCCCGCCGCCTGGAGACCGAACGCGACCAGCAGATCCGCCTCGCCGCAGCCGCCGAACGCGCCCGCATAGCCCGGGAGATGCACGACATCATCGGCCACAACCTGTCCGTCGTCACCGGCCTCGCCGACGGCGGACGCTACGCCGCCGCGAAGTCCCCCGAACGCGCCGCCCAGGCCCTGGACGCCATCGCCACCACCAGCCGCCAGGCCCTGGGCGAACTACGCCGCCTGCTGGACGTCCTGCGCGACGAGGAGCAGGACGGCCCCCGGGCGGCAGAACTGGCACCGCAGCCCGCCCTCACCGACCTCGACCAACTCCTCGACGGCGTCCGCCGGGCCGGTCTCCCCGTCCGTACGACCGTCAAGGGCCACCCGGCACTCCCGGAGGGCCGCCAGCTCACGGTCTACCGCGTCATCCAGGAAGCCCTCACCAACACCCTCAAACACGCCGGCCCGGACGCCACCGCCCACATCGACCTCTCCTACGGGACCGGCGGGGCCGTGGCCCTCACCGTCACCGACACCGGGCACGGCGGCCCGGCCCCCGGCCCTACCGACGGCCGGGGCCTGCCCGGAATGCGCGAGCGAACGTCCCTGTACGGAGGCACACTTGAGGCCGGCCCACGCCCAGGCCCCGAGCGGGGCTGGCGCGTCCACCTGCACCTACCGGAGGAATCCCCGCAGTGACCACCGTCCTCATCGCCGACGACCAATCGCTCCAGCGCTTCGGCTTCCGGATGCTGTTGGAGAGTCAGGACGACATGACGGTCGTGGGCGAGGCGGCGGGCGGTGCGGAAGCCGCCCGTATGACGGCCGAACTCCGCCCCGACGTCGTCCTCATGGACGTCCGCATGCCCGGCATGGACGGCATCGAGGCGACGCGCCGCATCGTCGCGAGCGGCGGCCGCACGCGAGTCCTCATCCTCACGACCTTCGACCTCGACGAGTACGCGTACTCCGGCCTGCGCGCCGGAGCCTCAGGGTTCCTCGTCAAGGACGCCCAGCCGGAGGAGCTGCTGTCCGGCATCCGCGCGGTGGCCAGTGGCGACGCGGTGGTGGCTCCGAGCCTGACCCGCCGCCTGCTCGACACCTACGTCCACCATCTGCCGGCCGCCGCCACAGCGGCGTGGGACGACACCCCCGATCCCCGCCTGGCCTCTCTCACCGAGCGCGAGAACGAGATCCTGAGGGTGATGGGCCAGGGCTGGACCAACATGGAGATAGCCGAGCGTCTCCATCTCGCCGAGTCGACGGTGAAGACCCACGTGGGCCGCATCCTGGCCAAGACGGGCTCCCGCGACCGCGTCCAGGCGGTGATCCTGGCGTACGACACGAAACTGGTGAAGCCGTCCTGAAACGCAGAAAACCCCGCACCGTTCCCGGTGCGGGGTTTCCTTTGAATGATTGTTCGGCGGCGTCCTACTCTCCCACAGGGTCCCCCCTGCAGTAC